>CAIYYI010000656.1 GCA_903930345.1 uncultured Verrucomicrobiota bacterium
GCGGTGACACGATTGCGGGGCCATGCCGGAACTCGGAAGTTGGGACGGGGAAAGCGGACCCGCCGCTGCCACTTTGGGGCGGCTTTTACCAGGGCGGCATGCGACCGGCTGGCCGAATGCGGACAATCCTGACTGTGGCAACCGAATTGCCCGGGTTTACCCCTTATCGGCGAACGAACTGCACCAAACCCTGGACTGACCCCTAAACTGGTGGGGCTGTAGGGGGAAAAGGGTGAAGGGTGAAGGGTGGAAGGGACGGGGACGACGGGCTTGTTCAACCATCGGCGTGTTAGCCGCCAATAAATGCATACACCTCATTCGTTGCTCCACTCACCCACCACCCCTCGCTCCAGCCTTGAACAGCCTCACTCCTATGGTGCAGGAAGTAGAATCTCGCGCCGAACATTGTGGTCGGTTGCCACCAATCCCATGAAACCTTCGTCCGTTCTTTGGCACCGAACCCACCAATATCCGATGACTCCGGTGGCTCTGTCGGAACTTCGACCAAGCCCTTTAACTTGATAATGGAATCAATCACGGCTGGCGAACCAGAAAGGTGATAATAACTGCCGGAAATTGTGCCGCGTGTGTGGAGAACTTTCAAATCACTCGGGACGGGTGATGGCCTCAAAAATATCTCCAAATTGTGGCGCGCGTTCAATCGCAAGGTGAGGTAAACCACCCCGATGATGCCAAGTAGTGCAATCGCAAGCACAAGCAGTCGTCGTGATATCGGTGGCTTGTTTTTCATTTGGTCAGCAATATTGGACAGGCAAACCCACGTTGGCAAGGGCGAATGGAGGGCTGAGAAAAGACCACGGGACCACGGGACCATGGGACCGGGGCCGGCGGGTCGACGGGCTCACCGACCGGGGAAAAGACGGGGACGGCCCTCGCAAATGCGGATTGTGGATTGCGGAATGCGGATTTGAAGGCCCACCTGAATGCGGAACTCGGAAGGATTTGCGTGCGCTCTCGGCTGGGGGCTGTGAATAAGTTTGTGAATAAGTTGGCAGCATTTCGGGTTTGGGTCGGACGGTATTTGTCCAGGGGGGGGTGGTAGGCTGGCGGGGAATATCTGAAAACTGAAATGAAAACAGAAAGGCTTGTGGTATGAAGTTCAAACGATTCACGAAACCGAAGTTCCTGAAACAGGTGGGGCGGGAGCTGCTCGGGCAGTTGTTCGGGCGGTTCAGCGAGGAGCTGGCCATGAGGAAGGTGACGCTGCCGGCGGCCGAGCTCGATGATGAGGCGTATTTCAAGGCGCTGTCGGGCCTGGCGCTGGCTCCTGACGGGCTGCCCGACAGGCTGATCGAGACGCTGTTCGCCATTGAGGAGATGGCCAACGAGGAGGGGCAGGAACGGCTGGAGGCGGCCGCAAGCCAGGCGGGCCTGGCCCTGAAATGGGATGAGATGCCGTCGCACGGCGATATTGCGGTGCAGGTGTTCCTGGCCAAGCCGGAGCTGCTGGCCGAAAAGCACAATGAGCAACGGCTGATCCGGCTGGCGACGTTCGAGTATTTCGGCAGCAGGCGGCCGGTGGACCGGAGGGGCGGGCCGCCCGCGTCGCCCGCGCCGGACAGGCCGCCGTTTGCCGCGCCGGACCAACCGGTGCTGGAGCTGCTGGTGGCGGATCTGGACGCGTGGTTCAAGGAACACAACCGGGGGGAGCAGACGGCGAGTGTTGAGGTGTTTGCGATGGACGGGGAGTTCTGGTTCCTGGTGCGGCATGGGGACACGTTCGCCCGGACGGCGAAGGTGGAGAAAAAGAAAACGGAAATGCTGCATTTCCGCCCGGCCAAGGATGATGTGGTGGTGTATTCGCCGGAGCGGGATGAGCTGCGGATCCACGCGGGCACGAAGGGGGAAAAGGAGTTGTACCGGAGGGCGTTCGGGAGGCGGCTCATGGGTGATGACGGGCACTTTTCGGAGCGCATGGCGTACACGTTGCAGCCGCTGCGCACGAAGGGGGCGGATGCCCTGGACACGGCCGGCATCGCGGGGCTGACGCGGATTGTGCTGCGGGAGTGTGAGGTGGCCCTGGACTCGGGGCATGGGGAGGTGCTGATCCGCAAGGCGGATGATCTTTTCGCCGCCGCTGCGGACGGTCCGACCCGGAGGGAGGCGATTCCGACGGGGGGCCGGGTGGTGCGGGCGGCGTTCGAGGTTTACTTTGGCTCCAGCAGGAAGCCGCGGACGGTGCAGGTGCGCACGCCGAACACGCTGAGGCTGGGGCGACATTGCGATGCGCACCTGGTGCATCAGTGGCTGGCGGCGCAGGAGTTCCGGGGCAATGCGGAGGACGGAAGCAAGCGGGTTGAGGGGGACGGGGGGAGGCGGGGTTGGAGGCTGATGATGGGCGAACGGGTCATCAGTGAGGCGGGGACACGCGGGGGCGCGAGGTTGCCGGCATGAGACGATGGCGGAGGTGATGAAATTCTGGCGGGCGCTTGAGGAGTTGCTGGGGCCTTCGGGGGTGGCCTGCCGGTGGGAAGGGCGGGTGGGCGATGAGTTCGCCGCCGTCAAGGCGGCTTTTTTGCAAGCCAGGCCCAGGCCGGCGGTGTCGTACCCGTGCCCGCACGGGTGCGGGTGCGCGCATGCCGTGGTGCGGCATGAGGATGGCCGGATGGTGGCGGTGTGCCGGTGCGACCCGTGGAACTGCGATGACCTCCGACTGTCGGAGGCGGATTTGGTGGTGTATGAGCTGAGCTGGGCCAAGCTGGGCCGGGCGTTGGCGGGGGCTTTTGGGTGGGCGGTGAAGGGGGGCGCTCTCCCGCTGCCGGGGACGGTGCAAATCGGGGCCTATGGCAGCGCGGCGGTGCCGGTCATTCTGACGATCCAAACGGAGCCGTCGGATTTTCGCGGTGTGGTGGCGGAGCTGGCGGCCCGGCTGCGGGGGCCTTTCATCTTGTTCGCGCCCACCAGCCGGTTCGTGGATGGGACTTGCCAGGAGCTGCTGGCGAACTGCCGGGCGGGGTTCTTCGACCTGGAATCACACGTTTCTCTGACCGCCCAAGGCAATCTGCAGGCCCGGAAGCCGGGGGTGGAGCTGTTTGCCCGGTTCCTGCCCGAGGAGAAGGAGCCGCTGCCGGAGGATGTGGCGCGCAAGGCGTTCAAGCTGATCGAACAACTGGACTCGGATCAGGTCATCAAGCCGCCGTCGGTGCTGGCGGTGTTCCGGCTGTATTGCGTGAAGGAGATGACGGCGGACCAAGTGGCACAGAAGTGCCGATGCTCGAAGGGGACCATCATCAACCGGCTGAAGTTGATCCGGGAAAAGACGGGCACCGAACCGGACGAACTGAGGCGGTTTTCGAGCCATTTTGACCAGATTGAGGATGACATCCGGGAATCGAGGGCCAGCCACATCCACCGGAAGCGGCTGATTGGCGATAACAAGGGGCCAGAGGACGGAGAATATTGACCGCCTTTGACCGCGTTTTGACCGGGATTTGACCGCGTTTTGACCGGGTCAAAACACACTTAACGCCTGTATTCACAGGCGTTTATTCGTTTCCAGAGGAGGAGTAATTGACCGCGCCGCCGGTTGTAGGGGCCATGACATGAAGTCAGGGGCCCCGGACTGAACGGCAATGATTACGCAAACCATATATGCACGAACTATGCGGAGGGCGCGCCACCGGCAGCGCTGGACCCATCTTGACCTGGCGCGGCGGGTCGGGTGCTCCGAATCGCAGATCACCAAGATTGAAACGGGCCGGGCCACGCCGCCTGACTGGCTGAAGGAGGCCA
>CAIYYI010000657.1 GCA_903930345.1 uncultured Verrucomicrobiota bacterium
CGGGGTTTCCACAGTCCCCCACCCCCATGGGGAACAGATTCGAGGGCGGTCAGGATTTTTTCTCGCGGGCCAGTTTGACCGCCGCCGTCCAGGCGCTGGCGGTCTTTTGCAGCTCCTCCCAGTTGGCGGCGTCCACCACTTTTTGGGAGACGAGGGAAGAGCCGGCCCCCAGGGCGGCCGCCCCGGCCTGGAGGAACTCCCCGCAATTTTCCAAGGTCACCCCGCCGGTGGGCACGATGCGCAGGTGCGGCATGGGGGCGCGCAGGGCCTTGATGTAAACCGACCCCAGGGTTTCCGCCGGGAAAATCTTCACAAAATCCGCGCCCGACTCGTGCGCCAGTTGGGCCTCGGTGGGAGTGTATGCGCCCAGAATGACGGCCCGGTTGGCGTTGCGGGCGGCGGCGGCCACATCGATTTTGGTGATGGGGGTCACCAGGAATTCCGCGCCGGCATCCAGCGCCGCCCGGGCCATTTTGGCATCCAGGATGGAGCCCATGCCCACGAGTGCCCGCTGGCCGAAGTGGGCGATCACGCGCTTCATGACCTCCAAAGCGTTGGGGATGGTCATGGTCAATTCCAGGACACTGATTCCACCCTCCACGAGGGCGTCGCAGAGGGGGATGATATGGTCGGGATTCTTCGCCCGGATCACCGGGATGATGCCGACGAACGCGATATCAGAAACAACTTTGGCTTTGGCTCTCATGACTCGCCATGAGATAGCGAGTTCAAGGGGTGGTTTTCAAGCAAAATCACTGCCCGGCCCGGATGCGATACAGCCGCAGGGCGTTGGTGGCAGAGTCGGTGAAATTCAGGGTCTGGGCTGCCCCGGCGGGGTAATTGGTGTAAAGCAACCAGTTTCCACCGGTGGCCAGGTCGCGGTATTCCACGGTATAGGGGAAACCGGCCGCCGCCGTGAAAGCGGCGGTGATTTTCCTCTGGGTCATCCCGGGCTGCACGAGGGAGGGGGTGGGTGGGGTCGGGGGAGTGGGCACGTTCACCGTGAGAATGGCGACCTGACTGGTGACGGCCCCCAAGCTGTTGGTGATCACCACGGTGTAAGCCCCCGCCTGATTCGTCTGCACGTTGGTCAGGACGAGCGTGCTATTGGTCGCATTGACCACATTCGTGGTTTTCAAACGCCACTGGTAGCGCAGGGGCGAGGCCCCGGCGGCGATCACAGTGAAGGTGGCATTGCTGCCCACGTTAACCGACCGACCGCCAGGTTGGGTGGAGATGGTGGGCGGGGTGTTGGGTGGGTTGATCGTCAGTTGCAGGGTTTTGGTGGTGATGCGGTCCAATCGGCCGCTGTCCGAGGCGGTGAGCAGCACGGCGGTGGTGCCTGCGGTGGTGGGGGTGCCGGTGATGAAGCCAAGCGAGGTGTTCAAACTCAAACCGGCGGGCAGGGGCGAGGCGGCAAAGGTGTTGCCCTGCTCCGGGCCGGTGGTGATCCGGTAGGAGTAGGCAACGTTGACCGTGCCGGTGCTGGTCCCCGGACTGGTGATGATGGTGGAGGCACCTGAGACGGCGTGGTGACTGCCCAGCAGGGTGACCGCCCCGGCCACGAGCTTCAGCACGCAGGCATAGGGCGAGTTGAGGAGATTGAAGACCGGCTGCACCGCCCGGCACAGCGGGAGCACTTGCAGGGCCAGCGCCACGAACAGGGCCGGAACAGAAAGAATTAGACGAGACATATGAAGTTTTGATGGATGCCAAAGGTTGTGTTTCCGAAAAGTCAGTTGCAACCGCAGCCGCCCCCGCCCACCCCCCGCCCGCCCGTGGCGGCCTCCCGGGAGAAAAAGATGTGTTCGGCCTGGCTGTTGCCCAGGGGATCGCGGTCCTGCCGCATGGTGTAATCGGCCAGGGCTCCGCGCTGCCATGGCTTGACATGGCTGCATCCGGTGAGGGTGGCGGCCCCGAGGGCCAGCAAACCCAGCCCGAGCCAGCGTTGGGTCCAGAGGTGTTTGATCATGAGGTTCATTTCAAAAGGGATTCAATCTCCTCCCGGTATTTCGCGCGGGTTTCCCCGCCGTGATAGCCGCTGTGCAGGAAACGCACCCGGCCGGTGGCGTCCACCACGAAGGAGGTGGGCATGGTCGCCGCATTGGCCGCCGCCACCAGCTTTTGCTCCACGTCGCGCACCACGGTGAAGTGCGCCGGGGTTTTCCTGAGGAAAGCCTCCATGTCCGCCGCCTTTTCATCCACGTTGACGGCGATGACCAAGAATCCCCTGGGCCCATAGGTTTTTTGCAGCTCATCCATGACAGGGAACGAGGTTTTGCAGGGGGCGCACCACGAGGCCCAGAAATCAACCAGCAACACCTTGCCCTGCCAGCCCTCGGGCAGGGCGCCCGCCAGTTTGTACCGCGTGAGGTTCGGGAAGGGGTCGCCCGGTTTGAGGCTGTCGTTGGCGGCCGTGGCGGGTCCGGCCAGCAAGGTGGCCAGACCCAGTCCGGCGAGGAGGCGAAGCAGGGGTCTAATGGGTGACATAAGCGGTGAATCTGCGGGTGTGCAGCCGGGCGGTGTCGGTCAGCAAACAACCTTCCACGCCCGGACAACTTTGGATGAGGTTCAGTCCGTCGTGCGGTCCCAGCACAAAGGCGGCGGTGGATAAAACGCCGGCCAGGGTGCAATGGGCGGCGATGACGGTGACGGCGCGGCAGCCGTTGTTGACCGGCTCCCCGCTGCGCGGGTCGATGATGTGGCCAAACCGGCGTCCCTGGGCTTGGAAGGCGCGCAGATAATCTCCGGAGGTGGTAACCGCCTGCTGGGTGACCGCCAGTCCCGTCCAGCACTTGCCGGGCCGGGCCGGGTCATCCAGGCCGATATGCCACGCACCGCGTTCAGGCGGTTGGCCATGCACCCGGATGTCGTGGCCGAAATCCACCAGCACATTGGTCAATCCACGTTGCAGGGCCAGGTGCAGGATCCGGTCCACGGCGTATTCTTTGCCGATGCCCCCCAAGTCCAGCGCCATACCGGCGGCGGGCAAAAAAACGGCCCCCGGCTTGCGTTGCACCTGGCGCCAGCCGCACCGTTCCCGGGTGGCGGCGATGAGTTCCGGGGTGGGGATGACGGGTGGGTTCGCCTTCCAATTCCACAGTTGAATCAGGGGCAGTGCGGTTGGATCAAAGGCCCCCTGGGTGAGGAACACCATCTCCTGGCAGAGTTGCAGCAGTTGTTCGGTTTCCGGGTCGATCTCCACCCAGGCCCGTCCGGCGGCCACGTTGATCTGGCTGAGCACGCTGCCGGGCAAAAACCGGGAGTAGCGCGCCTCAAAGGCGCTTACCCAGTCCATGGCCTCCGCCTGAAACTGCTCCGCCAGGCGGGGTTCCCCGCACCGGAAGCAGACCCGGCAATGGGTGCCCATAGCCTGGAAGGCCAACTGGTAATAATCCACCCGCACGTCAGTGCGGGCCGTTTGGCGCACGCGGGCCCGCACTTCCGGGGTGATCGGCTGGGCGTTCAGAACCATAACCTGGCTCCCACTGACACCACATTGGCTTGTGGATAAGCCGTCTGCGAAGTCATTCCATCGCGGCCGCTCATGGTGTAGCGTTGGTATCCGGCGTCCACGGTGAGCCATTCCTGCACTTTGAAGGTGGCCTTGATCCCGTAGGTGAGGGTATCCATGGCGGAAAGCCGGTAATCTGCGGAATAGTAGGTGGGCGGCTCCGGGTTGGGCCCCCACGCCAGCGGGAACCCCGTGGGCAAGGAGGGATCGCCCGGGAAACGGGTGCCGTAGAAATCCGCCGCTGACTGCCGGTAGAACCGGAAGGAGGGGGAAAGCACGAGGTGTTTCCCCAGCTTTTGATGCCACGCGGTCTCCACTGTGTGGGCCAGGATGCCGAAGTCATCCCGGTAAAACCGGTAGGATCCCTCGGCGCTGGCGTTCAGCCGGTCCACATACTGGGTCAAAGCGACATACCCGATCTGCTTCTGCCGCAACCGTGGCCGGCGCTCCCCGAACAGGGTGAGGGTGTCCGGGAAGAATTCCGGGAAATCCTCGAACAACACCGCCTTGTAGGGATCATTCATGTACCCGCGGGACCGGCCCAGGGTGAGGTTCACCGTCAGCAGGGTTTTGGGGCCCAGCAGTTGGTTCAGCCCGACCATGAAATCATCCGAGACCTTGTTCTCGTTGAACTTCAAATAGGGGCTGTTGCGGGGCAGGATGCGATCCCAAGTATGGGCAACACCCAGGTTCAGGGTGCTGTTCTTCTCGTTGAAATCGAGCGAATAATTGAAGGCGAGCCCGCGCGAGACATAATCCCCCTCCCCGCTGTAGGAGACTTGCGGGCGAAAACGGTGATTGCCCAGGGTGAACGTGGGTTCCAGGTTGCCTGCCCGGCGAATGTCGCGCAGGGGGGAGACCGGCACCCCGGAACTCACGGGACCAAACGGCCCGGCGGCGTAGGTGATGGTATCGGTGGGGGGCGCGCCGATGGGGCTCGCGCCGGAAATGGCATCGTACACCGCCTCGGCTTTGAGGGAGACCCAGTTGGCCAGCGCCGCCTCAAACAGGGCTGAATGGGTCAGAATGCGCACCCGGCCATGATCCTCCTTATAGTACGCGTACCGGTAATCGATGTGATCCTCAGCCCGGCTTTTGCCCGGGTGGCACAAAAGCAACGTCAGGGCCAGAGTGAGGGATCCGATTCCCTGTCGCGCGGTCACGGGCCGGGCCGCCACGAGCGCCAGCCTGATTTCATGCGGTGTTTGCATTTAACAGCCTAACTTAACACATTATGAGAATATTTAAAGTGTCACGAAACGACCGCCTTTCCCGGCCCGGGGAATGGCCGGGCCGTGACATTCGGGCAATTCTGCCATTGCTGCCCGGGCGGGGTTGCGCTTACTCTCGGCGCGACTATGACTGAGCGTGTTGTGCCCAAACCGGCGATTGTGCCGTTCCTGATTGGTGATTTGCTGCTGCTGGCGGCGGCGGGAATCATTGTCTATTTCAGCGCCTGGCCCCTGCAAGCATGGCAGGTGGCCCTGTGTGTCGCCAGCGTCATGGCAGGGGCCTGGCTGTTGGTGGTGCCGTTCATCATGGAGCACAAGGCGGCGATCAAATTGGCTGAGACGCAATCACTCACCTCCACGCTGGTCCAATTCCAGACACTGGGGAAGATTGGCGCCCAAATCCAGGGGGCCACGACGGAATGGCAGCATGTGCAGGATGAGGCGGCCCGCACCACCGCCGCCGCCAAGGAGCTGGCGGAGGGCATGGCGACCGAGGCCAAGGCATTCACCGAATTCCTGCAGCGGGCCAACAACATGGAGAAAGCCAACCTGCGGCTGGAGGTGGACAAACTCCGTCGCTCGGAGGGGGAATGGTTGCAGGTGACCGTGCGCACACTGGACCATGTTTTCGCGCTGCACCAGGCGGGGGTGCGTTCCGGCCAGGAGGATTTGATCGCCCAGTTGGGCCAATTCCAGGCGACTTGCCGGGATGCCGCCCGACGGGTGGGGTTGGCGGTGTTTGAGCCCCTGCCGGGCGAGCTGTTCAACCCGCAGCAGCACCAGTTGCCGGATGGCCAGACCCAGGCCGCGCCAGACGCGGTGGTGGCAGCCGTGCTGGCATGCGGGGTGAGCTTCCAGACCCGGCTGCTGCGCCCCGCCGTCGTGGTGCTGCAAACGGAACCCGTCCCTCAGCCCTGCTTGGGCGGGGGCGTCACCAGCGCGGAGTAGCAGGACGGGCAGATGCCGTGGGAAAACTGGATGTCGATGAATTCCATCAGATAGGTTTCCACATCCTGCCAGTATTTGTTGTCGTTGCGGACTTTTTTGCAACGGGCGCAGATGGGCAGCAGGCATTGCAGGCGTCGGACCTTGGCCATCGCCTTTTCCAGCTCAGCCAGGCGGGTGGCGAGTTCGATTTGCAGGCTCACCACCCGGGCCCCGACTTCCACCCGGGCTTTCAGCTCATCCGGCACAAAGGGTTTGGTGATGTAGTCATCCGCCCCCGCGCCCAGTCCTTCCACGACATTGTTGGTGCCCTTGCGGATGGTGAGCATGAGGAGGTGCAATGGCCGGTTCTTGATGAATTCCCTGGCCAGCCGGCAAACCTCCACCCCATCCATGCCGGGCATCTGCCAGTCGAGAATCGCCAGGCTGAGATCCGGGGTTTCCCGCAAACGATCCCAGGCGCTGGTGCCATCGCTGGTGGCAATCACCTCATAGCCCCATTTTGTAAGCAGCCCCTCCAGAATGCGCCGTGTGACGGCATCATCTTCTGCGACCAGGATTTTCATGCGTTCGATGACCAAAGTTCAATCCCCCGCTCCGGATTGTCACCCCACCCACCCGGCGGGTTCCGGTGGGGGGAGAAACGGCTCTGCCATCAGTTTCGGTTCTACGGATTGGAGGCCACCCGGGCCAGCTTGCGGCGGTACTCCAATTGGGCCATCACCAGTCGACTGAGGGCCCGGAGGGCTTCCTGCTGTTCCGGCGTCAGCTCCCTCGGCTCATGATCCACCACGCAGAGCGTCCCCAAGGCGCAGTCCTCACGGGTGACCAGGGGCATGCCGGCGTAAAACCGGATGTTCGGATCGGTCTGCACCAGCGGATTGTGGGAAAAACGCGGGTCTTTCGAGGCGTCTTTCACCATGAACAAATCCCGCTCCATGATGGCATGGGCGCAGAAGGCCAGATCCCGGCGGGTCTCGGAGAGGGTGGTTCCCACTTTTGATTTGAACCACTGCCGGTTGGGGGCCACGAGGGAAATCATGGCGATGGGCGTGCCACAGATGTATGACGCCAGTTGGGTGATGTCGTCAAACTCCTGCTCCGGCGGCGTATCCATGATGCCGTAGCTCTCCAGGGCGGTGACCCGCTCTTTTTCATTCTTCGGCATGGGGATGCTGAACTGAGTCGGAACACCCCAGTCCACCGCCAATTTGCGCGTGGGCGTGGACCCCGGAGCCGAGTTCGCTTGACTGCTCATGCTGAAGGTATAAACAACCCCTGCAATTTTTGGAAGTCTATTTTCTCAACTATTTGGTTATAAGCCGATTAAGGTGCATAAGGTTTGTTTGTGCCCACCGCGGGGCCGCCGTCCCTCCTCCTCCGCCGCCGGACTTTTCCCGCAATCACACTTGTTCTCCCGCTCGTTTTTGCCGTATAACCTTGCGCCCGATGAATGTGATTGCGAGCCGACATCTGATGGATGCCCGAGGGGGATGCGCATGTTAGCCAAACGTGTCATCCCCTGTCTGGACGTCCATGACGGCCAGGTGACGCGCGGGGTCCAGTTCGGCAAGGCGGAGGCCGGCGAACTGCGCAACGTGGGGGATCCCGTGGCGCTCGCGCTCCGCTACAATGAGCAGGGGGCGGATGAAATGGTGTTCTTCGACATCACCGCCAGCGCCCACGGGCGCGCCAGCATGGTGGAAGTCATCAAGCGGGCCGCAGATCAATGTTTCATGCCGCTGACGGTCGGGGGCGGCATCCGCACCCTGGAGGACATGCACCTGATGCTCAAATCCGGGGCGGACAAGGTGAGCATCAACACTTCCGCCATCAAAACCCCTCAGTTGATCAAGGCCGGCGCCCAGAAGTTTGGCAGTCAATGCATTGTGGTTTCCATTGATGCCAAGCGGGTGGCCCCCGGGCGGTGGGAGGTTTTCACCCATGGCGGCCGCAACAACACGGGGCTCGACGCCATTGAGTGGGCGCACCAGGCCGTGGAGTTGGGCGCGGGGGAGATTGTCCTGAACAGCATTGATGCCGATGGCACCAAGGCGGGCTTCGATTTGGAGGTCACCCGGCGAATCAGTGAGTCAGTGAACGTTCCGGTGGTGGCCAGCGGGGGGGCGGGAACCTTGGAGCACATGGCCGAGGTGCTGTTGGCCGGCCAGGCGGACGCCGTGCTGGCGGCCAGCATTTTTCACTTTGGCACCTACACCGTGGCCCAGGTGAAACAATACCTGGCCTCGCAAAATATCCCGGTTCGGCTAAAATAGTCCCGTGCAGAGTGTGTGGCGGTCAAATATGTTGTATAGCGCATGAGTTTCTACGACCAATTGAAGTTCGATGGCCAGGGCCTGATCCCGGCCATCATCCAGGAGCAATCCTCAGGCCGCGTGCTGATGATGGCCTGGATGAACCGCGCCTCCCTCGAAAAGACGGTGGAAACGGGCAAGACCTGGTTTTGGAGCCGCAGCCGGCAGAAATACTGGATGAAGGGCGAGAGCAGCGGGCATGTGCAGGTGGTGAAAGACATCGCCTTCGACTGCGATGGCGACGCGTTGCTGATCCGGGTGGAACAGACCGGGGCCGCCTGCCATGAGGGGTACCAATCCTGCTTCTTCCGTTCGGTGCTGGGGCAGGAGTCCAAGATCACCGAGCCGCAACTGCAGCGGCCGGACGAGATTTACGGCGCCAAAGGAACCGGAACGCCATGAACATCCCCAGCCTGGAAGATTTCCTGGTAAAGGCCACCGTCGGCAACCTGATTCCCGTCGCCCGACGGCTGCTGGCGGATTCCGAAACCCCGCTCACCGCCTACCGCAAAATCCGTGGTCAGGGCGAGTCCTTCCTGCTGGAGTCGGTGGAGGGTGGCGAACACGTCGGGCGGTACTCGTTTGTGGGGTGCAACCCCCGCGCCGTCGTCCGCCAGGTGGGCAACCGCGTGGAGGTGCGCGAGGGGGGGCGCGTGGTGCAGACCAGCGTGGTCGGCGCGCCGGATGGCTCCGGGCTGCCGACGGTCAAGGATGGTCTCGTGGTGTTGGAGCAGGTGTTGCAGCGCTATCGGCCGGCCGAGATTCCGGGTCTGCCCCGCTTCATCGGGGGCGCCGTCGGCTTTCTGGGCTACGAATTCATCCACGACGTGGAACCGGTCGTGCCACGGCCGCCGCAGGATGAGCTGCAAACGCCCGTCCTGTACTTTTTGGTGGCGGATGAGTTGCTGGTGTTTGACCGGGTCAACCAGACCATCACGGTGCTGGTCAACGCGTTCCTGGAGGATTTTGCCACGCCGGAGGAGGCCTATGAGAATGCGGTGGCGGAAATCGAACGCCTCGTGGCCCTGCTGGAACAACCGGCGCAGCACATTCCCGCCACGTTGCTGGCAGAGGTGCCCCCGGTGGATTTCGTCTCCAACACCACCCCGGAAAAATTCCACGCCAACGTGCTCAAGGCCAAGGAGTACATCACCGCAGGCGACATCATTCAAGTGGTTGGTTCCCAGAGATTTTCAACCCCGGTGAAAGCCTCTCCGGTGGATGTTTACCGGGCGGTGCGCTCCATCAACCCCTCGCCCTATCTGTTTCTGCTGGAGTTGGATGGCTTTGCCCTGGTGGGGGCCTCACCGGAGATTCATGTGCGTTGCGAAGAGCGCCAGGTGGAAATCCGGCCCATTGCGGGCACGCGGCGGCGCGGGCGCACGGAAGCGGAGGACCAGGCCTTGGAAAAGGAGCTGCTGGCCGATCCCAAGGAGCGGGCGGAGCACGTCATGCTGGTGGATCTGGCCCGCAACGACATCGGGCGGGTGTGCGACTTTGGCTCCGTGCAGGTGCGCGACCTGATGATCATTGAGCGGTACAGCCACGTCATGCACATCGTCTCGCAAGTGAGTGGGCGCCTGGCGGATAACCAGACGCCATACGACCTCATGCGGGTGACTTTTCCAGCGGGCACGCTTTCCGGCGCGCCCAAAATCCGCGCCATGCAGATCATCTCGGAACTGGAGCAGACGACCCGCGGGCCCTATGGCGGGTGCGTGGGTTACTTTGGGTTCAACGGCAACCTGGATTGCTGCATCACCATCCGGACGGCCTTGCTGAAAAACGGGCAGGCCTACGTGCAGGCGGGGGGCGGGTGGGTGAATGACTCCACGCCCGAGGCTGAATTTCAGGAGACGGTGAACAAAAGCAAAGCCATGCTCAATGCGGTCTCCATGGCGGAGACCTTTGGCTCCTGATTTCAGGATGGTTACAAACCGGCGACAGCCGAAATAAAATTTGTGTTCGCGCCCCGGTGGCGTAGGGTTGGAACGTTAAGGTCAATGAAGACATTTGCTGAACTCAATTTTCCCGGCCGCCTCATCGCGGTGGAGGGGTTGGATGGCTCTGGAAAGTCCACCCAGATTCACCTGCTGAAACGCTGGCTGGAACTTCAGGGCCTGAAGGTCTATTTCAGCGAGTGGAACTCGTCCGAACTCGTCAAGTCCGCCACCAGCAAGGGCAAGAAAATGACCCTGCTGACGCCCACCACGTTCAGCCTGATCCACGCCACTGATTTCGCCGACCGCTACGAGCGCCACCTGGTGCCGCTGCTGCGGGCCGGCTACATCGTCCTGTGCGACCGTTACATCTTCACCGCCTACGCGCGTGACGTGGTGCGGGGCTGCCCGCCGCAATGGGTGCGCGACATCTACAATTTCGCCGCCCAGCCGGACCTCACCTTCTTTTTCAAGGCCAGCCTGGAGGTCTCCCTCCAGCGCATCCTGGACGGACGGCCCCAGTTGAAGTATTTCGAGGCGGGCATGGACCTGCGTCTCTCCAACGATCCCTACGAGAGCTTCCGCATCTTCCAGGGCCGCCTGTTGGAGCAGTACCTGGCCATGAGCACGGATTACAAGTTCCTGATCATGGATGCCAACCAACCGGTGGAGGTCCAGCAGTCGCTGGTGCGCCAGTTGGTGGGGAGCAAAATCAACCTGGCCAGCTTCACCTACGACAAGGCGGCCACGGTTTAATTTCCGAACTTTTTTCCGCCATGCCCACCAAAAAGAAAGCCCCGCCGCCCCTGCCCGCCAACATCGTGGTTCCCAAAACCAGCCGCCGCCGCTTTTACGGACACGGGCTCCCGGGCGTGGACCTGGAGCGGCTGACCGGCGGTTTGATTGTCGTCGAGGGGGCCGATGGCTCCGGCCGCTCCACCCAGATCGCCCGGTTGGTGGAATGGCTGGAGGGCAGCGGCCACGCCACCGTGCAGGTCGGGTTGAAACACTCCGCCCTGGTGTCCGAGGAGCTGGATCGCGCCCAGCAGGGCAACATTCTCAGCCACACCACTCTCAGCCTTTTTTACGCCACCGATTTTGCCGATCAGTTGGAGAATCTCGTCATCCCATCCCTCAAGGCCGGCTCCATGGTGCTGTGCGACCGCTACATCTACACCCTCATGGCGCGCGACCTGGTCCGGGGCATGGATGAGGATTGGCTGCGCAGCCTCTACGGCATTGCGCTCATTCCCGACGCGGTGTTTTACCTGAATGTCAGCCCGGACATCCTCGTGCAGCGCAACCTGGCCAAAAAGAAGTGCCTTGATTACTGGGAGAGCGGCATGGATCTGGGGCTTTCCCGCGACATGTTCGACAGCTTTTTGAAGTACCAGGCCCTAGTCCAGAAAGCCTTTCGCCGGCTGCAGGCGCTTTATGAATTTGAAGTGGTGGACGGAAATCGCAGCATGGACGAAGTTGATGCGGATCTGCGCCGGAAGATCACTGCGGTGATGATGGGCAAATAGGCGGCGGGCCGGGCTCGGACATGGGCGCGGACAAACTTGGGCAAACCTTAGGCGCTATGGCGGACAGCAACCAAAAATCGGAATACATCGTGGGGGTTGATTTTGGCGGCACCAAAGTCCTGACCGGCATTTTCACCCCGGGACTCAAGTGCATTGGCAAAACCAAGATCAGCACCAAGGCCCAGCGCGGCACGGACGCCGTCATTGAGCGCATCGCCCGGTGCGTGCTGGACGCGGTGGATGAGTGCGACCTCAAAATGGACCAGGTGCGGGGCATCGGCATCGGCGCCCCGGGCGCGGTGGACACCGAAAACGGGCGGGTGATCTTCGCCCCCAACCTTGGATGGGAGGATGTGCCGCTCAAAAAGGCGCTGGAGAAACTGCTCGACCGGCCGGTTTTCCTGGAAAACGATTGCAACATTTGCAGCCTGGGGGTTTACGAGACGGAGCTGGATCCCAAACCCCGGCACATGCTCGGGGTCTTCATCGGCACCGGCATCGGCGGCGGCCTCATCCTCGATGGCAAACCCTACTCCGGCTACAATCGCACCGCCGGCGAGGTTGGCCACATGGTACTTGATATCAACGGCCCCAAATGCGGCTGCGGGAACAAAGGCTGCTTCGAGGCCCTCGCCAGCCGCACCGCCATGTTTCGCCGCATTCAGGCCGCTGTCAAAGAGGGCCAGGAAACCCTCCTCACCGCCATGCTCGGCAAGGATTTGGCCGATATGCGCAGCGGCGACCTCCGCAAAGCCATTCGGCGCGGGGATAAATTTGTGGAAAAGGTCGTGGAGGAAGCCGCCGAGTACACCGGCATCGCCATTGCCAACCTGATCAACCTGCTCAGCCCGCAAGTCGTGGTGCTGGGGGGGGGGATCATGGCCGCCTTGGACGACGAAATGCTGGCCATCATCGTCGAAACCGCCCGGGAATACGCCTTCCCAGGGGCCATCAAAGGGGTGGAAATCATCTCCAGCAATCTCGGCGATGATGCCGGCATCACCGGTGCCGCCGTCCCGGCCCGCCGCGAAACCCGCTAAACCCGGCCACCGCACCAGCCCCCGGCCACCACTCAAGCATGGAAGCGGAATGGAAAACCGAAGCCACGGTCCCGGTCGGGGGGGATGCCGGGGTACGGTCGCCTCTCCCGGCCTATCCGGTGCGGGCGGTGATTGATGTGGGCACCAATTCCGTCAAGATTCTGGTGGCTGAAGTGCGCGGCCAGGCGGCTTATCCCCTGCTGGAGCGCAGCACCCAAACCCGGCTGGGGCACGGCTTTTACGAGACCAATCGCCTGCAACCCGAGGCCATCGCCCACACCGCCGCCGCCGTCCTGGAATTCTCCCAACTGGCCCGCGCGCACCAGGCCACCTCCCTGAGGGTGGTCGCCACCAGCGCCGCCCGGGATGCCCACAACGCGGACGAACTCATCCAGGCCCTGCAAACCGCCTCCGGGGTGCCCTTGGACATCATTTCCGGGGATCAGGAGGCGGATTGGGCCTTTCGCGGTGTCTGTTCCGACCCCAGATACACCGGGCTCAATCTGCTCATCATGGATGTGGGGGGTGGCAGCACGGAATTCATCCTGGGCAGCCAGGGGGTGGCCTCAGCCATGCGCAGTTTTCCCCTCGGCACCGTCCGGTTCCTGGAACGGCTCGCCCCGGGCGACCCGCCCTCGGTGCGGGAGCTGGCCCAATGCCGGGCGGCCATGCGCGCCTTTTTGGCTGCCGAGGTCCAGCCCTGGCTTCAGCCGTTGCTGGCAGCCCTGCCGGAACAGCCTTGCCTGGTGGGCACCGGTGGCACCACCACCATTCTGGCGCGGGTGGAGACTCGCGCGGTGGATTTTGACCGTCAGGATCTGGAGTCGGTGCGGCTCCGGCGGGATCAGGTGACCGGCTGGATGGAGCATTTGTGGGCGCAGCCCCTGGCGGTCCGGCGGCAGGTGGTGGGTTTGCCGCCCAACCGGGCGGATGTCATCCTGATGGGCGTGGCCATCTATGAGGCAGTGATGGAAATGTTTGGTTTGCCTGAATTAAGCATCAGCACGCGGGGTTTGCGGTTTGCGGCGGTGCTGGCGGGGTGAGGGTGGTGAATTATTTTTAAAAGAGGGCTTGCAATCCGGTTGGAAAAACGTAATTTTCACGTCGCTTCAGGAAGCGAGCGTAGCTCAGCCTGGTAGAGCGTCACCTTGCCAAGGTGAATGTCGAGGGTTCGAATCCCTTCGCTCGCTCCATTTCTACCAGCAACATTCGTCAACGGTCCTCGGTTTTCCGCAACTCCGCCGCCAATGGTACCCCATAGTCCGCTGTTCTCTTCCTCATCCGTCCGCTATTCCTGGCTGTGGCAGTTTCGATACTCGCTATCGGTCGGCAGCCGCATGGATCTCCTTTGATTTGCCGAACCTCCCGCAACGCCTTGTCCAACTCCTCCCCCAGCAGACCCTCCACCCTGCCCCAAGGCTCCTTTGTGGCGGTCAACCTGTACTGCGGCAAAGTGCGGGGAAGGGTGTTCTAGGGAACCAGGGTGGGAACACCCATGGCAGCGAAATCGAGCGTGTTATCCGTGACCACCGTCCGACCATTGCGCAAAGCGCATGCCGCAATCAGTCCATCACCCAAAGTCGGCTTGGCCTTGCCATTTCGGATGGCTTCCCCAATCAATCGCCCAGCCTCATCGAAGTCCGCCTTGTCAATCGGCAAGGAAGCCATGGCGGAAACGATATCGGTAAAGAAACGACGGGCCTTTTCGCGCGTCGCGGCCTGTGAAGGGGCGTGAACTCCCACTAAAAACTCAGCGCGCACAGTGTCACAAGTCGCTACGTCCTCCTGTTGACTTATCCAATCAGCCAGTAAGCCCGGCTGCCGCTCCATTTTTATGAAAACAGCCGTATCAATCAGCAATGGCTGCACGCTCATGCGCCTCCTGTTCTTTCAAGCAACGCGCCAACTCATCGGCGGTTTCGGGATCCGGCTGGTGCCGCCGCAAAATGGCCGCGAAATCTTTGCCGCTCATGCCGCCGCTGGCAGGACTCAGTTTGGCAACCAGCTTACCTGACTTGACAATATCCACCGTAAGACCCTGCTGCACCTTCAAAAGGTAGCTGGACCAGTGACGAACCACTTGGGTTGCATTTGCCTTCACATCCGAAAAATACGCATTTTACACACTACTGCAAGTTCTCTTTGCCGTATTTCCCTCCTGCCGTATCCCCCCCTCCAATCCACACCCTTTGAGGGATTTAGACCTGCGAGTCCTTTTCGTCTAAACAGGCGGTTTTACTGAGGTCTGATTTTAGCATGTGAGATTCCTTTGGGGCGAACCAGAGCGGGATCTGTAACTGCTGATAGAAAAACTAAAACTGGATTTACCGCCACAGCCGCCGCCAAAAATCGCCGCCCAACCGCAACAATCAACGCCAGGCTTGTAGTGCCGACCTTTTAAACGGCTGCATTGATTTGCAACACCTTACGAACTCACCCCCTCCAATCCGTGAATTGGGGCTAGTAATCTGACGAGGACGGTGGATCAGCAAGAAGTTGAGGAGGTGCTGGGAAAAAGTCGCCATTGTATTCGGCAGAGAGCGGATGCTGGTATAGCAACAACTGGCTGGTCTCGACAGCTCTGAGCTCAGCGCAGGCGATGGTTGCCCGGCTTTGACGCTGTGTCTGAAGCTGAGAAGTGCAGTCGAATGGCCTCAACAATGCTTTTGACGCCCAAGCAACGCAGCAGCTTGGCTCGATGCACTTCGGCGGTTTTTGGGCTGATGCCAAGACGGGCGGCGACTTCCTTGAGGCTCCATCCGGCGGCAAGGAGTTCGAGAACCTGGCGCAGTCGCGGCGATAGTTTTGTCAGCAGGTCGGATTGAACGCGGGGCGGCTCGGAAACGAGGCGTCCGGTGGCCAGGTCTTTCTCAAAGTCGCTGAGGCGCGTTTTGGCCAACACGAGGTCGGTGACATCAAGCGCCAGGCCACCAATCCAGGTTTCGCTGTCCGGCCCAGGCAACGGAAACTTGAAGACTTTCCACCAATGCCTCGTCCCGTCGGGGGCCAGGCCGGACTCCAAGAGCCCGATGACTTCGCCGCGCAGACGGGCTGCCTGGTCGCTGGCTTCAAACACAATCGCCGTCTCCTTCGGGAAGAGTTCCCAGTTGGTCTTGCCGATCAGTTCGCTCAGCGGACGTTCAAATTGCGCGGCCCAAGGCTTGTTGCCGTAAACGTGGCGGCCCTGTTCGTCGCGAATGAAGGCGGGCATGGGGGCGTGGTCCAGAAAGAGGCGGAAGCGATCCTGCCATTCGCGCGCCGACGATTCCGCCCGCTCGCGCCGCGTGCGTTCAGCCGCCCAGCGCCGCTGCCAGCGCTGTTCGCCAGGTGTCATGGGATCTTTGCGTGAGGCCATAAGCTTACTTTCGTGTCCGACTTAGTTCAAATGCGACCTGGGCGGCCGTTCGCAGGCGCGCAAATTTTCGTTGCCAGATGTTGAAGCAGGCGTCTTGCAAGTCGTCCGCAATGGTCGCCACGGCATCGGTGACCACGGTAACCCGGAAATTCCGGTTCGCTGCCGACAGCACCGTGCAGTTCACACAAATGTCGGTGGTGACCCCGGTAACGAGGAGGTGGGTGATGTCACGGCTGCGCAGCGCCAAGTCCAGCGGCGTGTCGAAGAATTTGTCATAGACATGGCTCATGACCACCAACTCCCCTGGCAGCGGCGCCAGTTCGGGAATGATGTCCCGCGATTCAGGTCCCGGCCCAGCGTCCGGTCCGACCAGACAATTGCCCGAAGGATACCCGTAGCCGGTTGATTGGCCGGCGTGCGCGGGCAAGTGCTCGATGCCGAACGGGTGCCCGCGCAAACAGGGCACCGCAGCGGAGTAAACAAACTGCGTGAACATGACTGGCACGCCGTCGGCGCGGCAGGCGGCGATCAAGCGGCGCAAGCGCGGAATGATCGCGCGGCCTTTGGGCACTTCGAGCGAGGCGCCGGGTGCCAGGAAACCGTACTGCATGTCCACGACCAGCAAAGCAGTCCGATCGCGCGGACAACGGTGCGTCTCGTCAATGCGGGCTTCGCTTGCGCGGGCAGTCAGTTGCTTTGGCATCGGCATGGGGTGATGATGGCGCAAAGCACGTGGCGGTGCGAGTAAGGAAATTCCCTACTTCGCTTCCGGCAGAGGAGCACATAGACTTTGAACGCATGAGAACCGCAATGTGCTCGTTTCGACGATCGGTACCACTGCTGGCGCTGGCGATCCTCACGCCGCTGGCCTTGACCGCGGCGGAGGCTCTGGTGTTCGACCAACCGCAGCTGGCGGGCATCTCCGGCTTCCGAGCGTTCTGGGATCTGCCCGTTGTGCTTGCCGACGATGGCCTGGTGGTGGAAACGAAGCGCACGCCCGGGGGAACAGGCCCAAACGCGGTCTGGTCGCCGGCCAAGCGCGAGGGGGCGGCAAAGCCCGGCGCCATCGTGTTTGATGCCGTGCATCGCTCGGTGCTGGTGCGATTCCCCGGCAGCGCCCAACGAATAGCCGATGCGCTAGGAAAGGGGCTCGCCGTCGAGAAAGCCGAGCTGGTGCTGACCCATCGGGCCACGGAGCTATGGGCTGAAGGCTACAGCGAACCGCCAGGCATGTCGTTCCTGGGCGACGCCTGGGAAAAGAAGCAGCCCCGCTGGCACGCGGTGGCGTGGGCGCTGAAGCAGCCCTGGACGGCTGACCGGGAGCGCGGCCCGACGTATAATGCCTCGGCCAACGGGATGGCGTACTGGAAGCATTTTGGCGCCCAGGACGAAGGCGAAGACCGCTTCCCCAAACAGTTCGGACCGGCGGAGGTTTCGGAACAGTCGCCCGATGGGCGTCTGGACATAACGCCGCTGCTCAACGATGCCGCGTTCGGCCCGACCCTGGCAGACCGGTTGCGGGCGCTGGAAGGCAACGGGCTGCTGGTCAGGAAGCGGGAGACCTACGACCTGAGTTTCTGGCAGGGCGGCTACGAGTGGGGGACCGCCACCGGCGGACGCGGCATCATCATCCGCACGCCCAAGCTGGTGGTGACGCTCAAGCCCGCCGCCCCCGCCCCCGCCGTGGCAGACGGCCTGGCGGTGAAGCCGCCTTCCGAGAAGCGCGGCCAACCCACGGCCGTTATGCCAAGCGCGGAACAGATCCGGGCGTTCGCCGCGAAGCACGCCTTTCAGCGTCCGGACTGGATGCCCGAGTGGCAGTGGCAGCGCGTGCAGGAACTCAAGGCGATTGGCCACATCCAGAATTACCCTGATACACCCGAGGCATACGGCAAGTGGATAGACGCCATGCTTGCCAAACCGCCGCGAACATGGGACGGCTTCCAGGCGGCGGAGATGACGCAGGCCTACTCGCTCTTCGGCGAGACCTGGCCCGCGCCAGTGCGCGAGCACTGGAAGCTCTACTGGCGGGCATGGCTAATGCCGGACCGGGAAAACAAGGAGCTCGTGCAAGGTTACACCGGTGGGCGGGAGAACCAGGAGTACATCGCCCGCACCGGCGACTGGCGCGGCAATGCCAGTGTCTATCGCACCTACTGCCGCGCGATGGGCACGATGAACTTTAACCATTGGGCAGCGAACGGCACGTTGCTTGGCGGGGCCATCCTCGGGTCGGAGGCGATGCTGAACGAGGGCCGATACGGGCTGGAGAAGTGGCCGTTGCGGACGTGGTGCTGGTTCGATGGCAGCACGCAAGAGTCGATTGACCACTACTACTTCTCCATCTCGCTCAAGGATCAGAAGGTGTTTGCCGACTTCGGTCCGACCTGCTTCGACCGCATGATGGGTCGGAACATCCTGGCCAAATCCGTGGGCGAGCTGGCTTCCGCGTATCATCCGTCACTGAAACGCTTTGTCTCCTCGTCGGGCCGCACCGGCATCGCCTACCTATTGGCCATCCAGGACGGCACCAAACACATCGTCCACACGCTCTCACGCAAGGGCGCACTTACGGACATGGCCCGCAAGGACATCCCCAGCGCTATGCCGATGCTGGGCCACGATGCTGACCCCGGGGTGATCGCCCAACAAACGCTCAACGGCCCGTGGGCCGACGAGTGGATGGCAAACGTGGTGGATGCCAAACCGCTGCCGTTCGAAATGACGGCCAGCTACAAGCAATGGGGCGCGTTTAGCCAGACCCCGCTCTGGAAGCGCAGTTACCTGGCGCACCACTACGGTCTGGCCACGATTGACGTGGCGGCGGGCAATCAGACTGTCCCCCTTATGGCCCAGTGGCGGAGAGACGAGCGTCCCGCGGAAACGACGGAGCAGGTCGGCACCTTGCTGGCGCGCTTTGGGGTGAACCGCACTGAGTTTCTCGACAGCGTGTGGCACGGCGAGAAGAACCGGAATCCCAATGGCAGCGTGGGCACGCAGGGCGGCTTCATCGCCTCGCTCCAGCATCGCAACAAGCTGCTGGCATTCACCTCGCCTTATCCCAAGCTCCAGTATTCCGGCGACCGCAAGCTCCCGGCGAACATCACGAGCGTGCAGACCTCCATCGCCCTCCTCGACCTGCAAGCGAAGCCGACGTGGGAAATCTACCTCGATGGCCGGCAGGTCCAAGCCTGGCCGGTGCACGCGAAGTTCGGGCAGCGCTTCACCATCAAGGACGGCGTGACCTTCATCGGCATCATCCCCTTGCCGGGCACAACCGACTTGGGGCGCGATGCCGAAGTTGTGCTGACCGACGAAGGCGACCTCACGGAGATGCAGGGCGGCGGCAAGGTCAAGACCTCACTGGTGCTGAATCTCTACAACTACCGGTCAGACACCCCGCTCGACCGCAATCGCGCGGACTTGGATGAAGCCTGGGGCGGCTTCGCGCTGGAGATGGCGGATGCCACCGAGTTCAAAGACTTCGGTACGTTCCAAAAACAGATCGGAACAGCCAAGGTGGAAGCCAGTTGGGACGCCACGACGAAGACCGTCAACGCTTCCTACCGCAGCGGTGCCGATGCGCTTGAAGCCGGTTTCAAGCCCGGCTATTCCGGCAATTGGGACAAGCAAACGCGGACGGACCAGTGCTTCCCCTATCGTCGCGTCAACGGTGCCTGGCCGTATTTGGCCAAAGATGTCGAGCGGGAGACCACTTTGGCTCAGTTCAGCCGAACGGGCCGTGCGGAGAAGGGCGGTGCCGTCCTGACGGTGGATTCCGGCCGCATGGCCTGCGTCGAGTGCGAACCGGTGAGCGGCACCTTTGTGGGTTACACGCCGCTGCCCGATGACACCGCGTGGAAGTTCGAAGTGCCGGGGGACATCACCATTGAGCCCAAGGGGAGGGTTGGCTTGCTGCGTGTGTCCGTCTGCCCCAAAGAAAACCAGCTAATGATCGAGCACGCCCTGCGCCCGGGCGAGCCTGCTGCCGGCATGGCCGCCACGCTGCGGGTGCACGGGATGAATAAAGCCAAGGTTCTATTAAACGGACGCACCGCGTCAGTTGCGGCAGATGGCCGCGTCGCCCTGGTCACGCCGCCATGACTTACCACTGGACGCAACAGCTCAACGAAGTTTGTTCTTTCGACACCGTTGGAGCCTGGTTCGGTCGTCACGGCGAAAATACCGCCATTACCCGCCTCATGGTGAAAATGCCTCACCGTATCACTCTCAAATGTTCGAAATTACCGCCTTAATTCGAGGCAAAACGTATGCTTGGAACGCGTGTTTTTGTATAACCGCCTCTTAAAAGGTCAGTTACAAATGAAAAATATGGATTTTTGTTATTTTCATTCTCAAACACGCAAAATTGCTGCCTTGCGGTTAACATTTGGCGTGAAAATCCTGACTTGGCTGATAATGCTCGGCGGCTTGAGCCGCCCGGTGGCTGCGGCCCCGGGCGGGTTCCTCGCAATATCGTGTTCTTGCTTGCCGATGACCTGGGCCACAGGACCTCGGTGCGAACAATCCCAGGACGTTTTACGAGACGCCCAACATTGACGTTAACACCCGGCTTTAGCCGCCTGACCAGCGGGACTCGCTTGAGATTATAAGGAAATCCCGGCATAGCCCAAACCCGCTGATCGTGCGTTTGCAAATTGCCCGACGTACGGCCTCGGTCGTATATTGCCAGCAATGGCAGCCATGAATAAACGGACGGATCGGCGATGGCGCGACAGCCTCGGCAGAAATTTGTGCCGGGCCGCCTGTCGGT
Organism: uncultured Verrucomicrobiota bacterium; assembly: GCA_903930345.1. Classification (GTDB taxonomy): domain Bacteria; phylum Verrucomicrobiota; class Verrucomicrobiia; order Limisphaerales; family CAIYYI01; genus CAIYYI01. The sequence continues at coordinate 20,642 of CAIYYI010000657.1, forward strand.
TTGTGGCCTTGCTGCTGCCGCTCGCCCTGGGCCGCGCAGCGGACCTCTCGTTGGAGATGCCGGGAGGTGTGCCGTCGCTGCTATCAAAGGATTGGGCCGGGCACCGCGTGGTCCTTCAGCGTTCCGCCAATTTTACGAACTGGCAGGAAGTGGCGCGCGTGCGAAACCGACTCTTTGCCTATGCGGACCCGGGCGGGGCTGCTTCGGCCGGCCGGTTCTACCGGATTGCGGCCACCGCTTTGCAACCAGCGGATGACTGGTCCAACCAGTTGCGTCCCGCCAGCGGCGAGTTGTTCACGCCCGGCTCCGGGAGCGGGCTGGCGGCGACGCGCTTCGCGAAGTTTTCCATCCTGCTGGCCCAGCCCGACCGCGTCCATTTCCAGGACTCAATTCTCTGGCCCTACCATTACCACTTTGCCGTGGCGCGGCTGCCCGGGTATGCGGGCATGAGCATCCTGCAATACAACCGCCAGGCGCTTTATGCCAACGGCGACCAACGCATGGCCATCGGCGCGGTCATGCGCGCCCCCGATCCCCAGGTGCGGGAAGTCGGCCTCGAGATCGTCGGCTCGGAGGCTTTTCCCATCGAGCGGGTGGCGGATTGGATTGAGGCGGTGCAGCGACGGTTGGTGTTGGACGACGGCTGGCGGGTCTTCTACATGCCCTCCACCGAGCAGCGCGCCGCGGCGGAGGCCGGCGTGACTAACCTGGCGGTGCGGGGCATCGCGCTGGCGTCGTTGTCCCGCTGGGCCTCGGCGAGCGCCGGCTATTCGACCGGCTGGGCGCTGGGCAAGCTGGTTTTCGTAGCCGGCACGAACGTCAGCGACGCGCTGGGGGACGGGCGTTTGCGCCTGGGCGACATCCTGGTGACGGACCGCGTGCCGGCAGAATTGCCGGTTCTCGCCGGCTACCTGGCTTTGGAGCCGGCCACGCCCAATTCCCACGTGACGCTGCTCGCGCGCTCGCTGGCGCTGCCGTTCGCCTATGCCAACGGGGCAGGTCTCCAGGCGGAGATTGCCAGCCTCGACGGCAAGGAAGTCTTACTGGTGGTCGAAAACTCCAACAACGTCTGCCGCATCACGCTGACTGACACGGCCGGGCTGCTTACGCACGAGCGCCGGCAGGAAATCCTGGAAAGCAAGAAGGCCGGGGCGCTCGACCTCACTCCCATGGCGTCTGCCGGAACCAACTGGCTTCCGGTGGATCCATTGACCCCCGCCGATATCCGCCATGTGGGCGGCAAGGCCGCGAATTTTGGATTCCTCCGCCGGAGCGTGCCGAACGACACACCCACGCCCGTGATCGCGTTCACGTTCGACCTCTGGAACGCCTATCTCGCGCAAACCCTGCCTGACGGCCAGACTTTGC
>CAIYYI010000658.1 GCA_903930345.1 uncultured Verrucomicrobiota bacterium
AAGAAGTACCTTGCCAACCAGCAGTACATCAGCTTCACACTGGATGGGGATGGGGTCTTTCAGAAACCGGCATCCTGGGCGGGGCGGCGCGCCTCGCCCGGCAAACTGCAGGATGCCATCCACGATATTCTCATGGCGCGCAACCGGCTCCAGTCCACCCTCAATGCCAACGAGAATCTGAAAGACCGCTTGGACCGGCTCGTGGAGATGTTCAATGCCCAAATGGTTCAGAAAGACAAGGCCGCCGCTGCGTCAGAGCAAAAGACGGCCATCGCCATCGCCGTCCGCACCGCCGAGTTCGCCAAGGCAATGTATGGGGTTTACCAAACCGTGGCCAAGGACAAAGTGAAGGAGGCAGCCACTGCGGTCAAGGAGGCCGTGCCCACCAGCACCATTGCGGGCACTGCCGCCGGCGGGGATGTGACGTCCGCTGCCCGCTCCGCCACCCTGGCTGCTTCGAGCGCGGCCACCGCCACCATTTCCATGACGGAATTTGCCAAGCAGTTCGCGGTGGGCGCCTTCACCCTGGCCCAGCAAAACAAGTCCGATTACCTCCAGACGTTCGTCATTGACCCCTTGAGGCGGTCCATGGCCGACCAGCCCCAGGTGCTGGAGCTTGAGACCGCGCTGCGCGATCTCCAGCACACCGTCTTCGATATCAATGAGGGCATCCTGGCCATGAATGGTGCCACTGAAAAATACCGCTCAATGATCGCCCGGGGCGACCGCCTGCAGCTGGAGCGCCAGACCGCCCGGCAGCGCGCTGCCACCCTGGTCCAGGGCTTCCGCACCCGGGACGCGGCCTTCCGCATCTTCCGCAACGAGAAGCTGGAGCGCTACAAAACCTTGTTCGATCTGGCCGCCCGCTACTCGCTCCTGGCCGCCAATGCGTACGACTACGAAACCGGCCTCCTTGGTACCTCCGCCGGGGCCAACTTTCGGACCCGCATGATCAACGCCCGCGCCCTCGGCGTGGTTGTCAGCGGTCAGCCCCAATTCGCCGGCAGCTCCACCGGCGATCCGGGCCTCTCCAGCGGGCTGGCCGAAATGAAGGCCGACTGGGATGTGCTGCGAGGCCGGCTTGGGTTCAACAACCCGGACGCCTACGGCACCACCGTCTCCCTCCGCACGGAGAATCTGCGCATCCTGCCCACCAGCGATGGCGACGCCACCTGGAAAGATGCCCTCCAGTCCGGCCGACTCTCAGATCTCCTGCAGGATCCGGACGTCAAGCGCTACTGCATGCAAATCGACACCGCCGGCGGGCTGCCCGTGCCCGGCATTGTGCTCACTTTCAGCACCACCATCGCCGATGGCTACAACCTCTTTGGCAAGCCTTTGGCCGCCGAAGACCACAACTTCAACGCCAGCTCCTTCGCCACGAAGATCTTTGGCGTGGGCGTTGATTTCGAGGGCTACCGGGGCATGGATAATCCATCGGCGAATAGCGGCGCGGGCGGCACCTCGCCCAGTGATCCCACAGTGACATCGCTCGACCCTCTGGCACTCGCGGCCACTCCCTACATATATCTGATCCCCGTCGGGGTGGATTCGATGCGCAGCCCGCCTTTGGGCGATGCCAGCACCATCCGCACCTGGAGCGTCAATGATCTGGCCATCCCGATGCCCTTCAACATCGGACTCTCTGACCTCAACACCAGGCAACTCTGGCAGACCAGCGATTCGCTCACCGAAGAGCTCTTTGCGGTCCGCAAGCACCAGGCATTCCGTCCGGTCTCCACGACCAGTGCTTTCAGTCAGGACCTCTATGGTGATTCCGGCATGCTCCGGCGCTCTCAATTCACCAACAACCGCCTCGTGGGGCGCTCTGTCTGGAACAGCCAATGGAAGCTGGTCATCCCGGGCAAAAACCTGCTGAATAATCCCGCTGAGGGGCTCGATCGGTTTATCCAGACCGTGACGGACGTGAAGCTTCACTTTGTCACCTATTCCTATTCGGGCAACTAACTTCAATCGCGCAAGACTATGAACAAACGAACTCTGACCTCCCCGGCCCGCAGCGGGATCCTGGCGGTGCTCGGCGCCCTCAGCCTCGGCTACGCCGCACTTGCTTTCCCCCCCGCACCCCATCACACCATCTACGGGCTTGTCCGTAACGAGATGGGCGAACCTCTCAGCAGCACCAACGCCTTCGTCACCCTGCAAACCGCCACCGGCGTCCTGATTAAAACCACCGTGAAACCCACCCTCGGTCCGGGGATGAACTACAGCCTCTCAGTGCCCATGGATGCGGGTTTGACCGCCGATGCCTATAAACCCACCGCCCTCAAGCCGCTCATTGCTTTTCGCATCATGGTCGTCATCGGCTCCGCCACCAATCTGCCGCTGGAATTGCATGGCTCCTATGCCAACCTGGGCAAGCCCGCCCAAAAAACTCGTCTGGACCTGACTTTGGGGGTGGATAGCGTCGGGGACGGGCTGCCGGATGCCTGGAAGCGCGAGCTGATCGCCACCCTGGGCCTCAGTGGCAGCATCATGGATATCAAGCCGGGGGATGACGCAGACGGCGATGGCCTGTCCAACTGGGCTGAGTACATTGCCGGCACCTACGCCTTCGATGCAACCGATACTCTGCGCCTGGACATCGCCGCCTTCAATCAAGGCAACCCCCTCTGCGATTTCATGGTCATCCGGGGCCGCACCTACTCCATTGAGGCCAGCTCCACCCTTGGTTCCTGGTCGGCGGTGGATTTCCGGTTGCCATTGGAATCTTCGAATGCCGCCCCCGCGTCCTATTATTATGCGGGCAGCACCCATATCGTGCGTGCTGAGGTGGCTGCTCCGAGCGCTGGCGGGGGGAGTGTCCGGATGTTCAGATTGCGGGTGCAATAGCCCGATGAACCCTTTGCCCATGCGTGTCCAGTTGCGATTCTGGCCGGTTGTTTTGTGCGCCCTGCTGTTTATTTCGGGGGCCGTGGGGCTTTGGCGAAAGTCCGCCCCGCTGCCGTCCGCGAATGTGCCGGTGCCGCGCGGGAGCCTGGCGCTGCGCGATGGCAAACTCTGTCTCGCTGGTGCTTCAACGCCCTTCACCGGCGTGATGATCGAACGCTACGCCTCGGGTGCCCTGAAATCCCGGTCGGTGGTTTCCAACGGCTTGCTTGAAGGACTGTCCGAGGGCTGGTTCACGAATGGACAAAAGCAGGTGTCCGAATCGTTTCGCGCCAGCGTCTCCCACGGCGCCCGGCTAAAATGGTTCCCGAGCGGCCGGAAGTGTTCTGAGGCTGACATCGTCGCGGGACAAATCGAGGGCGTGTTTCGCCGCTGGCACGACAATGGGCGGGTGGCTGAGGAAATCCCCATGCGCGCCGGCCAGCCCGATGGCCTCGCCCGTTCCTTTTATCCCGATGGCCGTCCCAAGGCGGAGGTCTCCCTGCGCCAGGGGCAGGTCGTGTCCCAGCGCCATTGGCCTGAGCCGGATGGCTCGGCCCCCGTGCCTCAGCCGGGCGGGAGTCCGGTTGCGGCCATGAGCGGTCCGGCAGGCCAGGCCGCGCCCAAGCTCCCATGATCCCTTTGCGTACCAGCGCCAAGTCATGGGTCGCACCGTTCTGGTGCCTGATCTGTCTGGTGTTTGCTGCCGGCACGTTCGCCGTCCCAGCGGCCTCTCTCCATGTTTTGCTGCCGTCCGGCAGCCAGGTCTCCGTTCCGTTCGTTGCGGGCGACACTGTGGCGGCATTGAAGCAGCGCCTGCAGGAGCAGGAGAATATCCCCGGGGGGCAGCAGCGCCTGCTCTATGCTGGCACAGCCCTGGCGGATGAGCGCACGCTGGAAAGCTGCCAGATCAGCGCTGGCCAGACGCTTCAGCTGGTCTGGCAGGCGGTGTCCGGGGCCTGGGTTTTGGGTGCCGGTGGCGGCATTGCCTCTGCCGGGCCCTATGCGCTGACGGACACCGATGGCCAGCTGGCCATCGGTGGCGGCGCTTCGTCCGCTTACGCCGTGGTCGCCGGCTTCTGGGCGGACGACGACGATCTGGCCGCCGCCACCCTCATCCTGCCCATCCTGCCTTCCGTACAGGTCCAACCAACGAACACCCTGATGGCGGTTGGTCAGGAGTGGTTGGTCACCGCCACGGTTACCGGCACTCCTCCATTCCGCTACCAATGGCGTCAGGGCGGTGGGGTTTTGTCAGGCCAAACCAATGTCACCTTGGCGATTGTGGTTGCGGGCACCAACGTGGCGGGCAACTACGATCTGGTGGTGACTTCTCCGTTTGGCTCGGTGACCAGCCAGGTGGCGGTGCTGACCGTGAACCGGTTGCCGGTGGGGGTGGCGGATACGCTGGCGACCAGGCGGAATGCCGCCGTTCAGGTGGCGGCCAGCAAACTGGCGCGGAACGACCGTGACCCCGATTCGGATCCCCTCTCCGTCACCGCCGTGAGCCCGGCCAGCCATGGCACCGTGCAGTTGGACCATGGGATGATCACGTACACCCCCATGACCGATTACGTTGGCCCGGATGGGTTTGACTACACCGTGAGCGATGGGAGAGGGGGAACGGTGGATGTGGCAGTGCATGTCACCGTGGAAGCCGGGACCTCGGTGTCACCCAACATTGTCCATGGCCCCGCCATCGAAGGGAGTGATTTCGTGGTGCGTTTCGCCGGCATTCCTGGCGTGACCTACACGATTGAATCCACCGATCACCTGGAATCGCCGGTCTGGCTGAAGCAAACCAATCTGACGGCTCCCCTGAGCACCCAGGGGTATGGGGCTGGGATTTTTGAATTCCGGGAGGGCAAGGGCGCTGCGGTTTCGCGTTACTATCGGGTGGTGTATCCGGCTTACTGAGCCTTGGTGGTGGAAGAGTGCGCACTTTATGAATCAACGATGTGATCGACGGTGGGAATCCGGGCCAGGGCCGCTCCGGGCTTTGCTGCTGGCAGCATTGCTGGTGTTGCCGGCCGGGCTGCGCGCGGACTGGGTCGCCCTCACTGACACGGTGAGCAGTGGCGGGACGGTGCCGGATAACCATCCGGCAGGTTGGTCCCGCAGCCAGACGGTGAGCGGGTTGCCGGGCCGCATTGTGGATGTGCGCGTGACGTTGAACCTCAGCGGTGGCTTCAATGGCGATCTCTATGCCTACCTCACCCATGAGAGCGGCCTGGCCATTCTGCTGAACCGGTCCGGCCTTTCCGGGACGGATGACAGCGGGTATGGGGACCAGGGTTTTTCGATCACGCTCCAGGATGGTGCCAGTGCGGGCGATGTCCATTGGTATGGTAACTCCGGCGATTACGCGGTGAATGGCAGCGGGCAGGCGACCGGAACGTGGCAGCCGGATGGCCGCTACGTCTCGCCCCTGGCCTCGGGCTCAGCGATTGCCGGGGCGTCGCGTGAAAACCTATTGAACCAGTTTGCCGGGGGGAATCCCAATGGGTCATGGACGCTGTTTGTGGCGGATGTGGCAGCCGGGGGGCAGAGCGTCGTGTCCTCGTGGTCGATGGGGATGAATACGACCGCAGGAGTGCCCGAGGTCGGCAGTGGGATGATGGGTTTGCTGGCCACCGGTGTGGTTGTGTGGGTGGTGAGCAGAAAGGCCCGGAAACAGGCCCGGGTGGAGAAAGCCCGTTGATGGCGGGGGAGGCCCGTGACCGACCCAACCCCATGAATCCATCCTCACCAACGGAAGACCCCAAGCCCCCTTCAGCGGTGGGGAAGTGGGCGCGTCGGGCAGTTCAATGGTGGCTGAGGTGCGCCGGTCTGGCCGGTGATTTCTGGCAGGGTGTTTGCGAGGACACCAGCCTGGCGCTTGATCAATCTTTGGATGTCGCCTTGGTTGCGTGGCATTGGGCCGTTGAATTGCCGAAAAGGATTTTGGACGAGGGAGCGTTGTATTGTGGGGGTTTGAGGCCCCATTTTCCGGCGGTGGTCTGGCTGACGCTGTTCTTCGGCTCCTTCATCCCCATTCTGGTGCAGTTCGGGTTGAACCTGTGGAGCCGTCCCCAATATCAGTTTTTTCCCCTGGCACTTGTCGGAGTCACCTGGTTGGCGTGGCTGGGTTATCAGGAGGCGAAAACGCCTCAACCTGGTTCAAAAGCAGTGGCGGGCCTGCTTTTGGGCGGCAGCCTGGCCATGCAATGGCTGGCCCTCGTTATCTGGTCGCCCTGGTTGGGGGCGGCGGCGGCCGGTTTGGCCGGGGTCGCCTTGTCGTGGTGGCGCGGTGGGTGGCCTCGGCTGAAGTCCATGCTGCCGGCTCTGGTGCTTTACCTGGTTATTTTCCCACCCCCTTTGAGCTGGGATGCGGTCTTTACCGTGTGGCTGCGGGAACAGGTGATCATTATCAGTTCGCGATTGTTGGACTGGCTGAAGATTGCCCACCTGACAGAGGGCAACGTGATGGAGATCGCGGGCCGGAAGTTGCTGGTGGAAGAGGCCTGCTCGGGCATCAATTCCCTGTTATCCATCAGTGCGACCGCCCTTTTTTATGGTTTTTGGCGTCGTCGGCCAGGGCCGCACATTGTCTTGCTGACCATCGGCAGCATGTGTTTTGTGCTCCTGGCGAATGTGATCCGCATTCTGTTGGGGGTGGGGTTGCTGGCCCACGGGGTGTTCAATTTGCTAGAAGGTCGTGCGCATGACTTGCTGAGTGCCGCCTTATTTCTGCTGGCCCTGGGTTTGATGCTCAGTCTGGACCAGTTGCTGTTCTTTTTTCATGAGATCCCGCAAGACCTGGGCCAGCCATCCGTGTTCAGCGGTGATGGCGACAGGTCCGCGATCGGGGACCCGTGGGTGCCTTCTCGCCGGGCCTGGTGGGTGGCGGCGGTCTTTGTTCTTGTGGGGCTGGCCGGCACCGGTGTTTTCTTTCGCCAGCGGCAGTTCGCTCAGCGGCAGAATGGCACGGCCAATGACCGGTTGAAACCCAACGCACGATTTGACCTGCCCCGGACCCTGGGCGGCTGGAATCAGGTGGACTTGGCGGGACCCGTGGCCAAGGAATACCAGAATTTCAATGCCCAATCCCTGGAATGGCACTTCCAAAAGGGCGATTGGCTGGCCAGTGTGTCGTTGGACTATCCCTTCAATCATTATCACGATGTGACTGTCTGTTACACCCTGTCAGGCTGGACCCTGTCACAAAAATCCATGCACCCCGCCTCGGTGGATCGCCGCGCCCCGTCGTTTTTGGAGTTGGAACTGGGCAAGGCCGGAAGGCACGGGCGGGTTTTGGTTGCCACCATGAACCAGGCCGGGCGTTGGTTGGATGAGGAATATCTGGGGTCAAAACCGTCTGCGCCCGGGAATCGCCTTTCGGATCGGTTTTCCTCGCAGGTGTTCTTTGTGCCCGCGGTCTGCACGTATCGCATTCAGACTCTCGCAACCAGCAGGAACCGATTGGCCACCAACGAAGGTGAGGAGTTGAAACGTCTTTTCCATCAGGCCAGGGAGCACCTGGCGGCGCAACTGCTCATCCAAATGGAGCGGCCATGAAATCTGAGACAAGTGCCCGAATGATCGACGTGCGCTGCTGGTGGGAGAACCGGAATTGGCCCCGTCTGTGGCGGGGGGTTCCCGCGCTGGTGGCTTTTGCACTGGGGTTGGCCATGCTGGTTTTGGGGCTTGTCTGGCGTGCGGAACGCATGCGGGCACCCTACCAGCGGTTGGCTGAACAGGCGGTGATTGATAAGGATTACGATCTGGCACGACTGGCCTACAAACGATTGATCAGTGTCAACCCTGAGCGTCGCAGCCAGTACCTGTTTCAACTGGCCAGGCTCCTGATGAATGCCGGGCGGGTGCAGGATGCCACCGCTTTGCTGCAGGCCATTGCCCCCCACGATCAGCCTGGATTTCTTCCGGCCCAGCTTGCGGTGGGGCAGAACCTCCTATCCCAAACCAAGGTGTCATCCGCCACCTTGCGCGAGGCGGAACTGCACTTGCTGAACGTGTTGCAGGTGGCTCCCTCTAATCCGACTGCCCACGAACTCCTCGGTTCGCTCTATTGCCAGTCCGCCCGCTGGGACAAAGCGATATATCATCTGCGCCGGGCGGTTGAAGGCGGGGGAATCCCTGGGGAAGCTGGCAACGCTGGTTCCCAAAAACCGGAGGCGAGGCCGGCGGCGGCGTTGCCTTTGGCCCTGGCGTATAAGGCGGCTGGACAGCCTGCGGAAGCAGCGGCGTGGGCCAGCAGGGCGGGTGCCTATTTTCAGGCGCAAACCGAGGCCACGAACAACCGCGCCCTGGCCATTTCCGCCCGGCTCAATTGGGCCAATACCCTGGTCCTTCAACAACGGTATTCAGCCGCCATCGCCGTGCTCGAGAAAGGCTGGCAGCAGTTTGGGCAGCCCATGTTTCGGCGGGATCAGGCGGAGATATTCGCCTTCCAGGCTGCCCAAACCGCCCGGCAGGAACCCTTGGATTTCTCGCTGCGGCTGAACTTTGTCCGCGAAGGATTGCTCGCCGATCCCGGCCATGAGGCGTTGACGGTTCATTTATTGGCCCTGACGTTGTTTAACCCTGAGGCCGCCCTGGTCCTGGCGGCGGTGCAGGAATGGGAGCCGGCCGTAAAAGCATCGGCTTTTTCACAACTCTGTCACGGCTTGCTGGAGTGGCGGCTGGGTCATCAGGCCGAAGCCATGAGGGCATTTGTGGCCATGAGCACACCCCGGACACCCATGGTGGCGGTGGTGAATAACCTGGCGTACCTGCTTCGCAATGGTGGACCTGCGGAATTGGAATGCGGCTTGGCTTTGTCCCGGATGCTGGTGGCGCAGAATGCCAACGACCCGCACCTGCGCGACACGTGCGGGCTGATTCTGGCCCGGCTCAAACGGTACGGTGAGGCCATGAATGATCTGGAATACGCCTTGCTGATGCTGCCCCATAACGTCGAAACCAGGGAAACCTTGCGTGATGTTTATGCCGCCCTGGGATTGACCGCGCGGGCTGAAAAACTCCTCGCCATCCCAAAAATCGGAAAGGATTAGGGGGCTTCTTTCATCCTTTGACTTTGGGTGCCGGTTGGATTTCAACTTTCCGCTTTCCAAGTTTCTTTGAAAACTGCGGACCCAGCTACTAACTGTCGTCAGATTTTTTAGCACCAAAATCGCCCTATTTTGGCCCGCAAACTCCCGCAACGACGCGCCAACTCCCGCAGACTCCCTTGCTCACCAACATTCCCGCAACCCCGCCCTTAAACACGGTCACCAACACATGGACGAACTCGCCTGCGATTTTCTACCAAATACGCACCAGATAACCCGGAAGCGGGGTCACCCATTGGTTCTGCTGAAAAACGCACTATTGATAATCAATGACATGCGAATAATTATCTTGGAGATATAAGCAGTGTTCGTCTTCAACTATGCCGTCCAGAGTGGAAACGAAAAAAGTTTGAAAAACCGGCTCGGTCAGCGGTATTGATGCCAGTATGCATCAGGTGTCGGCCAAACCCACAGTGGTAGGCATACGGCGGACGGGGGAGAGAACCTTTGAAATTCTTTTCTTGGGCAGGCCGGGGCAGAACTACATTCTTCAGGAAACCACGAGTTTGACGAGTTCCTTTGGTGACGTCGGCGTGGCATTCACTTGCCAACCTGGCACAAATGCAGTTCCCAGGGTTCAGTCGGCACCGATGGCATTCTGGCAAATTAAGCTGGTGCAGTAAAATGCATTCTGATTGAGATGGCGGTTCAGTCCCAGACTGCTGGCGCGAATTTGGAACGGCCTTTGACGGGGGGATGCCTTGGGCCATGCGGATGACCAGATGGACAGGCTGAAGCTCTACCCCTACAAACGGGGAAATGGACGGCTCGGCAGAAGCCTCTCCCCACCTGTGGGGACGCAAAAAACGGAAGTGGCTACACGGTTTCCCCGGGCAGGAAGCGGGGTAGTAGCCGGATGGGTTTGGTTGGCGCGGGGATGGAGCGCGGCAGCTGCAGGACGGTGTGGGAAACGCGGCGGGCGAGCATCACGGGGGAAGTTTAACCGCAAGGAGCGGGTGGACGGGGTGGACGGGGTGGACGGGGTGGGCGGGGTGGGCGGGGTGGGCG
>CAIYYI010000659.1 GCA_903930345.1 uncultured Verrucomicrobiota bacterium
GGTGCAGTTCCTCCTGGAAATGCTTGTCCATCACGTCAATCATTCCGTTGCAGAACCCCCAGAGGAGAAACAGCGAACTGACCAGGATGAACGTCAGCAGCACGTTCTTCCCGTCATTCGTTACAAACATGCCCGATTTGTTGGTACTCATGATTTTATATAAAACAGCACACCCAAGCCACTCGTCAACGGCACCACTGCACGACCGTTGCCGGCTCAGAATGCCAGCGTTTTTTTGCTTAACGTGTGCTGTGCGGAGGGGAGCCTAGTGAGGTCAAACCTAAGCGTCAAGCGCCCGTTTGCCGCGCCCGGAAAAAGTGGGCTTGCAGAATTACTTGGCAGCGTGGGTCTGGCCTGATTAACTGGAACCTCCTTGAAGCATATGAGCCTATCGTTACCGCTAAATCCGGTGTTGCAAAACCTGCCGGTGTACCAACCGGGCCGTCCGATCGAAGAGGTGGCCCGAGAACTGGGCATCCCGGCGACTGACATCATCAAATTGGCCTCCAATGAGAATCCTCTGGGGCCCTCTCCCAAGGCCATGGCGGCCATGCACCAGGTGGTGGAGAGCCTGCATCTTTACCCGGACGGCAACGCCTTTTACCTGAAACAAAAGCTGGCGGCCAAGCTCCACGTGAAAACAGAGAACCTGGTGCTGGGTAACGGCTCGAACGAGATCATCGAGTTCATCGGGCACGCCCTGCTGGGGCCGGGGACGAACATCGTGGTGTCGCAATACTGCTTCGCAATCTACCCGATTGTCGCCAAGATGTTCGGGGCGGACGTCATCACCGTGCCGGCCAAACAGCACGGGCACGACCTGGCCGCCATTGTCAAAGCCATCACCCCGCAAACCCGGGCGGTATTTGTGGCCAACCCCAACAACCCCACCGGCACCCTCGCCCCCCGGGCCGAGATGGAAGCCCTGGTGCGATCTGTCCGGCCAAACGTGCTGCTGGTGCTGGATGAGGCGTACATTGAGTTTCTGGAAGACCCGGCGGATTTTGTTCCCCTGATCGCTTCCGGTGCCCAACCCAATCTGCTGCTGATGCGCACCTTCTCCAAGATATTAGGCCTGGCGGGATTGCGGGTCGGTTACGGGATTGGCAGTCCGGAGCTCATCACGGCATTTGAAAAAGTGCGGCAGCCGTTCAACATCAACGCCATCGCCCAGGCCGGGGCCTTGGCGGCGCTGGATGACGACGAACACTTTCACCGAACCCGCGCCAACAACGCGGCCGGTTTGAAGCTGTATGTGGAGGCTTTTGTCCAACTGGGGCTGGAATACGTCCCCTCGGCCGGGAATTTCATCCTGGTGAAAGTGGGCGATGGGCAAAAGACCTTCGTGGAACTCCAAAAACTGGGCGTCATTGCCCGGCCCATGGGGGGGTATCAACTGCCGGAATGGATCCGCATCTCGGTGGGAACCCCGGCGGAAAACCAGCGGTGCCTCCAGAGCCTGAGGAAGGTTCTGGGCAAGTGAATCGCAAGGCCGCCCAGCGGAAAAGCGGCTGAAAAATGTCATCGCCACCCGGCGGCTTTGGTGTAAATTGATACCGTGGTGCTGAAATTGTTGTCATCCATGCGCCTATGAATGAACCGCAGCGGCAGGTCTCCTCCGAGCGCCAGTTCGCTTATTATCTGGGTGCCGGGGTTATCGTCTTGGGGGGATTGATGTTTTTATCCACCTTCGCCCTGTTCATTGCCAATTTCGGCGAGTTCAACAACTTCGAGGGGAAAGCCAAAACCTCCATGGCCCTGGCCTTTGGGGGAATGGTGCTGATGATCATCGGCGGCATCATTCGCAGCCTGGGAGCCACCGGACTGGCCGGCTCGGGCGCGGTTCTGGATCCGGAACAGGCCCGCAAAGATTTGGAACCCTACAGCCGAATGACCGGCGGCATGATCAGCGATGCCCTCTCCGAAATAAATCCCAACCCCACGAACGAACCGCCGCCACGGCCCACAATCAAGGTCCGCTGCCGGGCATGTGGCATCCTGAACGAGGAGGACGCCCGTTTCTGCAAACAATGTGGCAAGCCCCTTTAACCCCCGCCAACGCCTGGCGACACAGTGAGTCAGCCGCACGGCTGGCCACAGGCGCTTTAACCCTGTTTAAAAAGTGAAACTGACCGACCTGCGCGGCATCCTGCAATACGTCCCACGCTTCCGGGAAAAAATCTTTGTGATCAGCGTGGATGGGGCCATCGTGACCGACGAAAATTTCGGCAACCTGCTCATGGATATTGCCGTCCTGCGCTCCCTGAACATCCGCGTGGTGCTCGTGCATGGGGCATCGGCCCAGATCCAGGCCCTGGCCGAACAGCAGCAGATCAAGGTTTCCAACACCGACGGCACCGGCATCACAGACGCCGACACCCTGAAAGTGGCCCTGACCGCCGCCAACCGGCTGAGCCATGAGATTCTGGAAGGGCTGGCGGTCATCGACCTGCGCGCCGCCTGTACCAATGCCATCATCGCCCATCCGATGGGGATTCTGCACGGGCAGGATTACCTGTTGACCGGCAAGGTGGAACGGGTGGACACCGAGCTGCTGCAAGCCCTCCTGACCGCCGGCATTATCCCGGTGGTTTCCCCCCTCGGCTTCGACGGGGACGGCAAGACCTACCGCCTGAACTCGGATCACGCCGCCGTGGCGGTGGCCGAGGCGCTCAAGGCTATCAAGCTCATTTATGTGACCACCACGGATGGCCTGTTTCACCAGGGCAAATTCATCCGGCAAATGCTGGCGGGCGATCTTCAGATGCTGTTGAACACCCGCCAGGATATCACGCCGGAGATGACCTCCAAGGCGCAGCACGCGGTGGCCGCGTGCAAGGCCGGGGTCTCCCGGGTGCATATCATCAATGGCCGGGTGGATGAGGGTCTGCTGGCGGAGGTCTTCTCCAATGAGGGCGTGGGCACACTGATTTACGCCAACGAATACACCCAGGTCCGCAAGGCGATGAAAAAAGATATCCGGAGCATCCTCAACCTGATCAAGAGTTCGGTGGAAAGTGACGAGCTGGTCAAACGCTCCCGGGCCAGCCTGGAACGGCAGATTGCCGATTACTACATCTTTGAAATCGACCGCAACCCGGTCGCCTGCGTGGCGCTGCACCTCTACCCCGAGCAGGACAAGGGCGAGCTGGCCTGCCTCTACGTCAACAAATCCCACGAGAACCAGGGTCTGGGCCGCAAGATGATCAACTTCATCGACAGCCGGGCGAAAGAGATCGGTCTCTCGGAACTCTTCACTCTGTCCACCCAGGCCTTCACTTATTTTCAATCCAAGGGCGGCTTTACGGAAGGGTCGCCGGATGATCTGCCCCCCGCCCGCCGGGAGAAGTATGACCAGAGCGGGCGCAACTCCAAGGTGCTGATCAAACGGCTCACGAAATAACCATGCCCCGCATCCAAATCATCAACACCGGCACGGAGCTGATGCTGGGCCGGGTGCTCAACACGCACCAGCAATGGCTCTGCCGCCAACTGGCGGACCATGGCTACCTCGTGCAACGGCAAATCGCCGTGGCCGACACCGGGGAGGCCATTGTCAACGCCGTGCGCGACTCACTGGCCCAGGCCGAGGTGGTCATCACCACCGGCGGCCTCGGTCCCACCTCGGATGACCTCACGCGCGATCTGGTGGCTCAATTGCTGGGCCGCCAACTCACCACCGATGAACGGGTGCTCAGGCACATTGAACAGTACTTTCTCTCCCGCCGCCGTCCCCAGCCGGAAAGCACCAAGGTCCAGGCCCTGGTGCCCGAGGGTGCCACCGTGCTGATGAACGCGTTTGGGACCGCCCCGGGACTGATCCTGGAAATCCCCCCGCACCAGTTCAACCCCACCGACCGGACCGCCTGGCTCATCATGCTGCCCGGGCCGCCCCGCGAGCTGCGCCCCATGTTCAGCGATCAGGTGCTGCCGCAGGTCACCCGGCGCTTTCCCCTCCCCTCCACGTATGTCTGCCGCACCCTGCGCACCACGGGCATGGGGGAATCCAAGCTGGAGGAAGCCATCGCCCAGCCGTTGAAGGCGCTGACCGATGCCGGTCTGGAACTCGGCTACTGCGCCCGCATGGGCGAGGTGGATGTGCGGGTTTCCGCCTGCGGCCCCCACGCCTCCACCCTCGTGGCTTCTGCGGAGAAAATGATCCGGGCACTGCTGGCCCAGTACATTTACACGGCTGAGGAAGAGTCCTTGGAGCAAGTGGTCGTACGCCTGCTGACCAAGCGCCAGCAAACCCTGGCGGTTGCCGAATCATGCACCGGCGGCTGCCTGGCCCACCGGCTGACCAATGTGCCCGGTGCCTCCGCGGTGTTCTGGGGGGGCTGGATCACCTACGCCAACACGGCCAAACTTCAGGAGCTGGGCGTGTCGGCGGCCACCCTGGAGACCCTGGGAGCGGTCAGTGAACCCACCGCCCAGACCATGGCGGAAGGCGCACGGGCCGGAGCGGATGCGGATTACGCGCTCGCCATCACCGGCATCGCCGGGCCGGCTGGCGGCAGCCCCGAGAAACCGGTGGGCACAGTGTTCATCGGGCTGGCGACGCGCACAAAAACCGTGGTGGTGCAGCAATTGAACCAGATGGACCGGGAGACCTTCAAGTACGTCACCACCCAGCAGGCTCTGGAACTGCTGCGCCGGGAATTACTGGCGGAGCAGGTCACTCCAGCCTGATGATATCCCCCGCCAGAAGCTCTGGATCATCCTCGCCCCGCAGGAATTTGCGGACGTTGACCGGGTAAGACTGGTGATCGCGGAGGATTGAAATGCGACGCGGATCGAAGAGGCCGGAATAATCGGCCGCGAGCAGGGCCCGCGCTAGGGTGATTCCTTCCTGCCAGGGCACGACCGGGTTTCGCACCTGGCCCTCCACCCGCACCACCTGCTGGGTGCGGGATTGCATGTCACGCAGCGCCTGGTTCTGTCCCGCCAGGAACGCCACCCGAGCCTCGGCCTGGGCCGACTTGCGGGACACGCAGCCCGCCATCAAGGCCAGCCCCAGAAGGATCACCCACCCACACTGATATCGTTGTGCGACCATAATCGTCATTCGCGTCCCACCGGTCATCCAATGGCCGGGTTTAACCCGCCAGGCATTGCCGGAAACCGGCGCGGATGGCCGCCTCATCCAGATCCTTGCCGATGAAAACCATCTGGCTGAGCTGCGGCTCACCAACGTACCACAGCCGGTCCGGCACCGCCTCATAGAGCATCTGCACGCTCTGAAAAATCACCCGCTTGGCCACCCCCTGCACGCGCAAAATGCCCTTGCTGCGATAAAGATCCTCGCCGTTTTCCAGCAATAGAACACTGAGCCACCCCTCAAGTTTCTTCAAATCAAGGGGGCGCTCCTCCGTGATGGAAAAAGAACGCACCGCATCGTTGTGGTGTCCATGCCCGTGGGAGTGATCATGCCCGCAATCCGGTCCGCATTCGTGGTGGTCATGTTGGTGGGTGTGGTGCGGCTCCGGAGGCATTTCAAACGGCGCGGTGACATCACGGGCCCCGAGGTTGAGGATTTTGGCAAAGTCGATCTCCGATTGCCGGGTACGATGGATCTTGGCCAGTGCGTTCATGGCCTGCAACCGCCGCTCCAGGTGATCCACCTCGGCGGGGGTGGCAAGGTCGGTTTTATTGATGAGGATCACATCCGCAAACGCCACCTGGGCGCGCGGCTCCGGGCCCTGCTCCAGCTCCTTTTCAAAGAACCGGGCATCCACCACGGTGACAATGGCATCCAGACGCACGCGATCCGCAAGGTCCGACGCCATGAAGGTATGGGCAATGGGGCTGGGATCGGCGAGACCGGTGGTCTCGATGATGATGTAATCGAACCGTTTGCGCCGTTGCAGCAGATCGTTCAGGCAGACCACCAGGTCACCTCTCAAGCGGCAGCACAGGCAGCCGTTTTTCAGCTCCACAATCTCCTCGTCCGTCCCCACCACCAATTGGTGATCAATGCTGACCGCGCCAAATTCATTGATGATGACGGCGCATTTGTAACCGTGGTTCTGGGTCAGCAACCGGCTGAGCAGCGTGGTTTTGCCCGCGCCCAGGTAGCCGGTCAGCACGGTGGCCGGAATCAATTTCTGCTCATCTTTCGACATGCCCCCATTTTCCCGCAGGATCCGGCGGCTGTAAATCGGAATCGGCGACACCGGCGGGGAGGCGCAAACTCGAACAGCCTTTTTTCGCGCGGTTTGCGGATGGGGGTTGAAACTTTTTCAAGGGTGTGGGTATTAATGGGTAAGGCATGAGCACACAAACCATCACCGGGGCGCGCGAGGTTTACCAGAAAATCACCACCAACATCGAGCGCGTCATGCGCGGACAGGCGGCGGCCATCCGCAAGCTGCTCGCCGCCATGGCCAGCGGTGGCCATGTGCTGCTGGAGGACTTCCCCGGCACCGGCAAGACCACCCTGGCGAAGGCCCTCGCCCTTTCGGTCGCCGCCACCTTCAAACGCGTGCAGTTCACCCCCGATCTGCTGCCCTCCGACATCCTCGGGGTGTCCATCTACAACCAGCGCGAGCAGACCTTCCAATTCCATGAGGGGCCGGTTTTCACCGACATCCTGCTGGCTGATGAAATCAACCGCGCCTCCCCCCGCACCCAGTCCGCCCTGCTGGAGGCCATGGGCGAAAGCCAGGTGAGCGTGGAGGGGGAACGACGGGCGCTGACCAGCCTTTTCTTCGTGATCGCCACCCAGAACCCAGTGGAATTCCGGGGGACGTACCCCCTGCCCGAGGCACAGATGGACCGCTTCGCGCTCCAGTTCAGCCTCGGATATGTCCCCGCCGAGGAGGAGGTGAACATCCTTTCCGCCCAGGAGCACCAGCATCCCCTGACCACCATGGAGCCCTGCGCCACCCAGACGGAGGTCATCGCGCTCAAGGAGGCCGTGCAGGGGATCCGCATGAGCGCCGAGCTGAAGCGTTACGTGGTGGATATCGTGGCCGCCACCCGCACGGCCAACGGCGTCCAGCTCGGAGCCAGCCCGCGCGCCTCGCTGGCGCTGATGAAGGCGGCGCAGGCCATCGCGCTGTTCGATGGCCAGGATTTTGTGGGGCCGGAACAGATTCAGGAAATGGCGGTCTGCGTGATCGCCCACCGGCTGATGCTGGAACCCCAGGCCCGGTTTTCCGGGCTGAATGCCCGGGGAGTGGTGGAAGGCATCCTGCGCAAGATACCCGTGCCGAAATGACCCCTGGCAACCTGGCACGCATCCCCCATGCCCAAACCCGCCGCCCAATTCCTCCCCTACCGCCTCGCCTACCGGTTTTACCGGTGGTTCACCGGGGCCCGCCATTGGCTGGAACGGCGTTTGACGCCGGCGGGACTCGCGGTGACGGGCGGCGGCCTGATGGCGGGCCTGCTGGGCATTGACTACACCCAGACGGTGGGCCACCAGGTGGCCATGTTCCTGGCCGCGCTGCTGTTTCTGGGCTGGCTGCTGGCATTCCGCTTTCGCACCCGCTTTGCGGTGGATCGGCTGCTGCCCCGCTACGGCAGCGTGGGCGTGGCCATGCCTTACCGGGTGAGCGTCACCAACCGCACCCCAATTCTCCAAAAGAATCTCACCCTGCTGGAGGATTTGCAGGATCCCCGCCCCAGCCTGGCCGAATACGCCGCCCAACTGCACTCCGAGGAGCGGCACACGCGCTCCTTTTCCATCAGCGCCCGGCCCCGCCGCGCCAGGCGCCGGCTGGCCCGCATCAAACCGGCCGCCATCCCCGACCTGCCCCCCAGGGGGAGCGCCGAGGTTCTGCTGGAGCTGACCCCGCTGCGGCGGGGCGTGCTGCGGTTCAGCGGCGTGACCATCGCGCGCACCGATCCGCTGGGGCTGTTCCGCGCCCTCAGCCCGCAACCGCTGCCCCAGACGGTGCTCATCCTGCCCCGGCGCTACTTCCTGCCCCCCATCCCGCTGCCCGGGAGCGTCAAATACCAGCAGGGCGGCGTCACCCAGGCCTCCTCGGTCGGGGAATCGGAGGAGTTTGTCGCACTGCGGGATTATCGCCCCGGCGATCCCCTGCGCCGCATCCATTGGAAAAGCTGGGCCAAAACCGGCCGGCCCATCGTGAAAGAATACCAGGACGAATACTTCGTGCGGCACGCGCTGGTGCTGGACACCTTCCTGGATCGCCCGGAGCCGGAGGCCTTCGAGGAGGCGGTCTCGGTGGCGGCCTCGTTCGCCTGCACCATCCAGACGCAGGAGTCGCTGCTGGATCTGCTGTTCATCGGGCCACAGGCGTTCTGCTTCACCGCCGGGCGCGGCGTTGGGCACACGGAGCAAATCCTGGAAATCCTGGCTGCGGTGAACCCGTGCCGGGAGGAGGCTTTCGAGAAATTGGAGCGGCTGGTGCTGGACCACGCACCGGACGTGACCGGATGCATCCTGCTGTTCCTGGATTGGGATGAGTCCCGGCGCAAGCTGGTGCGGCAACTGCGCCAATTGAAAGTCCCGCTGCTCGTGCTGGTGCTCGTGAACAGCGCCCGGCTGGAACAACTGCGCACCACCTCCGACCCCGACCGGCCGGATCACTTCCACCTGCTGGACAGCGACAAAGTCGCCGAGGGGCTGGCGCGCCTATGCTGAAAACACCGCCATTGCTGCTGGGGTTGACCCTGGCCTTCTGGGGCTGGCAGATCGGCTTTCCCGGGGTCGGCCTGGTGATGGGCGCGCTGCTGGAATCCGCCCGGCTGCTGAAGACGCGCTGGGATTTCAGCCAGGCGGAGCTGAACCAGCTCTGGACCCTCTGCTGCCTGTCGGTGCTGGGGATCGCCACCTATGCCTACGCCGCCAACGAAGGCACCAGCGCCCTCAGCGGCTTTTTCAACGCCAACTCCTTCACCGAGCGCAGCAAATCGATGAACCAGGGGGCCCAGGCGGCGCTGCAATTCCTGCAATGGCTCCCCTTTGCCTTCTATGCGCTGGCAGCCGCCCAGGCCTTTGGCCGGCAGGAGAAAATCAATTACCAGACCTTCAGCCTGCTGTTCTGGAAGAGCCAGCCGACCGCCACCCCCCGGAAACCGCAGACCGGGGGCGGGCTGCACCTGGCCTGGCCATACTTTGGCCTCTGCCTGGCCGGGGCCAGCGCCATCAAGTCCGACTCGCTCACCTTTTATGGCGGTGGCTGCGCCCTGCTGGCCTGGGCGCTCTGGGCGCAGCGCTCCCGGCGCTTTGCCGCCCCGGTGTGGGTGGGGCTGGTGGCGCTGGCCCTGGGGATGGGCTTCGCCGGGTTCAAGGGCCTCAACTACGTCCACGCCCTGCTCGACAACCTGCATGCGGGCTGGCTGACCGGCTTTGGCAAAAAGGATTTTGACCCGCGCGAAAGCAAGACCTCCATCGGCCGCATCGGCAAGATGAAGCTTTCCGGCACGGTGGTGATGCGCGTGGAAATCCCCCCCGGCCAGCCCGTCACCCCGCTGCTGCGGGAGACGAGCTACTCCATTTTCCGGTCCCCATCCTGGATCGCGCATGCCCGCAACTTTTCGCCGCTCATCTACGAGCCCAATGAAAGCTCCTGGGTGTTCCAGACGGGGCGCGGCTACACCAACACCGTCAAGGTGGCCACCTACCTGCCCGGCGGCCAGGGCCTGCTCGCCCTGCCCTCCGGCGTGGCCCGACTGGATGATCTGCCGGTGTTCCAATTCGGCACCAACCGTTACGGGGCCGCCAAGGTGGAGAGCGGGCCCGGCCTGGTGCTGTTCCAGGCCCGGTACGGCCCCGGCCGCACCTTTGAAAGCCCCCCTGACGATGTGGACTTGGGCATGCCCCCGGAAGAGCTGCCCGCCATCAGACAAATCGCCGGGGAACTCGGGCTGGAAGGGATGACGCTGGCGCAGAAGCTGAAAACCATCGGCTGGTTTTTCCAGCAGAAGTTCGACTATTCCACGTGGCAAACCGAGGCCCACCTGCCCACCACCAACGAGACGGTGATCGGCCGCTTCCTGCTGAAAAACCGGTCCGGACACTGTGAGTTCTTTGGCACCGCCACCGTCCTGCTGCTGCGCCAGGCCGGGGTGCCGGCCCGCTACGCCGCCGGGTTCTCCGTGCAGGAGGGGGCGGGCGAGGGCCGGTTTGTGGTGCGCCAGCGGCACGGCCACGCCTGGGCGCTCTACTATGACGTGAAGGACCGGGCCTGGCACGACTTCGACACCACCCCCGGCTCCTGGTTTAGCGAGGAAAGCAAGCGCGCCTCCTTCCTGGAGCCTTTGCTCGACTCCTGGTCGCGCCTCTGGTTCGAGTTCTCCAAGCTCCGCTGGGGCAAAAACAACCTGCGCGCCTACCTCTTCCTGGTGATGGCGGCCACCATCGCCATCCTGGGCGGGCGCTTCCTCTGGCAGAAACGCTGGCGCAAAAGCCGGGATGCGGCCACCGCCAAGAAAACCGCCATCGTGTGGCCGGGCTTGGATTCCGAGGTGTTTGCCATC
Source organism: uncultured Verrucomicrobiota bacterium (assembly GCA_903930345.1). GTDB lineage: Bacteria > Verrucomicrobiota > Verrucomicrobiia > Limisphaerales > CAIYYI01 > CAIYYI01. The sequence goes on from CAIYYI010000659.1 coordinate 10,450, forward strand.
GAACAGCGCCTGGTGGAACTGGGCCTGGAACGGCGCGGCGGCGAGACCACGGCCACCTGGTGGCGCCGCATCCGATCCAACCTGCCCCCGGGCAGCCCGGACCTCCAACCGCTGCTGCACCTGCACAATCGCTACCGCTTCGACCCCGCCGGCCTGGACGCCGCAGAACGGGAAGAACTGCGCCGCCAAGCCCGCGCCTGGCTGGCCGCGTCCCGTCCCGAGACCACCCACGCCCGATCCGGCAAAACCGGAAGTTGAGGCACGCCACCGCCCAACCTCTCCGCGATCCCGGGAGACGCTATTGCACCGGCCCGGGCCGAACCGGGTTCCGACCCTGGGTGCCGGGATTGCGGGCAAAGGCAAACTCAGCCACCACACGCCCGCCGATCAGGTGTTCTTGAATGATCCGTTCCAGAACAGGGGGCGTGCAAGAGTGGTACCAGACGCCTTCGGGATAAACCACGGCAATGGGACCCTGGACACAGACGCGCAGGCAATTGGCCTTGGTGCGGTACACCACCGGTTCGGCCCCCGCCAGGTGGAGTTCTTTCAACCGGCGTTTCAGATATTCCCAAGCCTCCAGACCCGCCTCGCGGGAACAGCACTCCGGTTTGGCCGGCTCCGCACAGAGAAAGATGTGGCGCTGGTACTTCTCAAGACCCAAGGCGTCGGTTTGTTGCTGAAGTAAAGGATTCATGATGGCAGAAGCCATGCAAGATAGCGCACCAACGGTCGGAAAGATACCCTGACCCGTTCCAGAACAATGCCTTGGCAACGAGGAAGCACCGGTGGACGGGGGCCGCGTCCCCGGCAAGGAAGAAACCGGCAAAATAAGAATATTTTAAAAATAATGATTGCATCGGATGCGTTAAAGCCTTAAATTGCCGCAACGAAGGTTCAAGCCGTCGGTTTCTTGTCTGGTAAATGGTAAGAAGATCGACGGTTCTTCCGATAGTTCAAAATTCACTAGCTTCCGGTGGTATGTCTCCGGAAAAACACTTGAAAGTAAAACAGCTTATATGACCACAGCGCCTGGCGCTAACATTCCGGACATGGGTACCGGGTATTTGGAAATTTCGGAAAAGGGATTCGGTTTTCTGCGTTCCTCGGACAATAATTTCTCCCCGAAACCGAGCGATATTTTCGTCACCCCGGACACCATCAAGCGCAACTTCCTGCGCGAAGGCGCCCAGGTGACCGGCCGGCTGCAACCCCCCCACCGGGGCAGCAGCCCGCAACTGCGGTCCGTGGACATCGTCAACGGCATGCCGTTCAACGACTACACGAAAGCGGTGCGCTTCGAGAACCTGACCACCATTGACCCGATTGAAAAGTACCGGCTGGAAACCGCGCCGGACCTGCTGGAGACACGGATCATTGACCTGGTGACGCCGATTGGCAAGGGCACCCGCGGCCTGATCGTGGCCCCGCCCCGCACCGGCAAAACCACGGTGCTGAAGCAGATCGCCAACGCGATCACCATCAACCACCCGGACGTCCACGTCATGGTGCTGCTCATCGACGAACGCCCCGAGGAAGTGACCGATTTCCAGCGCTCCGTGAAGGCCGAGGTGGTGGCCTCCTCGAATGACCAGGATTTGGAGACCCACGTGCGGCTCTCGCGCTTCATGATTGAGCGTTGCCGCCGCATGGTGGAAGCCGGCAAGGACATTTTCGTGCTGCTGGACTCCATCACCCGCGTGGCGCGCGCTTACAACAGCGTGCATGGTGGCAGCGGTCGAACGATGACGGGCGGCGTGGACGCACGCGCTTTGGAAATCCCGCGCAAGATGTTCGCCTCAGCCCGAAAGATTGAGGACGGCGGCTCCCTGACCATCATCGCCACGGCGCTGGTGGACACCGGATCGCGCATGGACGAGCTGATTTTCCAGGAATTCAAGGGCACGGGCAACATGGAGCTGATCCTGGAGCGCAAGCTCTCGGACCGACGCCTGTTCCCGGCGCTGGACATCCCCAAGAGCGGCACCCGCAAAGAGGAGAAACTGTTCTCCAAGACGCAAATCGAGGCGGTGCGCAAGCTGCGCCGCATGATGGTGGATTTGAATCCCGTGGAGGCGATGGAGACCCTGCTGGCGGCGTGCAAGAAGCACAAGACCAACGAGGAGTTGTTGACGAAGCTCGAAAAGGGCAATTAGTCACACGCAGGCCAAGCCTGCGCCCCAGGCCTGATCGCATGAAAAAGCCGCGCACAGCCGCACCGACAGCGATCCCCTCCACCCGCCCGCCCCTGGCGCGCATGATGCACATGCATCAGTCCATCCAGACGGGTGATTACCCCAACGCCACCCAACTGGCGGAGGAGCTGGAGGTCAGCACCAAGTCGGTGTACCGCGACATTGACTTCATGCGGGACCGGCTGGGCATGCCGGTGGATTTTGACCCGCAACGCAACGGCTATTACTACACGGAGGAGGTCGGCAATTTCCCCACGGTGACCATCACCGAAGGGGAAATGTTCGCCTTGCTGGTGGCGGAAAAGGCCTTGCAGCAATACCGTGGCACCACGTTTGAGCAGCCGCTGATAAGCGCGTTCCGCAAGATGTCAGAGGGCCTGCCGGACACGATCTCACTGCAATTGGAGGATTGGAACCAGACCATCTCCTTCCACACCCGGGCGGTGCCCCTGCTCGATCTGGAGGTGTTTGACCGCATCGCGCGGGCGGTGTCGCGCCGGGAGCAGCTCACCATCCGCTATCGCAAGCCCGGCGAGGCGCGGGCCGAGGAACGGCTGGTGGATCCCTACCACCTGGCCAACATCAATGGCGAATGGTTCCTTTACGCCTTTGATCATCTGCGCAAGGATATCCGCACCTTTGTGCCGGCCCGCATCAAGGCCGTGACCCCCACCGGCAAGAAATTCCCCAAGCCCCAGAAGTTTTCCCTGGCCAAACGCCTGCGTGACAGCTTTGGCGTGCTCTCCGGCCACGGGGATCACAAGGTTGTCCTCCAGTTCAATGAGTTCGTGGCCGATTACGTGCGGGAAAAGCAGTGGCACGAATCGCAGACCCTGAAGGAATTGTCCGGGGGACGGGTGGAGATGCGCCTGAGGCTATCCAGCCTGGTGGAGATCGAGCGCTGGGTGCTGAGCTGGGGCGGCAATGTTCGTGTCATCCAGCCACCGGAGCTGGTCGCGGGCGTGCAGGCGGCGGCGCAAAAAATCCTGGGGACGGTCAAGGCTTAGGCACCACCGGCTTGGGAGCGGGCAAGTTCAGACGGGAGCGCAACACCGCCTGAAACTGCGCCTCAAGTCCCTTCTCCGGATCCAGCATGTCCCGCTGCACAGCCTGTTCCAGTTCGGCATACGGGGGCAACCCGATGCGATCGGCGGATGGCGCGGACTTGGCCTGGTAATTCTGATAAACCTTCCGGGCCAGCAGCCCGAATCCCAGCGCCCGGTCATCATCATCCAAGATCAGGTGGGTGTAGGAGGTGCGGATGAACCCCTCGATGAAGGATCGGGCCTGGTTTTGATCCAACTGCTCCATGTTTTCCGTGACCTTGCGAATGGCAAAGGTGTCGAGATCACCATTGGCCCCCAGCACCTGCGTGTCCTTGGGATACGTCGCCTTGAGGTACTTGAACCACCGGTTGGCCTCAGTCATCCGGTTGTGGGTGTAAAGCTGATACACCGCCTGGCGCAGGAAATTGCGGTGGGCGCGCTGCATGTTCTCCACGACGGACTGATCCTCACGCAACATCTCCTCGTAAGCGGCGTTGACCTTGGGGATGATGAAGAGGTTCGGCCCGTACAGGGGCACCCCCCCCACCCGCGAGACAATCACGCGCCCGCGCTGAAAGGAGAGCTGCATGGCCTGGTAAATCATGCGCCGCAGGGTGACCTGGTCATCCGGCTTGGCTTTTTGCAACCCACGGGCGGCCCAATAGATGGCGTGCGCCTCCGGCAACCGCCACTCCAGCGGACCGAAGCGGTTGTCCACCTCCTGCATGAGGCGGGGATCCATCCGGTACTTGCCGGTCAACAGACGCGCCCGGGCGCGGGCCTCCTCGGTCTGGGGATTGATCAATTCGACATAATTCGTCCCCTGGTTGCCCAGAACTGTCGTCATCTGGTCAAACCACTGCTTTTTGTAGTATTGGTGGGCATCATCCAGTCCCTGCCCCATCTTGTGCTGGAAAAACCAGCCCAGCTCGCGGTACATCAGGGCCTCGTCCGGATTGTACTTCAGCCCCTCATCACGGAGCAGCTCAATACCGCGCAACACCCAGCGCCAGCGGTCTTCCGGTTCGGTGAACTTGACGGAAATGTTGTAGGCCATGTTCCAGGCCTGGACAATCCAGGTCTGCTTCATGCGGGGCTGGAGCCGGGTGATCCAGTCCGCCAATTGCACCATTTCAAAATACTTGTCCTCGTCCTGCAAGGTGTTGGCGCGCATCCAGAGGGCGTTGGCAATCAGGCCGCGAAACCCGCCCAGAGCCACGGTGGTGAAGGCGAGCATGGGGGGGGCATTGCGCAGGTCGAGGGAGCGCTCCGGCAGCAATTGGCGGCGCTGAACATCTAGGCGCTGCTGGGCGAGGAAAACCCCCACCAGGCAAACCAGCGCGACCAGCGCGGCAATGGATTTGGTGGGCCGGTTCATGCGTTTTGGGCGGCGGCCAGTTCGCGCCGGTTAAAGAGGGTGATGCCCACGGCCGCCAGGGAGCCCCCCAGCAGGAGAATGACCTGGACGAAGGCCTGCGCCACCAGGCCCCAGCCGACCGAACGACCGCTGCTCAGCAAATCCACCGGCGAAAACGCCTCGGCCAGGTTGATGACCCTCACCACGGCTTTGAAAACCGGGAGCAGCGCCTTGTCGAGCACTGGATTTTCGGCTGCCCCCGTTTCGTGGTCACGGCCGAAAACCGTCCCATCCTCCACCGCCGAGGTCATCGTGCTGCCACCCACCACCATGGCCAGGGCCGCCAAAGCCACAAAAGCCGCCACCGGGAAGGAGAGAAAGCTGGCCGCCGCCAGGCCGACACACGCCAGCAGTCCCAGCCAGAACCAGATGATCACCAGCCCCCGCAGCAGGTTCAGCTCAAAGCTGGCTTCCCGGTAAAGCACCTCGAAGCCATCCGCCAGGGGAAACAGCAGCGCGCATTCATTGCGGTTGACGAAATTCACGATCAGCTTGCCATCATCCGTGATGGCCTGGGCCGGCACGGCGAACTCATGGAAGGTCTCCGGAGCCAGGCTCATCACCCGCTCCTCAAACATGGGGGATTCCGCCGGACCGATGCGCCAGGCACCCAGGTAGGTGCTGCGGGGGCTGGTTTCGGCGGCGTAGAACTTCACCCTCAGGTAGAGCGGCGCCCCCTTCAGTTTCTCACGGATGCCGGTAGCATCAATCTGCCAGCGCCGCATATATCCCGGCGGCACGAGTTGCTCGCGGCCCTTGACCGCTTCCTCCACCTGTTTGCGAACCTCCGCCTGATCGGCGGGGGTGAGGTTCTGGTTGCGAATGCGTTGCTGGAAGTTTTCCTCAATCTGTTTGGCGAAATCCGGGGCGGGCTCTTTCAGTGTGGCCCGGGCCACCAGCACCTCATTGCGGAGGATGATCTGCTGCGGGGGCGGCAACTGCCGGGCCCGCCACTGCAACAGGACGTAAATCGAGGCCCCCGCCACCAGGAGCAGGGCGGCGTTCAGGGACATGATCCCCGCCCATTTGCCGACCCAAATCTGCCACCGGGCGATCGGCTTGGTGACCACCACCTGGATCTGGCACTCCTCAATGTCCCGGGCCAGGGTGCCGCAGCCGAGCCACAGCGTGGCCATCCCCAGCAGCACAGTCACCAGGCTCAGGGTGTAGGTCAGCACAATCTGCACGAAACCGCGCGCCGTGCCATCGTGCTTGATCAGCAACGGCAGCACCGACACGGTGGCCGCCAGAAGGAAAGCCATGACCCAAAACAGCCGGTAGCGGAAGGCCGCTTTCCAGGTCAGCATGGCGATGGCGAGAATGCGCTGCATGAAAACGTCACTGGGGCTTTTTGCCGAGCAGGGCGGACAGTTTCTCGTTGGCCTGCTTCAAATCCGCCTCACGCGCGGGCGCGGGAGCGGAGACAGCCGGAGCCGTTTCAACCGGGGCCGGGGCGGGCGACTTGCCCGTCAGGGCGGCCAGACGCCCGGTTTCCAACGCTGGCACCGGGGCCGACGCGACCGGGCTGGGGGCGGGAGCGGTCTCTGCGGGGCGCGCCTGGGTGAGGCGTTCCAGCAATTTATCCCCTGCTTTCTCCGGCGAGGCGTCGGCCCGCAAATAGGCGGCCACCCGATTGTCCGAAGTGGCCCCGGACGTGGCTGACGCATTCGCGCGCGCCTGCCGGACCACTTCGAGAAAATACGATTCCAGATTCTGGGTGGGGTTATCCACCCTGATCTTATCCTCGGCCACATCCCGGCGGATGACCTCCAGGACCTGGCGCAGGGTTTCCCTCGGCAGGGCCGGGGTGGTGATGCGCACCGACTCACGGTTGGCCAGCAGATCCCCCAACGGCCCCATGGCCTGAATGCGGCCACCGTAGTAGATCACCACGCGATCACAGACATCCTCCACATCCGCCAGCAAATGGCTGCACAGGATGACGGTCTTGCCCCGCCGGGCGAGCGCGAGGATCAGGTCCTTGACCTCGCGGCACCCGATGGGATCCAGGCCGCTGGTGGGCTCATCCAGAATGATGAGATCCGGATCATTGATCAGCGCCTGGGCCAGGCCGATGCGACGCTGCATGCCCTTGGAGAATTCCCCCACGGAACGGGTGCGGGCCTGGCTCAGGCCGACCATTTCAATGAGCTGCTCCGCGCGCTGGCGGCGCTCACCGGCGGGCAGTTCGAACAGGCGGCCAAAAAAGTCCAACGTCTCCCCCGAGTTCAGATAGCGGTAAAGATACGATTCCTCCGGCAGGTAGCCAATGCGGCTCTTGGTGAGGACATGGCGCGGGGAATGACCGAACACCTCGATATGCCCCTTGGTTTGATGGAGCAGCCCCAGCAGCATCTTGACAGTGGTGGATTTGCCGGAGCCGTTCGGCCCCAACAGGCCAAACACCTCGCCGCGCCGGACCTCAAAATCAACCCCATCCACCGCGCGCGCCTTGGGCCGGCCCCAAAAATCCTTGAACACCTTGGTGAGGCCGCGCACGGAAACCACGACTTCGGAGGCGGTGGTGGCCTGGGTTGCAGGTTCGAGGCTGGCCGCCTGTGGGGTATTCATGGGTGGCTCCTGAAAAGGGTTTAGACGCTCGCCGCAGCCAGCTTCGGGGTGGTCCCCTGCCCGGCCGTGGCATCCGGGGTCACGGTCGCCGGTTGGTAATGCTCCATCTCCTCACCTTGACGGACCAGGCGGGCGCTGTTGAAGATGACAATGAACGACCCGGCATTGTGCAGGATGGCCGCCACGATGGGGTTGATATAGCCAAACGCAGCCAGGGCCAGACCGCCGACAATGAACAGCAGGCCGACCAGGAAATTCTGGTTGATCACGCTGCGCGTGGAACGGGACAGGCGCACCAGGAACGGCAGGCGGCGCAGGTCGTTGTTCATGAGCGCGATGGTCGCGGTATGAATGGCCACCTCGCTGCCCGCAGCCCCCATGGCGATGCTGATATCGCCGGCAGCCAGGGCCGGGGCATCGTTCACCCCGTCACCCACCACCGCCACCCGGTAACCCTTTTCCTTGATGGCCCTGACAAATTCCACCTTGTTTTGCGGCAGGCAGTCGCCCACGGCCTCCTCGCAGCCAATCTCCCGCGCCACCCGTGACGCCACCGGTTGGCGGTCGCCGGAAACCATCGCCACCCGGCGCACCCCGGCCTCCTTGAGGGCCACCAGCGCCTCCCGCGCCTCCGAACGGACCTGATCCTGCAAGCCGACCCAGCCGATCAACTGCCCGTTGCGCGCCACGAAGAGCAGGCTGAAGCCCTCGGTCTCCTTCAAATCCACCGAGGCCATCACATCTCCGGTGACCCCGTTGTCCACCAACCACTGGGCGCGACCCACCAAAAGATTCTGCCCTTCCACCGTTGCCTTGACACCCCGACCGGCGGACTCGGAGAAGTTTTGCGGCTCGGCCAGCGGCACGCCGACCTCCGCCGCCAACTCCACCAGGGCTTTGGCGACCGGGTGGTTGCTGTAACGCTCCGACGTGGCCGCGAACTTCAGCAGCTCGGCCGGGGCCAGGCCGGAGAGCGGATTCAGGCGGGTGACCGCCAGGCGGCCCGAGGTCAGGGTGCCGGTCTTGTCGAAAACAAAGGCGTTGATGCGCGCCGCCAGCTCGATATCCGCGACATTCTTGATCAGAATCCCCAGGCGGGCGGCGGCGGAAAGGGCCGCCACCATGGCGGTGGGGGTGGCCAGAATGAAGGCGCAGGGGCAGGAAACCACCAGGACCGCAATGACGCGGTTCAAATCCTGGGTGAAGGCCCATACCAAGGCCGCCAGCACGAGGACCAAAGGCGTGTAATAGCCCATGTACTGGTCCACGATTTTCATGATCGGCAGGCGGGTTTTTTCCGCCGCCAGAATGAGATCCCGCACGCGGCCGAGGGTGGTGTCCTGCCCGGCGCGGCTCACCTTGATCTCCAGCATGCCCGTCAGGTTGATGGTGCCGGCGAACACTTCATCGCCCGCCTTCTTGTCCACCGGCAGGGACTCACCCGTGATGCTGGCCTGGTTGAGGGAACTCTGGCCGGTCACCACCACGCCATCCGCGGCCACATTGTCGCCCGGCCGCACGCGGATGATGTCACCCACCGTCAGCTCCCTCACCGCCACCTCCTCCTCCGTGCCATTGCGCAGACGCCGCGCCTTGGTGGGAGTCAGTTGGATCAGGGATTCAATGGAGGCCCGGGCGCCCTCGGCAGTGCGGGTTTCAATGATCTCCCCCATCAGCATGAAGAAAGCGACCACCCCGGCGGTTTTGTAATCACCGGAGGCAAAGGAGGCCAGCACCGCCAGGGCCACCAGCTCGTTGATGCTCAGCAGCCCCTTCTGGAGATCCCTGATGGCCGTGCCGAGGATCGGATAGCCGAGGATCAGGGAGCCGATCATGGCGCTGCCGCCGGCGATCAGCGTGGCCTTGTCCATCAGGAAATCGATGATGAAGGCATTGATGACGAACAGCACCCCGGTGAGCGTCACCGTCAGCTTCACCTGGGTATGGGAATGTTCATGGCCGCAGGAGCAGTCGCCATCGTGGTGCGGGTGCTCGTGCTTGTGGTGGCAATCAGGACCGCAGGATTGCCCCTGCTCATGCTCATGCCGGCTTAACTGGGAGGTGACTTGCATACGGCATCAATGGTTGTGTTTCTTGGGGTCCCCGGCCGGCTTCGCTTTCACGGGCTCGCGGCTCAACTGCAGGCGCAACTCCCGCGGACGGCCATCCGCGCGCTCGGGAATCAGGAATTTTTCCTGCGCGCCGACCAGCACCCGTTCCAGGTACTCGGTTTGCAGGCGGCTGGCGAAGAGGGTCGGATTCGCCTGGTAATGCGGGAGGACATCGCGGAAATACTGGGCGTCCGCATTGGCGCTTTCCACATAGCGCGTGCGGGCCGTCTGGCCGGCGTTGGTCAGCGCCGCCGCCTCGCCAGAGGCGCGGCTCAGGATCTCGTTGGCATAGCCCTGGGCATCGTTGATCTGCTTGCTGCCCTCCTGCTGGGCGGCGAGCACGGCATCAAACGCGGCCTTGGTCTGGCGGGGGGCGATGGCGTTCACATCGCTCGGCTCCACCAGAATGCCCAGATCCTGTTCCTGGATCAGGGCCTGCACCCGGCCCAACACCTTTTCCTTGAAGGCCGCCACGTTGCTGGTCAGCGGATCATCCACATTCATGCGGGCGGAAGCGAAGAAGATGGCGTTGTCCAGGATGTTGGTCACCACCTCCGCGGCATTGGTGAAGTTGAAATAGTACTTGATTGGATCGTTGATGCGATAGCGCAGGGTGACTTCCACATGTATGATGTTCCCATCGCCGGTCAGCGTATAGCCATCCACTCCGGGCACCAGAAAGGGCCGGGGCGGCGGTTCCGTGCCGGCCGCACGAAGTTTGCGGTTGGTGGCATACCACCCGGCACTGGAGGTTGCCGTCTGGACTTTGACCGCCGGAATCTTGACCACCTCGTCAATCGGATACGGGAACGCCCATTGGAAACCGGCGCCCAGCACGGCGGCCTCCCCCTGCCCCACCGGCCTGCCAAAACGGAGGATGACCGCCTTCTCCTGCGGTCCGACCGTGAAAATGCCCGAGCAGAAGAAATAAACCAGCAGGAAGACCATGGCGATCTTCACCAGCACAAAACTGCTGCGCATGGCCTCCGCCAGGGCCTGGGTGCTGGCGTCCTCCGCTGCTCCCGGAGCCGGGACGGCGGGGACTGGATCGGGTTGGGGGGATGCTTCGCTCATGCGTTTCCCAATCATTTCGGGGTGGAGGACGGGAGCGCGTTGAGCAGGTCAAAGGGCGGCGTGCGCTGGTCCAGGATCAGGGTCGTCCTTTCCTTCAGCGACAGCTCCAGCGCGTTGAGCTTCATGAGCAGGATGGCCAGCTCCGGATTCTGTTGGAAGACCGCGAAGGCCTTGGCCGCCTCCGCGTCGCCCTGCCCACGGATGCGGGTGGCCTCCGCCTGGGCGGAAGCCAGCAGCTTGTCCCGGTCCCGCTCCGCCGCGCTGCGGATCTCACTCGCCCGCGACTCGCCCTCACCCTGCAACTGCTGCACCAGCCGCTGGCGCTCCGCCTGCATGCGGTCGAAAACCTTCTGCGTGATGCTCTCAGGCAGGCCCAGCCGCTTGATGCCGACGAATCTGACCTCAATCCCGTAATTCTTGCGGGCCTCGGCCTGGACCTTGTCCAGCATCTCCCGCTCGATTTCGGCGAATTTCAGCTCCTGCTCCGTGGTGGAGATAAAGTGGTTGAAGGGATGCTGCCCGACCACCTCGTTCTTGCGGCTGCGCAGCAGACCCTCCAGGCTCCGCTCGGCCTCGGTCATGGAACCGTTGAGGAAGGTCTGGAAAAAGACGATCGGATCCGCGACCGACCAGCCGGCGTAAATGGTGATGAGCAGGTTCCGCCCGTCCTTGGTGAGGGTTTCCTCGTAGCGGCTCTCGAAGTTCTGGATGCGCTTGTCGAGCTTGTACACCGTCTGGATCGGCCACGGCAGCTTGAAATAGAGGCCGGGCTCGGTGCGGTTGCGCGACGGTTTTTGGAAGGTGGTCACAATGGCCACCTCCGTCTGCCTGACTTGGAAGCAGAACAGCAACGCGACAAAGATCAGCATCAGGACGATGCCGACGACAAAGTTGATAGGGCTGCGTTTCATGGTTGGGCGATGATGCGAGATTTATTTGGTCGAGTCGGCCGGGAGCGGGACGTCCAGCAAATCAGGCCGGAGCTTGTCTTCCAGATTCAGCAGGATCACATCCTGGGTGTTGGTGGTGGCGATCACGTACTTGCGCGCCCCCGTGCTGGACTGGGCGAGGGTGCCGAGGTAGCTGCGCCAGCCATAGACCTGGGGGGAGGCGCGGAAAGCCGCCAGACGGTTCGTGAACTGGTCAGCCTGGGCGAACGCCTCCACCACCTTGGCCTCCCGGTAAACCTGGGCCGCGTTGACCAACCGCACGGCTTCCGCCCGCGCCTGTGGCAGCGTCGAGGCCCGGTAGCCTTCGGCCTGCTGGATTTTGGTCTCCTTTTCCTGGATGGCGGCAATCACCGCCTCGTAGGCCGAAGCCACCTTCACCGGGGGATGGATGCCTTGCACCCCCACAAAAACCAGGCGCACGCCCAGGCGCAGCTCATTGGCGCGGTCCTGGATGCGCTGCCGCAGGGCATGTCCGGCCGCCTCCCGGCCCCGGGTCATGATGTCGAGCATGTCCGCATTCACCAGATAACGCACCACCTCGCGCGTGGCGGTCTTCTCCAGCAACTGGGAGGGTTCCGCGCAATTCGTCGCCCACATCATGATGTTGGTGATCTGAAACTGCACCGGGATATTCACCACCAGCAAACTGACCGGCACCGTCTGCTCCGCGCTGAATCCGTTCGTGGAGGACGAAGCACCCTCGTCCCGGTTGGCCACCAGCATGTGGAATTCCTCCTCAAAATGGGCTTCCGTCCACAGGATGGTGTTCTCATGGTGATCCTGCTTGCCGGTGATATAGCCGATCTCGAAGCTCTGCACCTGCTCGGTGCGGTAACGGTAAACCAGTTCCACCGGCCAGGGCAGCTTCCAATGGACGCCCGGCCCCAGGATGGGGTGGGCGGCATGCGGACGCCCCAGCCGTTCCAGGATCCCCTGCTCGCCCGGCTCAATGGTCAGAAAACAGGTGGCCAGCCAGACCAGCAGCAACTGCACCATCACCAGCCAGACCAGCGTTTTCTCCAGGAACCGATAAAACCAGGTTTCCGACACCTTGAAGCCGAACTGGTAATCCAAGGCGTGCGCCGCCGTGGTGAAGAGCCCTTCCGGCTGGCCCAGCAAACCCACCAGGCGGCTGTCGTACAACAACCGTTCCGACCGGCCCTTGACCCGCGGCCGGTAAATTTCAAACACCATGGCCACCAAGTTTTCCGCGCCGATCAAGGCCAGCAGCAGGGTGATCACCCGGGCGGCATAAAGATCCACGCGTAGGCTGGCGCCCGCCTCCACCGCCACCAGCACACCGGCGCAGGCGGCGGCCAGGTAGGCGCCCAAAAGCAGGTAGGCCGAAGCCGGCCGGAGCAAACGCTGGCCAGTCAGACGCCGCACCAGACCCGACTGGTATTTGCCCAGCAAAAACAGCACCAGCGCCACAAAGGCGAACCCGGCCATGGTCACCGTGCCTTTGGTCAGCTCATACGGACCGGCTTTGGCCAGCCATCGCCACAGGGCAAACGCCCCCCCCACCTGGGCCAGAAACATCAGCAGGGAAAAACCCGGCACAAAAAACCGCTCGAACTGTTCGCGGGACCGGCGGGCGGGAAAGGAATCCGCCGCCTTGGTGCTGAACAGGGAGCTATCCGCCGTCCCCTGGCTGATCTCCTCAAATTCCAGCCGCTCCACTTCCTCCCGATCCTCCAACCGCATCTGAAACCCGCTGACCGTCGCCACCAAGAAGCCCAGCCCCAGCCACACGGTCACCACCGGGCCCACCAGGGAGTTGCCCAGGCGCGACAGCCCGTAAACCAGCAGGGTGGCCGCCAACAGGGCGACCACGTTGAACAACCCGTTTCGATTGGTATTGCGTTGCATGCTCAGCCTAGCTCAATTCCCGATCCTCGAACAGCGCCACGGACACCGCCATCACGGCGCCCACATAACAGACAACATAGAGCGTCGCTTTGCTCACATAAGCCCAAAAGCCGGGCACCAGTTTGTCCGTTTCCAACACATCCGACATCCAGAAGAGTTGCCAATTGGGGAGCACCGTGTAAAGCACCGTAGCCAGCACGGAACCGTTCTCCGCCCCCGTGCGGAACAAATAATCGGACATCAGGCCCACCAGGAACACGGACGAGCAAACCACCAGGCTGGGAATCATCTCCAGCCGCGTCGAGCAGGCCACCGCCACCGCCGCCAGGATGTACAGGGCCAGCAGGATCAGCACCCCAGCCGGAATCATCCGCGGATCCAGCCCCAGTCCAAAAGGTTGCACCTCTCCTTTCTTGCCCAGGAAATTGATGACCACAAAAGCCGCCAGCAAGGCCAGCACCAGACCGAAGAGTGCGTCGGAAACAAAGGGGCGGCGCAGGAAGAAGTTGCTGAAACCGGCCGCCGCATAGGCCAGGAGAATGAAGAAAGCGAGAATCCCCAGCGCCACTTTGTCAGTGCCGCCGTAAGCGTCAAAAGCCATCCGGCTGGCCAGCAGGGAGCAGACGATGTTGACCACACCCAACACGGTCAAAGCCGCCGCCACCCCCGCGTATTTGGACAGCAGAAACAGCGCGCGTCCCACCGGCTTGGAGAGCACGGCCAGAGCGGTTCCCCCCCGAATCTCCCGGCCAATGGAGGAAGATGCACTCAGGACCGCACAGAGCAAACCCGAAAGCAGCCCAACCGCCAAAACCGAGTCCTTCACCATCTTGGGATCATCCCCAAAGCCAAAGTAAGGCACGGACGCGAGAAAGAACTGAAATACCGCCGCCACCGTGACCAGTAAAAGAAATACCGGTTGGCGCGCCAGTTCCATAAACGCATTGGCCCCAATTGTGACAAATTGTCTCATTATTCAAGACATTCAATCCAACCAAGTGGATCAGGCAAAAACTATGCCATTGATACAATGGCCGGGGCAAGTTTCTTGTTGCCCCAGTTGGAAGGCGTGGGGAGGGGTTACCGGCCCAACTGCGAGACAGCGCCAGAAAGGAATTCCAGCAGTGGGGCGGGATAAACACCGAGCAGGACCATCACCGCCACGAGGAACAAGCACAAAGCCCTCGTGGAGATGGTGGTGGGCACCGGAGCCAACGAACCGGGATCCTGGAAGAACGACTCCCGGATGACCCCCAGATAATAGTAGATGGCGATGGCGGTGTTGAGCACCGCGATGATGACCAAAGCAAGGTAGCCTTTGGCCAGGGCCGCCTTCAGCAATGCCAGTTTGCCCATGAACCCGGCAAAGGGCGGGATGCCCGCCAGCGTGAAAATGCCCACCAAAAGCGTGAAAGCCAACCAGGGTGAGCGCCGGTGCAAACCCGCCAACTCTTTGATTTCCAAGTTGTCACCATTGGTGCTCACCCGGCAGATCACCAGGAAACAGGCCAGCATGGTGAACGCGTAGGCCGAGATATAAAAGAGGGTGGCCACCGAACCGGCGTCATCCAATGCCACCAAACCAATCACCGCATACCCGGCGTGGGCGATGCCGGAAAAGGCGAGCAGCCGCTTCAAGTCCGTTTGGAACAGGGCCACCAGATTGCCATAGAGCATGGACGCCACCGCTAGACTGGCGAGCACCCACGCCAACACGTGATTATCAGGCGAGGAGAGATGAACCAGGCGCACGAGCACAGCCACCGCCCCGATTTTGGGGAGCGAGGCGATCAAGCCGGTGGTTTCATTGGCCGACCCCTGATAAACGTCCGGCGTCCAAAAGTGGAATGGGAAGATGGCGAGCTTGTAGAACAGCCCGGCAAACGTGAGCGCCAACCCGGCGATGACGAGCGGGGAATGGTTCAACGGCTGGAGTTTGTGCATCAACACCGGCAGCGAGGTGCTGCCACCCACGGCAAACAGATAGCTGAAGCCGAAAAGCATGATGGCGTTGGCCGCCACGCCGAACATGACATACTTGATGGCCGATTCCATCTGCTCCCGGTGCCCAGCCCGCTCACGGCGCATGGGAACCAGCACGTACAGGGGGAAAGCCGCTGTTTGCAGAGCGACAAACAAGGTGATGAAATCCACGCAACTGACCAGCGTGACCAACCCGATGACGCTGGTGAGAATGAACAGGAACGCCTCCGCATGAAATTCAGGGCGAAAGTCTGAGAAATCACCTTCCAGCAGCAGCAACACCACCAAACCCGAGGTCAAAAACAGCTTGAGCACCTGGGAAAAGGCATCCACCCGGTACGCGCCGCAAAACAGCGTGGCCTGCTCCCCCAACGTGAGCAGGGTGGCCCCGACCGACAGGAAGGCAAAAACCAGAGCCAGCGATTTGGCCCATTTGCCGCGGCGCGGGTTTTCGGCCACGGTCGTGAAAAACAGCGCCAGCGCACCCGCCAGGAGCACCAGTTCCGGTAAGAAAGCCTGCAAATGTTGTAAATTCATGTTTCAGGAGGCTTCCGCCCTGCGATTCCACACGGTCCTGCCGATGCCTCGCACGCCGGATAGCCTCATAGTAGTCATGGTAAAGTGATCGCCGTAACCATCGCCGGAGCCTGGTTCACCTGGTCCAACAGGTGGGCAATGCTCGCCTGCATCGTCTGCGTGAACGGCTGCGGATGGAACCCGATCCAAAACACAAAAACCAAGAGGGGCGTCAGGGTGATCACCTCGCGCCAGCCCAGATCGACAGCTTCCGGGTGGGCGGGATTATGTTCCCCACCCCAGGCAATCTTTTGGAGCATGCGGAACATGTAGGCCGCCGCCAGCACCACGCCAGGCACCACACACACTGTCAGAAGGATGGAACGTTGGAACGAGCCGACGAGCACCAGGAACTCCCCGACGAAGCTGTTCGTGCCGGGAAAAGCCAGCGAAGAGAGGGAAAAGACACCCGCAAACGTGATGAAAAGCGGCATCAGCTTACCCAGGCCGGTCAGCTTCATCAACTCGCGCGTGTGGAACCGCTCGTACAGGATCCCGACGCAGATGAACAGCGCCCCGGTGGTGATGCCGTGGTTGATCATCTGCAGCATGGCCCCATCCAGGCCCGCCTTGTTCAGGGCGAAAATGCCCAGGGTGACAAACCCCATGTGCCCCACACTGGAGTAGGCCACCATTTTTTTCAGGTCCGTCTGGGCCAGGGCGGCAAAGCCGCCATACAGAATGCCAATCGTGGAAAGCACCAGCAGGGCCGGGGCGAAGACATGCGCTCCATGCGGCGTGATCGGCAGGCAGAACCGCAGGAAGCCATAGGTGCCCATCTTCAGCAGGATGCTCGCCAGGATCACGCTGCCGGCCGTCGGCGCCTCCACATGCGCTGCCGGCAACCAGGTGTGGAACGGGAACATCGGCACCTTGATGGCGAAGGAGAGGAAAAAGGCCAGAAAGACCCAGCATTGGAAACTGTCACTGTATTTGTGGCCCATCATGTCCGGGATGCTGAAGGTGCCCACCTGCAGGTGCAGCGCCACAATGGCCACCAGCAGCAGCACCGAGCCCGCCATCGTGTAAATGAAGAATTTGATGGCGGCATAGATTTTCCGGGCCCCTCCCCAGATGGCGATCATGAGGCACATCGGGATGAGCATCGCCTCCCAGAAAACGAAGAAGAGGACGAAATCCAGCGCGCAAAAGACTCCGATCATGGCGGTTTCCATGATCAGCAGACACACCATGAACTCCCGCACCCTCGTGCTGATGTAACGCCACGAGGCCAGGACGCATAGGGGCATGATGAGTGTGGTCAGCAGCACCAGCAGCAGGCTGATGCCATCCACCCCTAGAAAATACTCCACCTTGAGCCATGGTATCCAACTGGCCCGCTCCACGAATTGGAAGGCGGCGGTGCCGGAATCAAACCACCAGAACAGCGGCAGGGAAAGGGCCGCCAGGGCCAGCGTCCACACCAGTGTCCACCACCGCATCACCCGCTCGCTGCGGATGAAAACCGCGCCCAGCGCGGCGACCAGCGGGCTGAAAACCAGCACGCTGAGCACCGGAAATGTGGCGGCATTCGAGGAATTCGTCATGGGAAAATCAGGGAGTCGTGGAAAGGTGGATAAACAGGAACACCAGCACGATGGCCAGGGCGGTGACAAAAATGAGGGTCAGGCTTTCCTGCATGCGCCCCCGCTGCACGGGCCGCACGAAGCGTCCCAACCCGCGCACCGTCACCGCCAAACCATCCACCGCGCCATCAATCACCGTCTGATCGAAGCGCCCCACCATGCGGGACGACTTCATCAACGGGATCAGGCCGCCCAAGCGGTAAATCTCCCCCACCAGCAGGTCGCAAAATTGAACCGGCTTGCGCGCCATCCAGAGGAAAGCGCGGCCGCCCTTGCGATAAAACCAATCCAAATCCAGGCTCACGCAGGCTTCGGGTTCCAGCTTGCGGATCAGCAGAAAGAAGCCCACGGCCGTGAACAGCAGCAACTGGAGGCTCTCCGACAGATGGTAGGAGTTGTACGGGTGATACTCCACCTGGTAGGGCAGCATGCGGTAGAGGTACGGCGTGTAACACCCGATGAAAATGCAGAACGCCGAGGCGATGGCCATGGCCAGAAGCATGTTGCGGGGCGGCTCCGCCGCGCGCCGCCAGGTTTCCGGCTGGCAGTTGTTTTTGCCGAACCAGAGGAAATACGGGACTTTCAGCCCCGTGTGCAGGAACGTGCCCACGGAGGCGAGGTTGAGCAGAAAACCGGCCCACAGCAGATGATCCTCAAAGCTGGCCTGCACGATCATGGATTTGCTCACAAATCCACTGAACAGCGGGAAGGCCGAGATGGAGAGCCCGCCGATCAGGGTGAAGACAAACGTGAGCGGCATCTTCTTGTAGAGCCCGCCCAGCTCGGTGAACTTGCTTTTGCCCGTCATGTGCAGCACCGCTCCGCAGCCCATGAACAGCAACCCCTTGTAGAGGATGTGCGCGAAGGCGTGCGCGCAGGCGCCATTGATGGCCATTTGCGTGCCGATGCCCGCCCCGGCCACCATGTAGCCCACCTGGCTGATGATGTGATAGGCCAGCAACCGGCGGCAGTCGTTCTCCAGCACGGCATACACGACACCATACAGCGCCATGGCCACCCCCAGCGGCACCAAAATGTCCCAGCCCGCGAAGCCGCGGCAGAGGGCATAGACCGCCGTCTTGGTGGTGAAGGCACAGAGAAACACCGACCCGTTGAAAGTCGCCTCGCCGTAGGCATCCGGCAGCCAGGCGTGCAGCGGGGGAACAGCGGCATTAAGCAGGAATCCCGCCAGGATCAGCCAGCCCGCCAGGGTGGGTTTGTCCGGTGAAAAGCCCTCAAAGGCCAGCGAACCCGTCGCCTGATAGTGGAGCATGATGCCCGCCAACAAAGCAAGACCGCCCGCCGTGTGGACCAGCAGATACCGGTAACCGGCGGCCAACGATTCCTTCCGGCCCCGAAACCAGACCAGAAACACCGAGGAAAACGCCATGACCTCCCAGAACAGGAACAGGGTCAGAAAATCACCCGCATAAATGGCCCCCAGCGCGCCACCGGCATACGTCCAGGCGGCCATGTGCTGGCCATTTTCCTTGACGTGCAAGCCATAGAGCGTGCCGATGATCGCCATCATGCTCATGATGTAGCCGAAAACCAGGCTCAAACCATCCACCCGGCCAAAGGTCAGCTCCCATTGCAGGAAATGGACCAACCCGAACGTCCCCTTGCTGAGGAAGAGCGTCCGGGCAAACGCCAGCATCGGCACCAGCAGCAGGTAGCCCTTCTTGAGCCGGGCCGGCACCAGCGGCAGCAGCACCGCCCCAACCAGCAGCACCAGCGCGGGATGAATCCAGAAACTATTCATCGTAGTAGTCCTCCCGGGTCATGATGCCGGCGTGTCCAAACGCCTTGCTGAGCAGGATGATCAGCATGCAACCCACAAATCCAAACGCGGCCCAGAAGCCCGGGATGTGCTTCTCCCCCCAAGTGTGGGCATGCTCGGTGTCCACCACCCCGGGGATGGCGCTCGCCACCACCAGCAGCCCCAGCAGGACCAGGCAGACCCGCACCACCGTTTTCAGGCGGCTCCGCAAAAATTCAATGAATTGAACAATCTTCATAGGACGACAGCCTTGATGAACTGCATGAAAAAGTCAGGGTAGATGCCGATGACCACCGAGATGATGGCCGTGATGGAAAGCGGAATCACCATGGCCAGCGGCGCCTCGTGGTGGTGATGGTGGTCTCCCGCCGGCGGCTGCCCGAAGAACGCCTGGTAAACCACCGGGGCAAAGTAGGCCACATTGAGCAGGGTGCTGGTGATCAGCACCGCCAGGATGGCCAGCGATCCGGCATCCATGGCCCCCACCAGCAAATGCCACTTGGTGACAAACCCGGCCACCGGCGGCGCGCCGATCATGCTCAGGGAGGCGATGGCGAACGCCCCGAACGTCACCGGCATGGACCGCCCCAGGCCGGACATCTCCGAGATGTTCTTTTTGTGGGTGGCCACGTAGATGGCGCCCGCACAGAAGAACAGCGTGATCTTGGCAAAGGCGTGGTTGGCGATGTGGACGAGACCGCCCTCGATGCCCGCCGGCTTCAGCAGGGCAACCCCCAGGATCACGTAGGAAAGCTGGCTCACCGTCGAGTAGGCCAGCCGTGCCTTGAGGTTGTCCTTCGAGAGGGCGATGATCGAGGCGGTCACAATCGTGAACGAAACGAAGTAGGCGGTGGGCAGGCCAAGGTTCAGGTCCGCCATGCGCACAGTGCCGAACACGAACAGCATGACGCGCACGGTGGAGAAGACCCCGACCTTCACGACCGCCACCGCGTGCAGCAGGGCGCTGACCGGTGTGGGTGCCACCATCGCGCTGGGCAGCCAGCTATGGAAGGGCATCACGCCGTTTTTCGCAAACCCGAGCAGGCAGCAGATGTAGAGCCCCGTCACGATCGGACCGCCCACAGCGGCCGGCAGGATGCCGTCGCGGATGTTGTGGGCGAAGTCGAGCGACCCGGTGAGCGCGTAGATCAGGGCCATCGCCGGGAGGATCAGCGCCTTGGCGGTGCTGGCCAGGTAAACCAGGTATTTCTGCGCCCCCGCATAGCTCTCCTCATCCTGGTGATGGGCCACCAGCGGGTAGGTGCAGACGCTCACGACCTCATAGAACAGGTAAAGTGTAAAGAGATTGTCCGCCAGCGCGCAGCCGATGGCGCCGAAGAGCGCCAGGGCAAAACAGACGTTGAAGCGGGTCTGCGCGTGCTCCTGGAGACCGCGCATGTAGCCGGCCGAATAAAACACCGTGAGGATCCAGAGGAACGAGGCCGCCAGCGCGAAGACCATCGAGAGCGCATCCGCCCGCAGGCCGACGCTCAGGCCGGGCAGCAGCTCGCACACGCGATAAACCAGCGTTTTGCCCGCAAGCACCTGCGGTGCCAGCGAGGCCACCAGACCGAACAGCGTCACCGCCGAGAGAAACGACATCGTCTCCCGCACGTTCGGGCGCTTGCCGGTCGCCATCACTGCCGCGGCGCCCGCCAGGGGGGCCAGCACCGCCAGCAACAACCTTATGTCCGTTATGCCATCCATGCCTGTTAACCTTTCAAGTCGGACAAATCCCGGGTGTTGATGGAGCGGTAATTCCGGTAAACCGCGATGATGATGCTCAGCGCGACCGCCACCTCAGCGGCTGCGAGCCCCATGATGAAAAGCACGAAAATCTGCCCCACCGAGGGATCGGGCACAAAAAAACGGTTGCAGGTCATGAAATTCAGCGAGGCCGCCGAAAAAATCAGCTCCCCGGCAATCAGCATGCCGATCAGGGTGCGGCGCCGGACCAACCCGTACACCCCCACCGCGAATAGAAAACCGGCCAGCAGCAGATACACGTGCGGCTGATCGAAAATAAGGTCGCTTCTCATGCCTGGTCCCTCCCGGTCCGCGCCACCACCAGCGAGCCCAGGATCGCCACCAGAATGGCGACCGAGATCAGCTCGAAGGCCAGGCTGTAGGTGGTCAGCAGCGATTTGCCGATGACCTTGACCGAGCCATCATTGACTCGCTCCGCCGGAATGATGGATTCCAATCCCACGCCCAACTGGTTGACGCCCCAAAAAATGCCCGCCGCGATCGCCAGTGCGGCCGCCCCCCATCCGAACGCCTCCTTCCGGGTCTCCTGCGACGGGGTCTCCTCTGGTTCCGCCAGCATGATGGCGAACACGATCGTGATGCAGACGGCACCCACATAGATCAGGATCTCCATCAGCGCCAGGAAAGGGCTCCGCAGAAAATAGTAGAGCCCCGCCAGGCCAAAGCAGCAGATGGCCAGACCGCACACGCTGCGAATCACCCGCGTGGTCAGCGCGGCCAGCAGACCACCGCCCGCCACGGCGGCGACAAAGGCGAAAAATGCCGCCACCAACAAATACTCAGCCCCGGGAAACTTCATGGTTTGGTCTCCTCCGTCGCCACTTTTTCAGTCACGACTTTCTCCGTTTCAAGTTTTTTGAACAGGTCCAGGATGAAATCCTCACGGTTGGTGCTGGCCAGGTTGTAGTCCCGCGAAAACCGGATCGCCCCGCTCTTGCAAGCGTCCACGCACGAGCCGCACAGGCTGCATTTGGTGAAGTCCAGGCGGAACTCGGACACGCTCTTGCGTTTCTCCCCCTCCAGCTTCAACCCCTCCACGCTGATGCAGTCACTCGGGCAGGTCTTCTCACACACCTTGCAGGCGAAGCAGATCGGCTTGCCCGACTCCGGATCGCGCACCAGCTCGATGTGCCCGCGAAAGCGGGCCGGCATCTGGATGGATTCATGCGGGTACTGCACCGTGACCGAACGCTTGAAAAACTGGCCGAGAGTTATCCGCAGCCCGGTAAGCAGGCTGCCGAAACCTTTGACCACTTCGACGATCGGATTCTTCATATTAAAACAACCTCGACAACTTGAGCACGACACTCGTGAGCACCAGTGTGAACAGCGACACCGGAATCAGGATTTTCCACGAGAGATTGAGCAAACCGTAAAACTGGGTGCGCGGGAAGGTCCAGCGGATCCAGATCACCACGAAGCACAGGGAATACATCTTCAACAGGAACCAGGCCAGGCCGGACCAGATCCCGAACGGGGAGTGCCAACCACCCAGAAACAGCACGGTGGCCAGGCAGCAGCCAACGACGATGTTGGCGTATTCGCCCATGAAAAACACCCCGAAACCCATGCCGCTGTATTCGGTGAAGGCCCCTGCCACCAGCTCGCTTTCCGCCTCCGCCATGTCGAACGGGGCCCGGTTGGTCTCCGCCAGCATGCAGATGAAGTAGATGACAAAGGTGATGGGCATCAGCGGGTTGGCCACCACGTTAAAGACGTTCCAGTGCCAGAACCACCCGGCCTGCTGGTCCACAATCTCGCGCAGGTTCATTGTGCCGGTGACCATCAGCAGCGTGATGACCACCAGCAGCATCGGAATTTCATAGGCGACGTTCTGCGACACCACGCGCGCGGCGGAGATGATGGCGTATTTGTTGCGGGAGGCCCACCCGCCCAGCATGATCGCCATGACGTTGATCGAGCCAAACGCAAACACCATCAGCAGCCCCACATTCAGATCGCGCGGGGAAAGCGAGGCGCTGAACGGGATGGTGGCAAAGCACATCAGCGCGGGGGCCAGCATCATCATCGGGGCCAGCCGGAACAGGGTGGCGTCAGTGCCCGGCGGCACGATCAACTGTTTGGAGATCAGCTTGACGGCGTCCGCAATCGGTTGCAGCAAACCGGCATATCCGGCCTCGGTCGGACCCAGCCGACGCTGGAAACGGCCCGCCCCCTTGCGCTCCAGCCAGACCAGATAGGCGGCATTGAAACCCACAAAGGACAGAATGGCGGCCAGGTACAGCACCAGACGGGGAATCTCCCCAAGGTAACCCAGCCAATGATTCAAGATGCTCATATAAACCCCAGGCGCTTCCTTTTAGCGGTCAATGTCAGGAATAACGAGGTCCAGGCTGCCCAGCAGCGCCAGAGCGTCCGGCAGCATCATGCCGCGGCTGGACTCCTCGAACAGGCTGAGATTGGCAAAACAGGGGGTGCGCAGCTTGAGCCGCCAGGGAATCTCCTTGCCGTCACTCACCACCCGAATCATAAAGCGACCCCGGGCTGCCTCCACCGCGTAACAGTAATCCCCGGCCGGCAGTTTGTGTACGCGCGGCACACCCGCAGCCATGACCGGGCCTTCCGGCAACCGGTCCAACGCCTGCTCAATGATGCGCAGGCTCTGCTCCATCTCGTCCATGCGCACGCGGTAACGGGCCATGCAATCCCCCTCCGGATAATGGGGGACATCAAAATTGAGTTCCGGATAGACGGAATAGGGCTCGGTTTTGCGCGTGTCACAGGCCACGCCGGCGCCGCGCAGCACCGGGCCACACCCGCCATACTTGCGGCACATCTCCGCGTCCACCGGGCCGATGTTCTCCAAACGCTTGCGCAGGATGATGTTATCCGTCACCAAGGATTGGTACATCTTCAGGCGCGGCCGCATGTAGGCGGTGAACTCGCGCGTCCCCTTCAGGAACTGCTCATCCACGTCGTTATACAGGCCGCCGAACCGGTAGTAGCAGTAGGTCAGTCGGGAACCGGTGATCCCCTCCAGCAGGTCCAGGATTTTTTCCCGGTCATCGAAAGCATAGAGCAGCGGTGTGAAACCGCCCAGATCCAGAATGAAGGCCCCGAACCAGACCAAGTGGCTGGAGAGGCGGTTCATCTCGGAGGTGATCACCCGCAGGTACTCCGCCCGCGGCGGCACCACGATTTTCAACGCCCGCTCCACCACGCCGACAAACGCGTGGGTGTAGGTCATGGCGGAAAGGTAATCAATGCGGCTGGTGTTGGGCAGGAACTGGGCGAGATTGCGGTTCTCCCCCATTTTCTCATGCATCCGGTGGATGTACCCGGGCACCGGTTCGGCGCGGGTGATGAACTCCCCGTCCATCGTCAATTTGATGCGCAGGACGCCATGGGTGGCGGGATGCTGCGGCCCCAGATTGAGCACGAAGGTCTCGTTGGGCTTGACCCCCTCCAATATTTTGGCAACGTCGGTCACGCGACAAAATCCTTTCTCAGCGGGTGGTAATTGACCGAATCCTCGGGCAGCAACAACGGAATCAGGTTGGGATGGCCGACAAAACGGATGCCCAGAAACTCATGGGTCTCGCGCTCATGCCAGTTGGCCCCCGGAAAGACCCCGGAGATGGTGGCCACCTCGGGGTTGGTGCGCGGCACCCGGGTGCGGGAGGCCACCCGCCAGTTCTTGTGGGGATGAAAAAAATCGTAAACCACCTCCATCTGCTCCTGGGGCAGCCAGTCCACCCCGGTGACCGTGTCGATGGAAAACCCTTCCCGGTCCATGATCTCCGCAAAGCCAACCACCTGATCCGGGGTCAACGTCACATCGAGATTCACGCCGCGGGCGGCGAAATCAAATGTCTGCACAGGGGGCGGTGCCACCGTTTCGGCGGTTGCATCGCCTGCGCTCAAACTGCCTGGCCCCTGCACCCACCGGGCAAGCTGCCCGGCCAAATCCTCTAGCGAATGACTCATTGCGGTTTCACCCTGGGCCAGCGGCGCTTGCCCGTTATCTTTTCTTCCAAAGCCAAAATCCCCTCGATCAATGCCTCGGGCCGCGGCGGACATCCGGGAATGTAAACATCCACCGGAAACAGCTTGCCCACGCCCTCCACCACCGCGTATTGCCCCGGATACACAAACGGCCCCCCGGAGATCGCGCAATTGCCCATGGCAATCACCCACTTTGGCTCGGGCATCTGATCGTAAAGCGTTTTCACCGCCGGGGCCATCTTGCGGGTGATGGTGCCCGCGACAATCATCACATCCGCTTGGCGGGGTGAGGGGCGGAACACCTCGGCCCCAAACCGGGCGATGTCAAATCGCGACGCCCCGGCCGCCATCATTTCAATGGCGCAGCAGGCCAATCCGAAAGTCAATGGCCACAAGGAGTTGGCCCGGCCCATCGCGAGCAGATCATCCAGGGCGGCAAAACGCACATACCCGGAACAATCCCCCTCGCACGAGGTGCCAGAGGTTACTTGTCCGACGGGTTTTTCAGACGTTTCCATTCAAAAATACCTTTCTTCCAGGCGTAAACAATCACCAAGGAAAGAATCCCCACAAACATCAGCACCTCCACCAGATCACGCCAGACAAACACCCGGTTATACACCAGCGCCACGGGAATGAGGTAGAGCACATCGGCGGCAAAAGCCACGAACACCAAGGCGTACAAATAGTAAACGGCACTGTAGCGAATCCAGGCGTCCCCGATGGGATCCATGCCGCATTCGATATACTGACCGGTTTTGTTGGCCGTCTGCCGGGTTTTGCGGGCGGAGAGCAAATGCACCAAAGCAAACGGTCCCGCTGCAAATCCGATTCCACCGAGGCAAAACGCCAAAACGTATAATAAATCTGCGAAATAATTATCAACCATGCCGGAGGCCTTTCACGTACCTGACCTGGTCAATTTAGCGTTTGCCGATGCCATGGCAAGCACTTTATATAAATTATCACTCATGCTTATACAAGCACGTCAAGGCAATTGTCAGCCTAATGATAAATATAATAATACATCACAAATACCACGCCGACAATGGGATGGAACGTTATATGAACCCGGAAACGGGATCGAGACAGGCTAATCCGCAGGCCTCGCCTGCGCTGGTGTCGGCCGCAGCATGCGGATGCAGGAATCGCCGTGCTGCAAGCACTTGCGTTCCTGCCAGGCCGGAGGCACCTCAAGCTGATCCCGGCGGCTGTGGCCCAGCACAAAAAGACCTTCCGGGGCCAGCAGACCGGGCAGACCCGGCAGGTCCAACAGCTTTTGGGCATGCGACTGGGATCGTCGGCCGACATTCTTTTCCCCGTAGGGCGGATCAGCCAGGACCAGGTCAAAACGGGCACCGCCTGCCAGCAATTGGGGAATGGCGGTAAAAACATCCTGCACACGGACTTGGAACAATCCGGTCGGCAGTTTGGTCGCCCGGAAGTTCTCCTCAATGATGCGTGCATGCCGGGTGGAGATTTCAATGCACAGGGCATGCGTGGCGCCACGGCTGAGCGATTCCAGACTCAAAGCCCCGGTCCCGCCATACAACTCCAGCACTTGGGCACTCACAACTCTTTCCCCCAGGCTGTTAAACAGAGCCTGCCGAACCAGATCCGGGGTCGGACGAACATCGAAGCCTTTGGGAGCCTTGATGATGAGTCCACCGCATTGACCGCCAATGATGCGCATGGCGGCATCCTAGGGGGAGCCGGGGCAAAAAAGCAACCTCCCGCCCCTGCTATCGGGCGGGAATAATAACCGGGCGGCGTTGCAACCGGTGGCTTCGCCGCGCGACAACGTTGGAACGTTTGATTGTCAAATGAGGTCTCCGGGGCCACTATCCGCGCGGATGAATGACCGGTGGCGAGCATTGAAATACTTCCAGGCGGATCGGTTGCGGCTGGTGTGGGTGCTGGCATTGATGCTCTTCAGCATCGCCCTGAACCTGCTGAAGCCGTGGCCGCTGGCGTTGCTGGTGGACACGGTGTTGACCGGTGTGCGCCCGGCGCCCCGCTGGCTGGCCGAGTTCACCGGCGGGGAGAAAGCCTGGATGCTGGCCATCATGGCCGCGCTCCTGCTGGGAATCCACTGGATCCAGGGCGCCGTCTCCGCGCTGCAAAACTTTTCCTCCATCAAGGTCGGCCTGCGCGGGTTGCGCCTCGTGCGCAATGAGGTGTTTGCCTGCCTGCAACGCCTCTCCCTGCGTTTCCACCAGGGTTCCAAAAGCGGCGACCTGATCTACCGGGCCGCCTGGGACACCTTTTCCTTCCAGACCCTGTACCAGCAGGGGATGATCACCACCGCCAACGCCATCCTCTCCCTGGTGCTGATGGTGGTGGTGATGCTCCAATTCAATGTCAAGCTGACCCTGGTCGCGCTGAGCACGGTGCCGTTGCTGCTGCTGGCGATCCGCTACTTTGGGGGCAAGATGACCGAACGCGGCGCGGCCGCGCAACAGGCGGACAGCCAGGTGACCTCCCTCGTGCAGCAAAGCATCGTTGCGATGCCCCTCATCCAAAGCTACACCCAGGAGGAACGGCAGGAGAAGATCTTCCAGGCGCAAACGGTGGAGGCCCAGGACCGGCGGCTGGCCCAACACGGATGGGAACTGCTTTACTGGATGGGGATTTCCGCCGCTTTTGGCCTGGGCAGCGCCGCCACGGTATGGGTGGGCAGCGGGTTGGTTCTGGAGGGCCGACTCACGGTGGGCAATCTGCTCATCTTCCTGACCTACCTCGGCCAGCTCTATGATCCCCTGAACCAGTTGTCGCATGTGGGGGCCACGGTTTCCAACGCGAAAGCCGGGGTCCGCCGCGTGTTTGAAGTCCTGGACACCCCGGAGGAGGTCAAGGATGCCCTCGACGCCCAACCCCTGACCCGCACCCAGGGCCGCATACGGTTTGAGTCGGTTGGGTTTGGCTACCAGGCCGGCCAGCCGGTCTTGCACGATTTGAGCTTCGATCTGGCCCCGGGGAAAAGCACCGCCATCATTGGGCCCAGCGGGGTGGGCAAATCAACCCTGATGAATTTGTTGCCCCGGTTTTTTGATCCCTCCAGCGGCCGAATCCTGCTGGATGTAACCGATCTCCGGCAATGGCGTCTGAAGGATCTGCGACAGCAGATCTCGGTGGTGTTGCAGGAGCCGATCCTGCTGCCGGCCACCCTGGCCGAAAATATCGCCTATGGGCGACCGGGAGCCACTCCCGGGGAGATCGAAGCCGCCGCCCGGGCGGCGAACGCGCACCAATTCATCGAAAAATTGCCGCACAAGTACCAGACCGCCGTGGGGGATGGCGCGGCCCGGTTAAGCGTGGGGGAGCGCCAGCGCATCAACATCGCCCGGGCCTTCCTGAAAAACGCGCCCATCCTGCTGTTGGATGAACCGACCAGCGCCTTGGATGCGGAAAGCGAGGCCCAGGTCGTGGCCAGCATCTTCCACCTGATGCAGGGGCGCACCACCCTGATGGTGGCGCACCGGCTGACCACGATCAAACGGGTGGATCAGGTCCTGGTGCTGGAGGATGGAAAACTGGTGGAACAGGGCACCCCGGTCACACTGCTGGGAAGCGGCGGCTATTATGCCCGGGTCACTGCGGGGCAGGTTGAGCTGGACTGATCCCCTGCCCGATCAGTCCCGGCGGCTCTGCCCCGGGTGCTCGTCCTTGTTCTTGCAGATGCCCATGCGCCGCAATTCCTCACAGGATCCCGTGATCTCCAGGCGGTGCGAATCCACCACGAACCCCATGCGCTGGCTGATTTCGCCTTCCAACCGGTTGATCTTGTCGCTCTCGAACTCGAAGATCTTCTGGCAATCCTTGCAGATGATGTGGTTGTGGTGGGGATGCTCGGCGTAGTTGGGATCGTAGTATTTGCAGTCCTGCCCGAAATCCATTTCCCGCACCAAACCGCTGGCGGTCAGCAGCGGCAGCGTGCGGTACACCGTGGCCCGTGAAATGGAGGCGTCCCGGACCCGGGCCCAGGCCAGCAATTGCTCGGCGGAAAAATGCTCCCGGGTGCTGAACACCAAATCAATGATCACCATCCGCTGACGGGTCAGCCTCAACCCTTGGCGATCCACGAACTGGAGGAACTTGTCTTTGGCACTGGTGTTCACCGCAGCGAGCATATCATCAGGGTAGTCACCTGCGGGAACCAAGTCAATCCGCCGGGCGGTCAATTTTGCACCTTCCGCTTGTCATCCCGTCAATTCGCGTCATGCTGTATGGGGTCGCACGACTTACTGGCTATGGAAATGGATATTTGCCACCGGCAATGGGTAACCGCCCGGCTTGAGACGCGGGGGCGGTTGGTCCATGGGGAGGAGGGGGTGGTCCATGGCTGAGCAACCCGGGGTTGGACAAGGTTTGTTCGGTGGTTTCCTCGGTAAATTCCTCGTGTTGCGTGGGGCGGCGCGGGAGCTGTGGGTTCTCTTCATCGCCAAATTCCTGGCCATTCTGGCCTACGGGGTGATGAACTCCACGCTGGTGCTCTGGCTCTCATCCGACCTCAAATACACCGATGAATACGCGGGGGCGATCATCGCCCTGTGGTCCTCCGTGATGACCCTGTTCACCGTGATGGTCGGCTCCCTGGTGGATGCCATCGGACTGCGCCGGGCGTTCCTGATCGGGTTTTGCGTCTGCATTTTTGCCCGGGGGATGATCACCTTTGCCAGCCTGCCGACGCTGGCGCTGGGGCTGGGGCTGCTGCCGCTGGCGCTGGGCGAGGCCCTGATGACCCCGGTGATGGTGGCGGCGGTGCGGCGCTATTCCACCACCAAACAGCGCTCCATCTCGTTTGCCCTCTTCTACGCCCTGATGAACCTGGGGTTTTTTGTGGGTGCCCGGATTTTTGACCACCTGCGCAAAGGCATGGGCGAATACGGCCATTACACGCTGCCCGTGCTGGGGGTGGAACTCTCCACCTACCGGATGCTGTTTCTGATCAGCTTCCTGCTGACGATCCCCAACCTGATCCTGGTCTATTTCTGCCTGCGGGACGGCGTGGAGGCCACGGATGAGGGGCTGAAGATCTGCCCCGACCAGCCCAAGTATCCCCGGGAAAACCCGTTGCGGGCGCTGGGCCTCACCATCCGTGACGCCCTGAACGACACGGTGCGCATCTTTGCCGGGCTCTGGCGGCAGTCAACCTTCTACAAATTCCTGGCGTTCCTGTCGGTGATGGTGGCCGTGCGGCTGATCTTCTACCACATGTATTACACCTACCCGAAGTTTGGCATCCGAGAACTCGGCCAGGGGGCGCCCATCGGCCAATTGTGGGGGATCAACGCCCTGCTGGTCATTTTTCTGGTGCCGATCGTGGGGGCCGTCAGCCAGTCGTTCAGCGCCTACCGGATGGTGGTGGTGGGCAGCGCCATCTCGGCGGGTTCGGTTTTCATCATGGCGCTGCCCACGGCCTGGTTCGAGCCGCTGGCCCAGGGTGCCCTGGGGGAAATCATCGGCCACCAATGGCTGGGGCTGACCGGGGCGGTGCACCCCTACTATGTGATGATAGTCCTGTTCGTGGCGCTGCTATCGGTGGGGGAATCCATCTGGTCGCCGCGCCTTTACGAATACACCGCCGCCATCGCGCCGAAAGGCCGGGAGGCTTCCTACATGTCGCTTTCCTACCTGCCGTTCCTGGTGGCCAAGGTGTTTGTGGGGATGCTCTCCGGCCCCATGCTGGTCCACTATTGCCCGGCCCAGGGGGCGCGTGCCTCGCACCTGCTTTGGACCTGCATCGCCATCATGTCCGTGATCACCCCGCTGGGGTTGATCGCCCTGAAACGCCATATCCGGGTGAAGGAAGCCGGACGGGAGGAGTAAAAAAACACATGCGCCATTCGCTATTCGATCGGTGGGGCCGCCGAGGCGGGGTGTTGGTCATCGTTGGTTCGTTCGCCGTCCTGAGCTACCTGCTGCACCCGCAGGGGCAGCACTCGGGTGAGGGACGGGAGGCCTGGTTGATCGCGCTGGGGACGGGCAGTGTGGCGTTCGTTTTGGGGCTGGCCTGGCTGTGGCACCTGGACCGGGACACCCATCGGATTCAACAGGCGGCATTGGCCGCGAAATTGGCCCGGGCACAACACAACGAGCGCCTTGCCCTGCTGGGGCAGGACGCCTCCGAGGCCACTCTTGAGGCGCAACAGGAACAGGCGGCAGAGATTCAGCGGCTGAACCGGCTGCATGCCGTCGTCGGGAGGATTGGGCAGGTGCTGTTGCGCACCAACAGCCAGGAGGCGTTGTTCCGGGAGATCTGCACCACCATGGTGCAGCACGGGCTCTTCAAACTGGCCTGGGTGGCGGAGAGCCGCGCCCCGGAACAAAAGCCCGCCCTGGTGGCCAGCCACGGCGACGAGGTGGGCTACATCCAAAGGGTGCTGGCGATGGACATCCCCGCAACCCTGCATCCCGATCCGGTCCTGCGCGCCCAGTCGGGCGGGCTGATGGAAATCCAGCACGATCTGCGGGCGGCGGCGGCCGGGGGGCCGCTGGCCCTGCTGGTCACCGCCAGCGGCTACCGGTCGGCCACCGCCCTGCCCATCCGTTTCAACCAGAGATTGTGGGGTTGGCTGGGCCTGTACACCGGGGAAAACCACGTGTTCAGCGCGACCGAGCAGGAATTGCTGGCGGCGGTGGCCCAGGACATCACCTATGCGCTGGACCGGCTGGAGCACCTGGCCGTGCGGGACGCGGCGGAGGCGGCCTTGCGCAACAGCGTGTCCACCCTGCGGGCGTTTTTCAACTCAAGCGATGTCTTCATGAACATCCTGGAGCTGCGCGGGGACGACTTCGTGTACCTGCTGCCCAACCAGCACCAGGCCGCCTTCCTCGGGATGACCGAAGGGGAACTGCGCGGCAAGAGCGCGCGCGAAACCGGGATGGCGGATGATCTCCGGCGGCAATGGATGGAAATCCTGCGGGAGGTGCAACGCTCCGGTCGGCCCGGGTTCCAGGAATATCCGTTTGAGCACCGCCAGCGCCGCGGCTGGTTTTCCGCCACGGCTGGTCTGATCCCCGGCGGCACCACCTCGGCGCCGCACTTCAGTTTTGTGGCGGTGGACATCACCGAGCGCGTGCTGGCGGAGGAGTTGCTGCGCAAAACCACCATCCGTTTGAACGCCATTGTGCAGGCGGCCCCGGTGGCGGTTTTTGACGTCGATGCCAAAGGCCGGGTGATGACGCTCTGGAATCCGGCGGCGGAAACCATGCTGGGATACCCGGCCGACAAAGTGGTGGGCCACCCCCTACCCTTCACAGAGGCGGAGCAACCGGGCACCTTCCCCCAACTACTGGCGCAGGCCAACCAGGGGGAGTCGCTGAATGATGTGCATCTATGGCTGACCCGCGCGGATGGTGCGGGCGTGAATGTCAGCCTTTCCACCGCCCCCCTGCGGGCACCGGACGGCACGCTGGCTGGCACCCTGGCGGTGCTGGTGGACATCACCCTGCGCAAGGCCACCCAGGAGGCGCTCCAGCGGAGCCAGGCCTTCCTGCGACTCTATTACGACATGCCTTTCATCGGCATGGCCATCACGAGTTCGGATGACCGGCGCTGGCTGCGGTTCAATGACCGGATCTGCGAAATCCTAGGGTATTCACGCCCGGAGTTGGAGCAGATGACCTGGCCGGAACTGACCCATCCGGACGATGTGGCGTCAGACTTGGTGGAGTTCGAGAGCGTCCTGCACGGGGGGAGCGAAGGCTACATCATGGACAAACGGTTCGTTCGCAAGGATGGGCAGGTCATCTACACCACCATCAATGTGAAATGCCTGCGGCGCGCGGATGGCACGGTGGAATATTTCATCTGCACCCTCCAGGACATCACGGAACGCAAACGCGCGGAGATGCAGATGCACGCCCTGACGGCGCGCCTCCAAACCGTGCGCGAGGAGGAGTCCACCCGCATCGCGCGCGAACTGCACGATGAACTGGGCCAATCCCTGACAGGCATCAAGTTCGAGGTCGCCTGGATCGGTCGCCGCCTCAACCGCGAGGGCACCCCGCCCGACGAGGCCATCAGCAAAAAGCTCACCGACACGGGGGAACTGATTGACAGCACCATTCGCAAGGTGCGGCAAATCTGCTCGGAGCTGCGCCCGGAAACCCTGGACGAGCTGGGGCTGGTCCCCGCGCTGCAATGGTATGTGCACAACTACGAGGAGCGGACCACCATCCCCTGCCACTGCCGGTTTCCCAGGGAAAAACCGGCCATCAACCCGGCGGCGGCCACGGCCTTGTTCCGCATTTTCCAGGAGATTCTGACCAACGTGGCCCGCCATGCGGAGGCGACGGAAATCAAGATCGTGATGGAATCCAAACCAAGCCAGGTGGTGTTGACAGTCAGCGACGACGGTCGGGGCATCCCTGAAGGAGCCCTGACGAACACCCGCAGCCTGGGAGTGCTGGGCATGCGGGAACGCGCCGAGGCCGTCGGCGGCCAATTGGTCATCACCGGCAGCCCGGGAAACGGCACCACCGTCACGGTCACCGTGCCGACCGGTGACGATCTACCGGAAGTCCCCGGGTTGGCCTGATTTGGTCTGGTTCAGGGGCGCAGGCGGACGCGGGCGTCGGTGGCGGCCCAAAATTCTCCGGGGGACATGCGGTCCTCAAACGACAGGCCCAATTCGGTCAGCGTGGTCATTGTCCGCACCACTTCCAGACCCGACTTGACGCGCGCGGGATCAAAGATCAGGCGGGTCAGGGCCAATCCCTTCAGGGGGGCGAGATCAACCACGGGCGTCTCGCCAATGTGCAATCGCTGCAAGCCACCGCCGGCCAGGGGGCGCAGGTCCGTCACCTGGGTGCGGTGCAAGGTCAGGCTCACGAGCGGCACTCCAGCCAGCGGGGAAATATCCACCACCGGAGTTTCGGTCAGCCACAATTGCTGCAAGGGCATGCCCTTCAGCGGTTGCAAATCCCGCACCCGGGTGCCCACCAGATTCAGCTCCACCAGGGGCAAGCCACGCAACGGGGTCAAATCCACCACCGGGCATTTGCTCAGGTAAAGCTTCTGCAGGGGCAGTCGGGCCAGCGGGGCCAGATCGGTGACGGGGGTTTCCTCCAGGTACAACTCCACCAGGGGCATCCCGGCCAGCGGGGTCAGATCGGTGATGGCCGTCTGGCGCAAATCCAGGGCGCGGCAGCTCATCTGCCGCAGGGGTGCCAGATTGGTCACGCCGGTTCCACTCAACTGCAAGGCCAGCACTTCACCGCCGTCAATTTGGAACTCAGCGCGCCCGTTGTAACCGGGATTGGCGGCCTGCAAGGCCGAGTGGACCCGGGCCTCCGTCCAAACGTTGCGCTCCGTGGCGGTTGCCGGAGCGGCGGGCGCCGGGCTGCCGCTGTTGGAGGGGCCGCACCCGCCCAGCGCCAGCCCGCCCACCAGCGCCAGGCTGATGGACACCAGTTTTATCAGGATCGTTCTATTCATGGGAAAAGTTGGTTATGACCAGGGCAGTCGGGTTCAATCCCACCCGATCTGCCGACCCCTGTTTTGTTCCTGCAACCAGGTCATCAGCGGGCGGTAATATTCGACCATGGCCCGGGTGGAAAGGTTCTCGCCAGTCGCATCCCGCAGGACCTTGCGCCAATCCTCCGTGGCCCCCTTGGCCATGAGCGTGCGCAGGAAATCCCCGGCCGCCTTCTGCCCGGCGTAGTTGCTGGCCCGGGTGGATTGGTGCAGGAGCTTCCGCGTGATGTGCTCATGGAGCTGGAACTTCAGCACGGTGGCGATGGCGTAGCTGTAATAGTAGCACGGGGTGTCGTTGATGTGGGTTTTGGTGGCGGCATCACACAACCCCGGACCGCGCGGGACCGGGGGCTCCACGCCCTGAAAATCGCGCACATACTGCCACCAGCGCGCGTTCCACTGGGCGGGGTCCAATTGGTGGGCGTAGATATCGGCCTCCCAGTGCGTCATGGTGCCGGAACTCCAGAATATGAACGGCACGGAGTTGGCCAGCGCGTCATTAAGCAGGAACGTGGGCTCATCCACCTGAAAATCGGCGGGCAGCACCCCCACGGTCTTGAGGTAAGGGATCTGGCCGCAAGCCAGGGCCACCAACTCGCCCATGCCCTCGTGGAAGGCGGGGTTCGCACCGGTGCGCAGCAACGGCGGCACCCCGGGCCGCGAGTAAGCCATGAAGTAGTAGCCGTGCCCCAGCTCATGGTGGGCGGTTTCAAACCATTGCCAGTTGGCCTCCACGCTCATCAGGGAACGGATGTCACGGTCCAGGTCCACATGCCAGCAGGAGGCATGCGTGTTCTTCCGGCGGGCCTCCCCCGGCTTGACCGGGTAGAGATCGGAACGGGTCCAGAAGGTGTCGGGCAGCGGGGAAAACCCGAGGCTGGTGAAGAACTGCTCGGCGGCGCGCACCACCCACTCCGGGGAACGCCCCTGGAAGCGGTCGTCAAAATTGGCCCCCTCGATCAGCCCGGTCCAATTCTGGCTCCAACGGTTGTTGAGCCAGTGGGCCGGAATGCGCTTGGGCACCGGCTCTCCGTATCGGCGGGCCAGCTCATGCTTCACCCAGGTGTGGAGCTGCAGGTAGAGGGGACGCAGCTCCCGCATGAATTCCTTTTGCAGATCCACCATCTCAGCCGTGGTCATGCCAAAGGCCGCCACCTGGAGGGCAAAGTAATCCGCGTGCCCCAATTCCTGGGCCACCCGGTTGCGCAGGGAGCGCAGTTCCACCAGACCCGGCTGGAGGGCCGCACCGGATTGTTTGGAAACCTCCCAAACCTGCTGGCGCAAGGCCAGATTCCTGTTGGTCTGGAGGAAATTGTCGATCTGGTTGGGGGTGATGGGCTGGTCTTGCCAGCGGAAAACAAAACCGTTAAGGGTGGAGGCCTGCCGTGTTTCGGCGGCAATGCGGGCGGCCACCAGCTCGGGATTGGTCATGGGCCCTTCCGCCGCATTCAGCAACACCCGCTCCAACTGCCGGACGGTCACCGGACGCAACTGCCGTTTCAGGCTCAGCAGGGCACGGGCCTCCTTGATGATCATCGGATTGCCGGTGAAGGCCGCGCGCGCCTTCCCGGCCGCTTCGGCCGCCGCATCGTGTTCCGGTTTGACATCGGTGGCCGCCTCCCACTGCGCCTGGCTTTCCACCCGCACGAGCGCCTGCCACCCGGCATTCACCAGCTCCAGAAATTGATCCGCCTGCGCCTGCGGGCCAGGCCCGGCGGCCAGGACCGAAGAAACCAGCATCCCCAGGCTGCCAAAAGCCCAGAGGAACAATGGAAGGAATCGCCGCAACATGGGAGCATTGTAGGCCAACTTGGCCCGCCAAGGCAAATCCTGCCGTGAGGATTTTGAGGTGACGAAAATGGACCGCGCCCAACCCACGTCAGAAACTGCGACGCGGTATGGTCAGCACGGGCGGAGGCTGGTTTTTAATCCGCTGCGCCTCCTGCTGCAGCATGGAATTCGCATTGGGCGGTGAGTACAGGGATGCCTCGCCTGGCGGCTTCATGGAGGTTTCCCATGGGGTTTTGCTGCGGCGAAAATCATCCTGGGGACTGGCATCCGCGCCGAGACGGTCGCGGGTGGAACCGCCTGTCCGCATCAACTCCCGAGGTGCCACCGGATTGACGTTCCGGCGGGTCGCGTCATCGGTAACCGAGAATGGATCACGCGCCCGAGGGGTGGAACCCGATTGAAACCCCTGATTCAGCATGTTTTGGAAATCGGTGAGGCGATTGGCCCGCAGGGATTCCTTTTCGGCCTTTTCACGGGAAGGGGCCAGATCGCCCAGCGCATCGCGCAAGGACAACCCGCCTCCCAAAGTCTCCCGACTGGGCTGGCCGTTGCGGGAGCGATCCTCGCCCTCCGCGACGCCGGTGAGCCGATTGACATTGCGGTCACCGCCCAAACCCGGCTCCCGACGGTCCAGGGCATCCCCGGACGAATACCCCGGAGTACGCAGCCCCATCGAATCCTCGATCCGCAGGGATTCGGACGTGCGACGGCCATCCCGGGCTCCATTTTGGGTGCGTTCCGCCAGGAACTGCTGCACGAGGGACTCCTTGTCCATCCGCCTGCCGTCCGCGCCGTAACGCTGCACCTTGAAAAGATCCTCAATGGCGCGGGTGCTGGTGACGTTCTCGAGGCTTTTGAAAGCCCAATCTTTGCCATCGTCACTGTCTCTCTCCCGCCGCGACCCGCCACCCTGCGAACTGGGAATAGGCAGGGTGTACATGGGCGGCATCACCCCCCCCAATGAACTGCCCGGTTTAAGGGCGTCAAAGGGCCGGTTCAGAATCTCCTCCAGCAGATCCCTTTGGGGAGCATCCACCTTCTTGCCAGGCGTGGAAAACTGGATGGGGTCACCCGCCCAGACGCCCAAGCAAGCCAAACCCAGCAGCGAGGCGGCCACCCAAAGGGGGCCGACCTTGACTGGACCAAGGCGCTGAATGTTCGTCGCTGGCATTGGATTGGACGCTAAGCCCAAACGGGCCGACAGTCAAAATTAAATGGCTTCCACTCACCATCTGACAGGCGCACCCGGGAAAGAGTTCAAAGGCCGATCAAACAGGGGTTTTCATCAACGGTTCAGATTATTGACCGCCAATGTCTTGCGCCATTCTTTCACTTGGCGGTCCGGCCCTTCAGGCGGCGCTCCAGTTGGGCGGCGTGCAGGTTGGCAGGCACCAATTGCGCGGGCGGGATGGCCTCGAACCACTTCCCACCAGGCTGCGTTTCCGAGGGTTGCGCTGTCGTCAACCCCACCAGGTTCATGGTCGGCGGACCAAACGATGGCGGCGGATAGGCAAGCGGGCGGGCTGCGCGGAGGTTCCAAAACGTGCCCCGGGCCGCGCAATGTTTCCCAAGGGCGGCACCACCGCCCGAAGCCCAAAGCCGGGTGCCAACCCCGGCATCCAGGTCCGTGAACAGGTTTTCGTACGGCGTGCGGCAGTGGTGATCCAGACAGAGGTCCACCGCCTTGCCCCGGGCAACGACACAACCGGCACAATGACTCACGCTGACGTCGTGGATGAACCGGGCGCGGATGTCAAACCCGGTGAAATAATTATCCCCCCCGCCCAGATAAATGCCGTGGTGCCCGGTGCAGTTGGCGCGGTCCGGCGCGCGCTGGGATTCGTAAACCACACCGGCAATGGTGTTGAAGCAGCCCGAAACCATCGGGCCGCTGTCGGCATTGACGATGCGGATGTCCCGCACCCAGCAATCCGCCACGCTGGACAAGGCCACCGGGTTGAAACCCAACTCCGTGAAATGGCCCCGGTAAGGGGTGTTGGGGAATTCAAAGGTGAGATGTTCCACGCCGGACTCCGTCACGGTCGGCTCAAACCGCCGCACCTGGGGTTTCCATTCCGGGCGCACGTCGCAACGCAACGGACGGTCCAGACGTACCCGCCCGCCCGCCACCGCCACCACCCGCGCCACGAGGGAAACCCGCGTGGATCCCCTCAGGTTTTCCACCGGGCCGGCGTCGTTGGAATAAAGATGCCGGGCCAGACTGTTGTCAGCCGAATCAGAGAGGGCGATTTCAACCCGCTGCCCCGGCTTGAGCTTCGCCGGATCGGCGACCGGGAACACCGTGTCGCCACGCAGCGCGGCGCCGGTGATGGAGGTCAGGAGGGCGGTTGAAAAACCGCCCCGCAGAGAGATGAAACCACCCGACCATGAATAATTCGACGTGCGCTGGCCGGTGGTGGTGGCTCCCCAGTTGGGCTTGATCTCGTTCAGCGGAATGGGGAAAAACAACACCGTTTTATCCGGCCCCGCCCCGCGCAACACCACCCCGCAACGGGTGATCTCCAGGATGCGAGTGATCCGGTACCGGCCAGGCGGAATCTCAATGGCCCCCGTTTTCACCTGCGCCAGGGCATCAATGAACGACTGGGAATCATCGGTCACCCCGTCGCCGATGGCACCGAAGCGTTTCACGCTCACGCCCGGTGGCAGATCCGGCAAGGGTTGTTCCCCGCAGTGATACCCGGCGAAGGAGAAGTCGGGCAACCGACTTTGGGGTGTCCACGCTTCGCCGGCGCGTCCCCACAGGACGGAGTTTTCCGCCGCAGAAAGGTCAAACACAACGAGGCCCAGCAGGACCATCAGGCAACGGGTGAAAAGCATGGCCTGTTCTTCTCACAAACCCGGCCCGGGTGAAAGCGAAAAGCCACCGGACCCAGCCGCGCAACTGAAAACCATCACCGATTCCCCGGCCCGGCCGGCGATGGCCGCCTCTTTTGCCAGTCGGGATGCGCGGCCTTGTACTCCTGAAAAGCCTGGTATTCAGAGGCACTGATGCGTCCGTTGCCATCGGTGTCCACGATCGGGAAAAGCCACTCCCAGCCCGGCTTGCCCGCCGCCCACTCCGGGCGCGAGATCTGTTGATCGCCGTCCCGATCGCATTCCCTCAGCAGGCGGGCCAGTGTCAGCTCCCCCGACTCCCCACCGGCGGGGGCGGCGTCCCAGGACAGTTTCTGGCCAGCCTTCACCAAGGCGGCACGGTAGGCCGCCTGGTCGATCCCCTGCACGGTGGCTTTCTCGGCCAGGGCGCGGCAGGCGGCGATGCCGGACGATTCGCCGCAGATCATGAACACCGGCTCCATGCGCGCTGAGGCATACCCGAGATGCGTGGCGGAAAAGCTCACCGGCACCAGCAGGTTGACACACTCCTCCGCCTTCGGTGTGAGCGCCCGGTACGGGATGGGATACGGCACGTTGGTCGGCCCGCGCGATCCGCCCACAAACATCTTGCCCTCCAGCGCCACCCACACGCGGCCCTCCCGCTCGAACCAGATGCGCCGCGCGGGGTAGGTGTCGATGCCATATTGTGCCAGCCCGACGGGATCATCGACTTTGGTGCGGTTATAGACATCCTGCGCTGAAATCGTGTAACGCCCTTGGAGCCGCCGGGCTACACGCACATAAAGCTGGTGCGGCCACCCCTGCGTTTCCGGATGCAGCCGGCGGTCCAGCCCCAGCGCGGCCACCTCCTGCCGATAGGCTTCCGGCACGCGCGGATCGGTGCTCATAAAAGCATGCAGACCGCGCAGGTAATCCTGATGCTGTTTCCAAATCTGTGCCCGGGTGGCGTAATCGCCATCCGCATACCGGTGGCTGACGCCAACCGGCGCCATGGAGAACAGGGAGTTGCGCTGGTAATTCCACTCCCCGGAATTCTTCCAGCCGGGGAAAATACCCTCCAGCCGTTGGTGCAGTTCGGTCGCGTTGGTCGCCGTCTGCGTCAGGTGCCTCACATACCGCCCCACCAGCTCGTAATCCCCCGGATTGTATCCATCCGGCGGGGTGATGGGGATGCGCGTCACGGGGTTGGTGGTGGTGTAATACCGGTAATTGTAGGCCTGCGTGTATTCATCCGCCGCCCCCACGGGCTTGCCATGATCGGCCTCAACCCAGGGGAGCAGCCCGCTGCCGGGCTGACCGGGAAGCCTGAACGGATCAATCGGCACCGCCTCCATGGGCGGCTGCACCCCCGCGTGCTCCTCACGATACTCGGCGGAGGCCTCCCGCCCCACCCGGTAGGATACCCCCGCCCGGGGCAGGAAATCACCCTCATAGCTGGCATCAATGAACACCCGAGCGGACACCCTCAGGCTGTCCCGCGTGGCGGGTTCGGCCACCGGACAACCCAGGGCATCATACGGTGCGCGGTCAAACACCGCCGCCGTGATGGTCGCGCCCTGTTTCTCGCAGCGCACCACCCGGTGATCGTGAATCAACCGCACATTCCACTGGCGCAGCAACGCAAGGAAATCCCGGCGCACCTCCAAAGGGCTCATCTGGGCAAGCGCGGCCGGGGCGTCACCCACCTCCCCTTTGGCCCAGGCCGGATGCCCCAGTGTGCGCAACAGTTCGTGCGTCAAACCACCGGTGGCCTGATAGTTGGGACAGTCCTGCATCGGCTTGAGCCCCGCCCCCAGGATGCCACCCACCCAGCGGCTCGGCTCCACGATGACCACGGAGCGCCCCTCGCGCCGGACGGCCACCGCCGCCACAATGCCCGCCGGAGTGGCGGCATAAACACACACGTCAGCCTCCACCTGCAGCGGTTCGGCCCGCACCGTTCCGGTTGGCACAAGCAGCCACACCAACCCGGCCAAGACAGCGCCGCCAACCACCCGACAGCGGCGCGATGGATCTTTATCGACGGCCTTCATGGGGGCAATTCTTTGGGCATTGAATGCCCAAGGCGAGCAAAAAACAGGTGCCGGATGCCGATTTGACACGCTGCCATTCCCGCTTACTTTAGAAGGGATGAACAAAGGCATTATGACGACTGTTTTGACCACCACCCTGTTGGCCGCCACCTCCGCCCTGGCGGGATCGCTGTATGACATTCCCCTTAAGGAAATCGACGGCAAGAGCACCTCGCTGAAAGCCTACGAAGGCAGGGTGGTGCTGGTGGTCAACGTGGCCTCCAAGTGCGGTTTCACCCGCCAGTACAAAACCCTGGAAGCCTTGCACCAGAAATACCGGGCGCGCGGCTTCACCGTCCTCGGTTTTCCCTGCAATGATTTCGGCGGGCAGGAACCGGGCACCAATGAGGAAATCAAACAGTTCTGCTCCACCAAGTACGAGGTCACCTTTCCCATCTTCGACAAACTCCGGGTGAAACCCGGTCCGGAACAGCATCCGCTGTATGCCGCATTGACCGGCAAAGAGGCCGCCTTCCCCGGCAATGTGAAGTGGAATTTCGGGAAATTCCTTCTGGGCCGCGATGGTAAACCGCTGGCCCGGTTTGAGTCCAAAGACGAACCGGATGGTGCCCAAATCATTGAGGCCGTGGAGGCCGCCCTGGCGGCAAAGTGATCCCCCCGTCCTATTGTTTCGTCTCCCAGATACGGGCTGATTTCGCATCAAACCACAGCACCCCCTGGTCGGTGGTGGTGGAAAAGCGTTCGTCCAATTGACCATCCACCGCCCCGTCCAATGTGCTGCTCAGCACGGCTGCCACCACTGAATGGTGCTCGGCCAGCCCGGGCAAATGGATGGTGCGCCCCTGGCCGACCGCACGGGCCAGCGGGGCCAATCGTTGCTGGTTGACCGTGAGCCGGAGCGTGGCGGTCATGGCCGGGCTGCCCTCACTTCCCGCGCGGACCAGTTCCACCCGGTGCAGGGAAAAACCAAGCGCGCGATCATCCTTGCTGGCGGGGTCATGGACGGACGGTTTCCAGGTGCTGGCCAAGAACTCCAGCGGAACCAGCGGCCCGGCGCCCAACACGCTGGCAGGCAGCACAAACTCGCAGACCTGTTTGCCGGCTTTGCGAATGACGCCCACAGACTGGCCCCGCACGGAGACCCGGATGCCCGCTGTTCCCAGCGCCAGGCCGGGCACGGACAGACTCACCCGCAACGTGTGCGCAGCCCCCGGTGTGACCGGCAGCCAGACGCCCGGTCGTCCGCCACTCCACCGCATGGTGGCCCCGGGCACCTCCTTCCACTCCTGGCCCCGTTCACGCGCGAACCAATCCCCCGACAGCCAGGCCTGGTCGCTGTTGCTCCCGATGGCCAGGCTCCAGTGCGAGGGAACCGCACCGACGAGCGTCGGCTGGAGCAACTCGCCCGCCGCGACGTTGGTGGTGAACAGGCGCGCGCGCCACGCGGAGTTATCGTGCAAACGGCCGCCCAGAACCTCACCGGGACGGGTGACGGCGATCAGGGTGCCGCCCGCCCGCACCCACGATTCCAAGGCGGCGGCGGCAGCTGGCTCCAGCACGGGTGCTTCGGCCAGCACCACCGCACGGTAGTCGCGCAAGTGGCCATCCATCGCCGTCCGGCGGGTGACAAAGTCGATATCCGTGGCATCGCGCAGGGTGCGCGCCAGGGTGTACGCGGGGGCAATGGTGCCGGGATCCAGCGCCCACGCCTCCCGGGCCAGGTAGAGGGCCGCCGCCACCCGGGGCTGGCGCGGGATCAGATGCACGGCATTGGACCGGAAGTTTTGCATAGCCGCCGCACCCTGCCCCAGCGTGTTGGGGGTGTAATCGTGCAACTGCCGCGCACCGGAAGCGGTGGCGTTATAAACCCGGGCCACCACCCCTTTGGCGTCCACTCCGGAGGCGGGCTCAAACCCGCAGAACGTGCCGTAATGGCGCGTGGCGGTGGCCACCTCCCGGGTCATTGACCAGTTGTGCGTGTAATCGCTGCCCTCGTTGGTGATGCGCACCCCGGCGCCTTCCCCGGCGATGGCGGCGGTTTGCGCCGTGAAATCCGCGCCCAGCATGGGATCGCCATCACCCCCGGTGCAGAGGTAAATCTCCGTCTTGGGAAACACCCTGCGCGTGGCCTTCACCCAGAAGACGGCCCAATCGGTCATCACCTGCTGGTACCACTCCACAAAATCGGCCCGTGCCCGGTCATTGGGGGCCTGGGCGGGCAGAAAGGTGGTCACCGCATCAAAGGTCTGGTGGGTGGTGCCCCAGGCCTGGTTCAGCGTGGCGACGATGCCATACCGTGCGCGCAGAGAAGCACGAAATGACGCCACTGCCAACGCATCCCCCGCCCACCAGCCGTGGTGGTTGTGGTAATCGCCCGTCAACCGCGCCGTCCAGCCACCCTCGGGTCCGGCCGGATAGATGCTTT
The DNA here is from genome assembly GCA_903930345.1 of uncultured Verrucomicrobiota bacterium. GTDB lineage: Bacteria > Verrucomicrobiota > Verrucomicrobiia > Limisphaerales > CAIYYI01 > CAIYYI01. The sequence goes on from CAIYYI010000659.1 coordinate 53,930, forward strand.
CGCCGTAGATGCCCGTGATGCCGAGCAGCACGGACTCAATGACCCCGGTGTCGCGGTAGCGGTCGGCAAAGGCCTGGAGAAAACGCTCAATGCGCGGGCGCAGGCGCGGGTTGAAAAGGCTCTGCACCTTGCTGTCGCGCCCGTGTTCGAGGCAGCGGAACACGTGCGAGTCGGGACCGTTCTGAAACCAGAGCGGGGTGGCATAGGCGCACCCGGCCATCAGGAAGGGCACCCACTTGAGCCGGGCTTTTTGCAGGGTGGCCACCTGTTTGTCCCACTGGCTCCAATCCCACTTTTCCGGCTGCGGCTCCACGCCCGCCCAATCCACATAGCTCTCCACGCTGGTGACCGACAACGCCTTGAACAGGGCTGCATCCGCCGCGTTGGCATCATTGCCAAAGGTCAGCTCCATCCCCGGCGGTCGGCTTACCGCGATGCGGCGCAAGGTCTCGGCATCCAACCCCTGGCCCGGCTGATACGCGACCGGCCGGCGTGGGGTGACCGTGATCCGCCGAAAAGCCACATTCTGCCCCACAATCCGGAAATCCGCCCCCTGGTTCTGCCCATGCCCCAGGCGTGCCTCCCGCAGCAAAAATACGCCCGTGCGCCACTGGCCGGAGCCGGTCAGAAACACCGTATCCTCAGCGCTGGCATACCGGGTGGCAATGGTCGGCGAGGAACTGGCCTGATCATATTGGATGGCGAGCCGTCCCACCGTGTCATCAAACACCTCCACCAAAACATACAGGTCGGCCGGTCCCCGTGCGTATTCCGGGTGATTGATGGCCACATAGAGGTACCCGGAGCGCGGCCCCTGCAAACGCCGCGCAGGCGAACCGCCGATCACTTCGGGCAGATTGGCGCCATCCCCGCCCGACGGCACAGTGAGCCCCAGACCGGAGTTCTTTTCCCCCAGCGTCACGTGCAAATCAGGCCTCTCCGCCGCCACCATGGGCAGCGTGAGAACCCATCCGGTGAGGAATCCGAGGAACATCAAACGGATGCTTTTCATAGATTTGAATATCATGCGCAGTGCGATCACTGAAACTGACGTTTTGAGCTCGCCTTGTCATCAACAATTCGGCGGCGAGGGCGGACTGCTGGAGGTCAAAGTGGAGAAACAGATTGTCAGATGGAAAAATCTCCGGCATTGGTTATCTTGATCGTATGACGAAGTTGGAACCACCGGATAGCCACCACCTGATGGCCGCGATCGGCTGGCTGGAACTGGGCAACCCCCAGGAAGCCGCCGCGGAACTGCGGGGCGTGCAGAAGGCCGGGCTTTGCCAGCCGGAAATCCTGGAATTATGGTGGGACATCCATGCCGGCCAGCAGCACTGGGAGGATGCGCTCGCGGCGGCCCAGACGCTTTTGCAAAAGCACCCCGAACGGTCCTCCGGCTGGATCCACCAAGCCTACGCCCTCCGCCGGGTGCCCAACGGCAGTCTGGAACGGGCCCGCGCCGCCCTGCTGCCTGCCTGGCGCCAGTTTCCCAAAGAGGAAATCATCCCCTTCAACCTGGCCTGCTATGCCGCCCAAATGGGCCATCATCAGGAGGCGATCGAATGGCTGCAACGCGCGATGGCCGCCGCCGGGGATGAGGCCGCCATCAAGCGCCGAGCCTTGCAGGATGAGGATCTCATGCCCGTCTGGGATACCATCAAAAAAATGTGACCTGGGCTCCGTGCCGGTTTTGCTGGCCTTTGCCACCACGGATGGTACAAGAGCGGCTAACACGAAAGCGTCATGATCATTGTTCACGTCCATGTCCAGGTGAAACCGGAGTGCGTCGCCGCCTTCCACGCAGCCACGCTTGTCAACGCGCAGGCCAGCGTTCATGAACCGGGCATTGCCCGGTTTGATGTGGTGCAGCAAACCGATGACCCCACCCGGTTTGTTTTGGTGGAAGGGTATCGCACCCCCGCCGCACCGGCGGCCCACAAGGAAACCAGCCATTACCTCGCCTGGCGCGACACCGTCGCCCCCATGATGGCCACGCCGCGCACCAGCGTGAAATACACCGCTGTGCATCCCGCTCCTGATCAATGGTGAGCAAGATTCCCGCGATTCCGGAACCCTCCTGCCATGCGCTTTGAATTTGCCACCGCCCACCGGGTGGTTTTCGGCCCCGGCTCCCTGGCTGAAGCCGGATCCGCCGCCCGGGCTTGCGGCTCCCGCGCCCTGCTGGTGACCGGACGATCCACCCAACGCAGTGCCGGGTTACGTCAATTGCTGGAGGCGCACGGAATCGCCACTGTCCCGCTGACGGTCACCGGCGAACCAACCCTCCAAGTGGTTGAAGCCGGAACCGCCCTGGCCCGCCAGGCGGGCTGCTACCTGGTCATCGCCTGCGGGGGTGGCAGCGTCCTGGATGCCGGCAAGGCCATCGCCGCCCTGCTACCCAACCCCGGTCAGTTGTTGGACTATTTGGAGGTCATCGGCCTGGCCCGGCCTCTGCCACAGGCCCCCCTTCCTTTCATCGCCCTGCCCACGACGGCAGGCACCGGGACAGAAGCCACCCGCAACGCCGTGCTCTCCTCGCCTGAGCACCGGGTCAAAGTCAGCTTGCGCAGTCCTTTGATGCTCCCGCACCTGGCCATTGTGGATCCGGAGTTGACACTGGATTTGCCCCGGGCCCTGACGGCCACCACCGGACTCGACGCCCTCACCCAATTGATCGAGCCACTGGTCTCCTGCCGCGCCAATCCGATGGTGGACGGCCTGTGCCGGGAAGGCATCACCCGGGCCGCGCGATCCCTGCGCCGGGCATGTGATCACGGCCCTGACCTGGCCGCGCGGGAGGACATGTGCCTGGCGAGCCTGTTCGGCGGCCTGGCACTGGCCAATGCGGGTCTGGGGGCGGTGCATGGATTTGCCGCGCCCTTGGGCGGCATGTTTCCAGCCCCGCACGGGGCCATCTGCGCCATCTTGCTACCAGAAGTCATGGCCACGAACCTGCAAGCCCTGCGCCTGCGTTCCCCTCAGGCCCCCGCCTTGGACCGGTACACCGAGATTGCCTGCAGTCTGACCCAAACACCGGACGCCGCTCCGGAAACCGGCGTGGAGTGGGTGCGCGAGCTGGTTGCCGCACTGGAAATCCCCCGGCTGCGCACCTACGGGGTGCAACCGGGCGACCTGCCGGCCATTGTGGCCAAAGCCAGCCAGGCGAGCAGCATGAAAGGCAACCCCCTGCCCCTCACCATAACCGAACTAACCGGCATTCTTGAGGCCGCCTGGTAACCGATGCGTCCGCTGTCCGCCAGAATCTGCCGCTCCCTGCTGGCTGCCACCCTCGGGCTCAGCGCCTTTGTCGGCCAAACCGCCTCCACCCCTCTCCCTCACACTATGACTTTCACGGCCCACGAAAAACAAATCACCCGCGGCGCGGGTGGCCGCCTGCTGGCCAATATCGGGGTCTGGTCTCCCGACAGCCAGTGGATTGTTTATGACACCCGTCCCGATGCCGCCGGGGATGTTTTCACCGGTAGCACCATTGAGCGGGTGAACGTTCAGACCGGTGAGATCCAGGTGCTTTACCGCTCCACCAACGGCGCCCATTGCGGGGTGCCGACCCATCATCCCACCCGGGCGGAATTGGTTTTCATCCATGGCCCTGAAAATCCGACGCCAGAGTGGAGCTACGGCCCCTGCCACCGGCAAGGAGTGCTTTTGGTCGAAGGAGCCGGACCGCGTCCGTTGGATGCCCGCGATCTGACACCTCCGTTCACCTGCGGTGCGTTGCGCGGCGGTTCCCATGTGCACGTGTGGGCTCCGGCGGGGGACTGGGTGAGTTTCACGTACAATGACGCACTGGTGGAGAGAGACCTCCGCGACCTGGGGATCAGCCTGCCGGGACGGCCTGTGCGGGTGGCCAGGGATCATGAGCGCAATCACGATGGGGATTGTTTTTCCGTGGTGGTGACCCGCACCACCGCCCAGCCAACCCCGGGCACGGACGAAATCCAGCGCGCGTGCGAGGAAGGCTGGGTGGGCACCAATGGGTATCTGCGCGCGAACGGCACCCGCCAGCAGCGGGCGCTGGCCTTTCAGGGCCAGGTGGTGAGTGCCAACCACCAGGTGGTAACCGAGGTTTTTGTGGTGGATCTGCCGGAGGAACTCGCCATCACCGTCACCCCTGAACTGGCCGGCGACACCACCCGGCGTCCCCAGCCGCCCGCCAGCGTGCGGCAGCGGCGCGTGACCCATACGGCCAACCGAAAACATCCCGGTGTCCAGGGCCCCCGCCATTGGCTGCGCAGTTCGCCCGATGGCCGTCAAATCGCCTTTCTGATGAAGGATGACGATGGCGTCGTTCAACTTTGGAGCATCAATCCCGCCGGGGGGGAGCCCCGCCAAATCAGCCGCAACCCCTGGCCCATCACCTCCGCCTTCACCTGGAGCCCGGATGGCCGGTACCTCGCCCACGCCGGGGATGGCAGCGTTTTCCTCACCGAGGCCGCCACTGGCAAAAGCCACCGGCTCACCCCCACCCGGCCAGGGACTGAGGCACCCCGGGCGGAAGCCTGCGTGTTCGCGCCGGATGGGCGCAAAATCGCGCTGGTCCGGCGGGTGGCCGAGGCGGGCGTCGAGAGCAATCAAATCTGCGTGGTGACCCTGGATCCTGGGCGGTGATTTCCCTTGCCGAGGGCGGGCAAATGCGGCTGAATGCGGCCATGAAAACCACGCTGGCTGCCTTGATGTTTACCACCCTGCTTGGCTGGTCCGCCCCCCCTCCCGCCAGCCTGGTCATCTCGGAGTTCATTTACCAGGAAGCGCCGTTCCCGCAGTGCCATGCCTCCACGCTGGCGGAGGGCAGGAACGGGCTGGTGGCCGCCTGGTTTGGCGGCTTGCGGGAACAGAGCCCGGATGTCGGCATCTGGGTCTCCCGGATGGATGGCGGCCATTGGACGCCGCCAAAGGAAGTCGCCAACGGCATCCAAACCCCGGCGCTGCGGCACCCCTGCTGGAACCCGGTGCTGCACCAGTCATCCCAAGGCCCTCTGCTCCTCTTTTACAAAGTCGGCCCCTCCCCCAGCACCTGGTGGGGCATGCTGCTCCGCAGTGAGGATGGCGGGGGCACCTGGTCCAAACCCGAGCGTCTGCCGGAAGGCATTCTGGGGCCGATCAAGAACAAGCCGGTGCAGCTCCCCAACGGCGATCTGCTGTGTCCCACCAGTTCGGAACATGCGGGCTGGCGCGTCCACTTTGAGCGCACTCCCGACCTGGGCAAAACCTGGTCCAAAACCGAGCCGCTGAATGACGGCAAGACCATCGGGGCCATCCAACCCAGCGTCCTCTTCCACCCGGAAGGCAGACTGCAAGCCCTGGGCCGTAGCCGCCAGGGAAAACTCTGGGACGCCTGGTCACCCGATGGCGGTAAAACCTGGGGTCCGATGAATCTGCTCACCCTGCCCAACCCCAACGCAGGCACCGATGCCGTGACCCTGTCGGATGGTCGGCACGTGGTGGTTTACAATCACACCGCCAAGGGCCGCAGTCCCCTGAACGTGGCCTGCTCCCGGGACGGAGTGCGCTGGGAGGCGGTGACGGTGCTGGAAAACACACCCGGGGCCGAATTCTCCTACCCCGCCGTGATCCAGACCCGGGATGGGCTGGTCCACATCACCTATACCTGGAAGCGGCAGCGCATCAAACACGCGGTGCTTGATCCCGGGCAATTCACTCCCCGCCCCCTATTGGACGGCCGCTGGCCAGACTGAACGCCTCTGGGCACCGACGATCTGTCGGCTGTCCCATGCATTTGTTTCCACGCCCAAAGACACCTGGATTGGCTGAATAAACGCCATAAAAAAGTTCTTTAACGAGGCCGTTTGAGCGGAATAAAAAGTCACGAAAAGGAGTGTTGACAAAAACAGGAATGGGAGTAGATATGTAATTGCGGTTCGGGTAGAGTGGCTCGTTTCTTCAGCGGGGTTCCCCACCCCCACCACCTTGGCGTGCCACCACCGAGCCGCACTTTTTTTCTCAACATCCCTTCCATAATGGTTGAAAGGTTAATTGGTTTGCCGTGCAATAAAAGCATCTCCCATAAGCAGAACAACCGGATGTCGTAAAACATCCGGTTGTGAGAAAAACCAAAGCCCAGCAAGCTGTCTTAAGGCAGCGTCACCGCCCGGTAGAAACGGCGTTTGAAGTCACCCGAATCCGTATCCACGTAATGGACAGTGCCTTCCACAACCGTGTTGGTGGAGACTGGAATCCACGTGCGAAGGTCGGAAGAGACTTCAATGACATAAACCTGGCCGTTGGTACCGGTTTGCCAGAAGTGATACTGGCCATCCGGCAACCGGATGGGCAGGCGCGGACGGTCGTTATCCGCAATCGTCACCGTGGCCCGGGTCGGATAACCGATCAGATAAGCCGGGGCAACCCCGGTCGCCTGGGCGGCGTACACAGTGGCATTCAAGTTGGAACTGAGCACCGGCGGCGGCAATGGAGAAACCAGCGTGATCCGGACGGTCTCCTGATCCTCCACCACAGCATCATCAACCGGTGCCACCACCAACTGAACCGAACGCTGACCGGCAGGCACCAGAACACTGGACGCCAAGGCCGCGTAATCCACACCATTGCTGGCGGTTCCATCAATCGTCAACTGCACGAGAAGTGGCGCATTCGTGGGCCCGTCGCGTTTGATGAGAAACACACCCGGGTTGGTGCGCACCAAGAAGTTGGTTGGATAGGTGTTGGCACCTCCCACAGACACGGTGTTGGAAATGACCGTGCCGCTGGGCCACTCGGGAGTTAGAACTCCCTCGGAGGCAAACGCATCAATGGCCGTAATGGAGACCACCGGAATACTGTTGGTTACACGATCAGTCACCCGCACTTTGACCGGCTCGGAAAGTCGGGTAACTCCCTGGTCGTCGGTCGCCAAGGCAGTCAGGACATACTCCCCCGCGTTCACGTTGGTCCAGTTGAACAGGAAAGGATAAACTGGAGAAACGCTGTTGGAGGAACTGTTGACCACCCCCAGACTGTTGGTGCCAACAAAGAATTCCACCGAAGACACCACCCCACCCAGATCCCGGGCATCCGCCAGGATGGTGATGCGCGCCGGAGCAGTGAAAACCGACCCGTTCACCGGCGAGGTGATCCGAACCAGCGGCGGCAGGTTGGTTTCCAACGTGTCGTTATCGGCAATGGTTACCACACCACGATCAGGCTTGCCAATCGCGTAGGCTACCACCGGGGCGAAGGTTCCATTGCCTGACACCCCCATCGTGGGATCAGTGGTCGTCGGGGGGTACATCAGGATCAGGTTTACCGTCTCGGGAAACTCCGGCTGACTGTCATCCACCGGTTGGATGGTGAGCGTGGCGGTGGATTGGCCCGCCGGGATCAGGGTGGATCCGCCCACCTGACCGAAGTCCTGGCCGTTGATGGCCGTGCCTTCAAACCGGTAATAAACAGTCAGCGCTCCGTTGGTGGGGCCTTCCCGTCGGAAACGGAAAACACCCGGATTAAGCTCGGCCCCGGGGGCGGTTTCAGCGGCGTTTGGATCAACGGTCTCCACCACCACCACCGGCAGCGTATTGGTTGGCTGGTCGTTGTCCCGAATCGTCGCCGTCAGCGTCGTTACCCCATTGAGCTGGTAGTAGCCGGGCGGGGGCGGATAGATGGCAATGGTCACCGGGGGAAGCAGGGAGAAAATCACCGATTCCGTCGGCTCCACCTCCGTATCATCCAGCGGCTTGACCGTCAGATTCACCGACCGGCTGCCAACCGGAATTTCCACGCGGGAGCCCAAGGATTCATAGTCCAGACCGGGCGTCGCACTGCCACTCACCTGATAATAAACGATGAGGGAGGCGTTGGTTGAACCGGACCGATTGACGGTGAAGGTGGCTGGATTCGCGGGCTTCATCACCCCACCCTCCATCAGCAGGGGAGCTTCCTGAGCGTCCAAATCTCCCGAGGAAAGCCAGACCTTGGGCGACGGCTCATTGGTCACCACCACCGGGGCCAGCACGGAAATGCTCAGGGATGGGGAAACCCTGGAAGCCTCAAAATTATCCGCTGCCTTCGCTGTCAGTGTCTGGTTGCCCACCAGCGGGGATTGCCACGTGAAGCTATAGAGACCGTTGGATCCATAAACGACCCCCAATTTGTTGGTGCCAGCAAAAAAACTGACGTTGCGAACCGTGCCATCGGGATCATTGGCGGAAACACGGAGCACCACCGAGGTTGGCAACTGATAAACACTGCCCGCCACCGGGCTCAGCCAGGTCACTTCAGGCGCCTTGTTGTCATTGTCAGCGATCAGCACGGTGGCCTGCCAGGCTGTGGTATTGGCAGAGTTGCTCGTCACAATCCCATAACCGGTTTGGGCCAGCAGTTGGATGATGACTGATTCCGTCGGCTCCGCTATGGTGTCATCCACTGGAACCACAGTGACCAAGGTTGAAGTCTCCCGGGCTGGAATGGTGACGTAGCCGGGCAAGGTGGCATAGTCCACCCCGTTGGAAGCTTTGCCGCTATAGACCAGGCGCACGTTCAGCGGTTCATTGGTTGCTCCGGTACGCGAGACCCGCACGGAACCCACATTAAGGGCCCCGGAAGCTGTCACGCCTTCCGCCGCACTGCCATCCACCAATTGCAGCGAAACCATTTGTAGCGGAACCAATGGCAGAAGGGGCGCTGTATTCGTGGTGGTTTCCTGGGCGAATGCCGGGGTGATGACCACCAGGGAGAGCGCGAACAACGACTTCAGTAATGCATTCATAGGGCAACAAATAAATAAACACCTCGGAGAACTGCCGAATTAGCCGTTTCCGATGGTGTGCCAACATGTTTCGTAAGCTAATTCAATGCCAGAAATATACACGCATGAATATTTTATTCAAACCATTATTGATCATGACTTTACAGGGTTTGTTAAACTTCCTGTAACAGACTGGTTTCCAAGCACTTTGGGGGTAGTAACCCAACCTAAGCAAACCCCTTGGGGGTTAAGCCCCACAACCGTCTGGGGCGATTTTCACCAAACGCAAGGA
>CAIYYI010000660.1 GCA_903930345.1 uncultured Verrucomicrobiota bacterium
ACATAGCTTAACTGATCATAGGGGCCATGTCTTTGGGGGTTGAGGGGGTCCTGACAGCGGCAGCCGGAACGACCGCATACGGTGAGCTGTTGATTCAGACTGCCCGGCCTCATGTCCCCGATCTGTTGAAGCTTCCTTTGGATGGTTTTCACCCGTCTCTTCCATTTCTCTGATGACATCGTTTGTTCCTTTGGTTAGCGTTACGCGCTATCATATCTGATAGCCGTTGAAGGCTATCAGAATGGCAAGCCTAAGGGAATGAAAATATCGAAACTGGTGCGGTCGCGGAACGACTGGAAAGCCAAAGCCAAAAACCGCGGCTCCCACATCCGGGGGTTCCGAAAGCAGGTGCGGGCCTATCAAAAACGCCAGGTGCGGGACCAGCAGGAGATCGACCGCCTGGAAAACGAAATTACCCAACTCCGCGCGGCGCTCCGGGATGCGGAACGGACGCGGGTAACGGGGGCGATGATGCCGTACCGAACTTTGTGCGTGCTCCTGGTGGTCGGGAGTATTGTCTCTTTCCGGTCCGTCCCCCGCATTATGCAAGTCTTTCAGCCATGGCTCTGGGCTCAGGTCCGCATCCCGCACTTCACCTCGGTCATCAATTGGACCTTGCGCGCGGGAATCGCCCTCTTCGAGCAGGTGTCCACGCTCAGCGAACCCTGGGTGGCGATCCTCGACTGCTCGATCGATATTGGCACCCGCAAAGCGCTGGTGGTCTTGCGCGTGGCGCTCAGCGCCCTTCAGCGTAAGCAAGGGGCCATCGGCCCCCGGGACTGTGAATGCATCGGATTGGAAGTGTCTCACCAGTGGAATGGACTGCGGGTCTCCGAGGCCTTGAGCCGGATCTTCGCCAAGACCGGGGTTCCCGCAGCGATCCTCAAAGACGGGGGGTCCGATCTCCAGAGAGGCGTGGCGCTGTTTTGCGCCCAGCGACCGGAACAGAAAATCTATCTTCTCGAGGACGTCGGCCATTTTGCGGCCAATGCGCTCAAGGCGCTCTATGCCACCTCCAAGTCCTTCCTTAAATTCATCCAAATCACCGCCCGGGCGGCGGCCCGCATTCGCCAAACCAACCTGGCTTGGCTCTTACCCCCCAAAATTCGGACCAAAGGCCGGTTTCAGAGCATCACCGCCGTGGCCCAGTGGGCCCACAAAATCATCGAGATCGTTGGCGGGCGGGGTCGAGCCCAAGCCCACACGGATTTAAGCCGAGTGCGCAAGGCCTTTGCCGGCTTCGCCTCACTACGCCCCTTTCTGAAACGGTTTAGCCACACCTGCGCGCTCACCGAACGCTTTCTTAAGCTCCTGAAAACCACCGGCTTAAATGAAACCACCCACCTCGAGGCCCAAGCGATCTTGGCCCAACTTTCCCCCCGATCTTTAGTGCGCAGGCGGCTCTCCTTGTGGCTGGAAAAACACATCCACATTCAGCGTCTGCTCGCAATGGGACAACAGCCACTGCTGGTCAGCAGTGACGCCATTGAGTCGCTCTTTGGCCTCTTCAAAACCGTGATCCAGCGCAATCCCCAAGCCGAACTCAACCGGCTTATTTATCTGCTCCCGCTCTTGTGCGCCAATCATTCCGCTGACGAGATCGACGGCGCCCTAAAACAGTGCTCCCACACCTCCATGCGGAACCACATTGTAGAAAACCTTCCCCCAACGCTACGCCAACACCGCTCACAAATGTTCAAAACGTCCGCCATTCCGGTTCCAAACAGTGGGAATTTTCAGAGGCCAGATACTGCATAATTTCTACGGGCTAGGTTAGCCCTGCCGACTGGCAGTCGGCGATACAGCAGACTTGGCAGTCTGCGCTACGGCGGTGACCGCGGCGTCTGCTGTCGGCCCGCACCCTTGGCG
>CAIYYI010000661.1 GCA_903930345.1 uncultured Verrucomicrobiota bacterium
AAGGGGTTCGGCCAATTTGGCCAATTCACCGGCGGTGATCCATCCCTGGCGGAAGGCGATTTCCTCCGGACAACAGACCAGCAGGCCCTGTCGTTTTTCGAGGGCGGCCACGAAATCAGACGCCTCCAATAGGGCTTCATGGGTGCCGGTGTCCAACCAGGCAATGCCACGGCCCATGCGCTCGACTTTCAAAGTCCCCTGCGTCAGATACACCCGGTTGAGATCGGTGATCTCCAGCTCGCCGCGCGGCGAGGGTTGGAGTTCGGCGGCGATCTTGACCACTTGGTTATCATAAAAATACAGGCCAGTGACAGCGTAATTGGACTTTGGCTGACTCGGCTTCTCCTCAATGCTGACTGCCTGCCCTGCGGGATCAAAGGCCACCACCCCGTAGCGCTCCGGGTCACGCACGTAGTAGGCAAAGACGGTGGCTCCATGCTCCAGGGAGGCTGCGCGCATCAACATTTCCTGCAAGCCGTGTCCATAAAACAGGTTGTCGCCCAGGATCAGGCAGACTGGGGAGGCGCCGACAAACTCACGACCGATAATGAAGGCTTGGGCCAGGCCGCCCGGATGCGGCTGTTCGGCGTAGGAAAGTTGCAGGCCCCACCGCTGGCCATCTCCGAGCAGGGCCTGGAACCTGGGCAGATCCTGAGGGGTGGAGATGATCAATATTTCCCGGATACCGGCCAGCATGAGGACGGAGAGCGGGTAATAGATCATCGGCTTGTTGAACACTGGCAGGAGCTGCTTGCTGCACACCAGCGTGAGCGGATGGAGCCGGGTGCCAGAACCACCGGCGAGAATGATGCCTTTCATAATAATTAGAAAACTAAAACCAGTTGGCGGATAATCAACGGAAACAAAAACCGATTTCTACCTGTTTTGATAGTCGCCTCGGCTGAAGTACTTTTCCAACCAAACGTAAGCAACAATGAAAAAGTAGCGGCTGCCCATTTCTCGGATCTTTAGTTTGGGCGATCCGGTGCGGCGATTGCGCCAGGTGATCGGCACCACAGTCCAGGAGAATCCCCGGACGATGGCTTTCAGGGGAATCTCCACGGTCAAATTGAAATGCGGCGAGAGAAAGGGACGGCAGCCATTGATCACTGTCTTGCGATAGGCTTTAAAGGCGTTGGTGGTGTCGTTCAACGGAATGTTAAACAACGCGCGAATGAAGAGGTTGGCCAAACGATTGATGCGCAGCTTAAGCCATGGGTAGTCAATGACTCCCCCACCCTTCACGAAGCGGCTGCCAAAGGCGCAATCCCAACCCTCATTCAGCAAATGCCAGTAACGCACCACATCGCGACAATCATCAGATTCATCGGCCATCATGACGACCACGGCGTCGCCCGTGGTTGAATCAAAGCCCTTGATGATGGCGCAACCAAACCCGTGACGGCCCTCGTTTTTCACCGGCTTGAGGCAATCGTTGTTCTTCGCCAAGTCGGTCAGTATGCTCCAAGTTGAGTCGGAGCTGCCGTCATCCACGACCACTATTTCATGCGGCACCTTTTGCAAGCGCAACTCCAGATGGAGGTGCTCGACGGTGGAGGCGATGCACCCTTCCTCATCCCGCGCAGGAATGACAACCGATAGCTTGGTCAGTTTGGGTGCGTCAGGATTTGGCCGAGTCAGCATGGGGCGTATGGCGAATCAGGGAGTTGCCGATGTTTGAGGGCGTATGCCCATGCGTTTGCGCACCAAGGCGATCACGATCACCACCACCACAAAGAGACAGGCGGCCATGATCACCGGCCAGACTTTGCTGCGCGTCAAGGCATCTCCAAAGTAGACGAACGCCGACGCCCACCCCGCTTGAATGGGCAGGGAGACAAGCAGGTACCGAGTGAAATTAACCTGGGCACAGCCGAGCAGGTAGTTCTGTATGGGCAAAGGAAAACCCGGGGTCAATCGGCAAACGAGGATCAGCTTGGTCTCATCGCCCTGGGTCAGCGTGGGCAGGGAGTAACGACGGCGCTGGAGCCACGCCCGAATTGGTTTCCCGAGCCAGCGGGCCAGATCG
>CAIYYI010000662.1 GCA_903930345.1 uncultured Verrucomicrobiota bacterium
AGCACCTCCATGCTCACCTACCTCGGGCAAACCCGTTGCGAGCCCGGGCTGCTGGATCTTTCTAAAGCCTGCTCGATGAGTCTCAGCCTGCTCCGCGCCGCCATGCCACAAACGGTGGCTTTGAAGACCGAGTTGCCTTCTCCCGGGCCGGTTGTTTCGGCGGATGCCAACCAGGTACAACAGATCCTGACCAACCTGCTGACCAATGCCTGGGAGGCCGGCGATACCGCCCGCAATACCATACGCCTCAACATCAAGACTGTCGCAGCTCAGGACATTCCTGCTGCGTACCGTCAGCCCGCTGAATTTCAGCCGGGCAGCGCCCCCTATGCCTGCCTGGAAGTGGCCGATACCGGCCGGGGGATGACCGGCCAGGAGATCGAAAAGATCTTCGATCCGTTTTATTCCACCAAATTCACCGGCCGTGGCATGGGCCTGGCCGTGGTTCTGGGGCTTGTCCGGACGCTCCAGGGCGCCATCACTGTGGCGAGCAAACCCGGGCAGGGGAGCGTCTTCCAAGTCTTTTTGCCCTTGGTGGCGGAGGCCATCCCCGCGCCACGGGAACCGGCGCTCCCGCCCCCGAAAGCAGCCGGGAGCGGCACGGTGCTGCTGGCAGAAGATGATGCGGTGCTACGCGAAGTTGTCGCGCTCGCGCTCCAGCGCCTGGGCTACACCGTGATTGTGGCGGAGGACGGCGTCGAGGCGGTGGCCAAATTCCAGCGGCACCAGGCGGAAATCCGTTGTGTGTTGACCGACCTGACCATGCCCCGCATGGATGGCTGGGAAACACTCTCGGCCATCCGCCAGCTTGCGCCCGCCCTCCCGGTGATCTTGGCCAGCGGTTACAGCGAGGACGAAGTGCGTACTGGCAACCATCCTGAGCTGCCCCAGGCCTTTCTGCGCAAACCATACCCAATCAGGCAGCTTGGCGAAGTGCTGGCCCGGGTCATGGCGGCAAAGGGGGGGCAGCAAGGGGCTGAGGCAGTCTGGGTGAGCGCAGATAGTGGGACAGGTGGATTGACTATTCCTGCGGATCGCATAGCGTGACGGCCATGGATCACTCCGTTTCTCTGGCTGAGAACAACCCCGGGCAATCTTGCCCGAAAACCTCGGTAATATAACGTTACCAAGGCAAATTGACCTGATGATAATATGGTAAAGCGACCTATGAACCTCTACGAAGTGATCGCTGGGTTGCGTGAGCGCCCAGCGGGGTCCATGATTTTTGCCGAGCGCATCGGAGGCAAGTTTCGGCCGGAATCAGCGGCGGTTGTGCTTGAACTGTCCGAGCGTGAGCTTGATCGCCCGCTCCACGAGGTTGCGGCCGAGCGAGCACCCGGCATGGAGTATTTCTTGAGGGGTTTTGTCGCCCTCGCAATACTTGAGAAGTTGCGCTCCAGAAGGGCAGACGTCGGTGCGATGGTCGATAGGATTATTTATTTTGTCGAACATGACGCCTAACCCTGAAGCGTGTATTGCCACGGGGCGAAGCCATCCAACACGCCCCTGATTGAGCCAGCCCATCGGCCCGGATCTGCGGCGAGCGGCGACACCGAACCGCCACGGAAGTCCAGAACCCGGTGGGGCGATCCCGTTTTCGTCTTCAAATCCGCATTCCGCAATCCACAATCCGCATTGGTG
>CAIYYI010000663.1 GCA_903930345.1 uncultured Verrucomicrobiota bacterium
CCCATGACTGAATCCCTTACCGAACCGACCACCCTGCCGCCCGCCGCTGAGCGGACGACGGCGGGCAATTACTTTGTCTCCAATTATCCGCCCTTCTCGTTTTGGCGGCCGGAGCGGGTGGGTGACGCGACCGCAGCCCTGGACCAGGCGCCCAAAGCCGGTACCCCGCTGGGGGTTTACCTGCACATCCCCTTCTGCCGCAAGCGGTGCCACTTCTGCTATTTCAAGGTTTATACGGACAAGGATTCCCACGCCATCCGCGCCTACCTCGACGCCACCCTGGGGGAGCTTGAGTTGGCGGCCCGTCGTCCGGCCATCGCCGGGCGCAAACCGTCATTCGTCTATTTTGGCGGCGGCACCCCCTCCTACCTTTCCGAGTCCCAGTTGCAATACCTCGGGGACCGCATGAAAGCGCTTCTGCCTTGGGATGAGGCACAGGAGGTCACCTTCGAGTGCGAGCCCGGCACGCTTTCCGATCACAAGCTCAAGGCCATCCGGGAGCTGGGCGTCACCCGGCTGAGCCTGGGGGTGGAAAACTTCAGCGACAACCTGCTGGAGATCAATGGCCGGGCGCACCGTTCCAAGGAGATCCGCCGGGCGTATGATTTTGCGCGCGAACTGGCCTTTCCGCAGATCAATATCGACCTCATCGCCGGCATGCTGGGGGAGACGGACGAGAACTGGCAGGACTGCGTGCGCCAGACTGTGGCCCTGGCGCCGGACAGCGTCACGATTTACCAGATGGAGATCCCGTTCAACACCCGGATCTACGCAGACATGAAGACCCACGGGGTGCAGGATGCCCCCGTGGCGGACTGGCAGACCAAACGCCGCTGGGTGGATGAAGCCTTCGATGCCCTGCAGGCCGCCGGATATCACGTGGCCAGCGCCTACACAGCGGTGCGCAATCGGGAATCGGCCCGGTTTGTTTACCGGGACAGCCTGTGGCAGGGGGCTGATCTGCTGGGCCTGGGGGTGGCCTCCTTCTCTCACCTCAATGGCACCCATTACCAGAACCAGCATAACTTTGAACCGTACATGGAGGAGGTCAGACAGGGACGTCTGCCCATTTACCGCGCTTTGACGCCCAATGTGGAGGAGCGTCTTATCCGCGAGCTGGCGCTCCAGTTCAAGCTGGGCCATGTCCGACCGGATTATTTCCAGGCCAAGTTCAACCTCGATATCCGGCAACGCTTTTGCGCGGTCTTATCCCGCTGGCAGGCCGAAGGCTGGCTCAGCGAGACCGGCGAGGAATTGCGTCTGAGCCGCGCCGGGCTGCTCCAGGTGGACCGCTTGGTTCATGACTTCTTCCTGCCGGAACACCAACACGCCCGCTACACCTGAACCCGCTAGGCCATGGCTGACACCCTCATTGCCACCCGCCCCCACCTAGACCCGCTCTCCCGGGAACTGCGCGAGTTCTATCGCCGCACCGGCGTGGCCTCTCCGGCGCTGGATCCGCTGGACCCCGCCGACCTGCCGGCCTCCATGCGCCACCTGCTGGATCACCACCGGGACATGACCCCCCACCCTGGAGGAGTTTTACGGTGACCGCCTGCAGGTCCGCGTGCTGGGCCGCCTGGTGGATGGCCCCTTGTACTACCGCGAGGTTGCCCTTACCCTCACGGGCACCGGCCGACCAGTGGAATACGGCGTCATCCGTGTGCACCTGGACCGTCTCCCGCCCACCGCACAGGCCCGGGTGCGGGCAGAGCAACAGCCATTTGGCCGGATTTTGCAGGAGGACGGCTTGCCACATCAGGGCTGGCCAGGGGCCTTCTTTCAGATCCGCCGGGGCGCCCGCCTGCGGGCACTCCTGGACCTGCCGCATGGCGGACCGCTCTACGGACGCCGCAACCTGCTCGCCAATCCGGTCGGCCAACCGCTGGCGGAAGTGGTGGAAATCCTGGCCCCGGTGGCCGGGGAGAATCCGGACTGCATTTGCCCATGAAGACGCAAACAACCTGCGATGTCATTGTCATCGGGGCCGGGCCGGCTGGCGCGGCCGCTGCCACCGTGCTGGCCGAAAACGGGCTGCGCGTCGTCGTGTTTGAAAAAGCGCGGCACCCCCGCTACCACATCGGTGAATCGCTGCTGCCCTTCACGTTCGAGCCGCTCAGGCGCCTCGGCCTGATCGAACGTATGCGCGCCTCCCAGTTCATCAAAAAACACAGCGTGCAGTTCGTCTCCACCAGCGGCCGCGCCTCCCAGCCGTTCTATTTCAGCACCCGCTACGGGCCGGACATTGCCCAGACCTGGCAGGTGCTGCGCTCCGAGTTTGACCTGCTGCTCGTGGAGAATGCCCGAACCAAGGGCGCGGTCATCCATGAGGAGACCACGGTCACCGCCTTGTTGCGAGAGGGGGGCCGCGTGAGCGGAGTCGCCGTCACCGACCGTCTCGGCCAGTCCACCACCTGGACCGCGCCCCTCACCATCGACGCCTCCGGCCGCGATGCCGTGGCCGCCACCCAACACAACTGGCGTGTGCGCGATCCGCTTTTGAACAAGGTCGCGGTCTGGACCTACTACCGCGGCGCACAGCGCGATGCCGGCATCGACGCCGGTGCCACCACCGTGGCCTTCGTGCCAGAAAAGGGCTGGTTCTGGTATATTCCCCAGCATAATGACCTCATCAGCGTGGGGGTCGTGGCCGAGGGCCGGTACCTCACGCGCGACGGCGTCAGGGCACCCCGGGAAATCTTCCACCGGGAGGTGGGGGAGAACGCCTGGATCAGGGACCATCTCGCCCCCGGCCAATCCACCGGTGATTACCATCTGACCAGCGAATTCTCCTACCGCTCCCGCTTTGGCGCCTCCCATGGTCTCGTGCTGGTGGGGGATGCGTTTGGGTTTCTTGACCCGGTGTTTAGCTCTGGAGTGATGCTTGCCCTTAAAAGCGGCATCCTCGCGGCGGATGCCGCAGTGGAGGCCTTTGCACAACGGGATTTCTCGGCCGACCGCTTTGCCGGTTACACAGCGGTTTTGCACCAGGGCATCGAAAACATGCGCAAGCTGGTCTGCGCCTTTTACGAGCCCAATTTCAGTTTTCGCACCCTGACGGATCAGTACCCCGATCTGAACGGGCCCATCACGGACTGCCTCTCCGGCGATGTGAACAAGGATTTCTCCCGGCTGTTCCAGGCCATCGCCGAGTTTGTCAATGTGCCTGCTCCGTTACCTTATGGATCGCCGGAGCCAGCCCCCACTCCTGCCACCGTAACGGCCTGAACCAACCAAAAGGGCACCATGGCATTTGAATTCCGCGTGACACGACGGGTCGAGTTCAGTGAAACGGACATGGCTGGCATCATGCATTTTTCCAACTTCTTCCGGTTCATGGAAACGGCGGAGCATGCATTTTTCCGCTCGCTCGGCCACTCGGTCGTCCTTTCGCGTTCGGGCATCCAGCTCTGCCTGCCCCGGGTTCACGCCTCCTGCGATTACAAATCGCCGCTGTTCTTCGAGGATGAAGTCCAGGTTCATTTGCTGGTGGCCAGGAAAAGCACGCGCAGCCTCGTTTATCAATTCCGGTTCTCCCGCCTGAACGAAAGCCGGGAAGTCGCCCGGGGGAAACTCGCCATCGCCTGCGCCGAAAAGCAAAGCGACGGATCCTTGAAGGCCGTTTCCCTTCCAGATGCCATCGCTCAGAAAATTCAGGAAGCGCCCCAGTCGCTTTTGCACGAACAATAAACCACCCTATGAATTCCATTATTTCACCCAACACCGCCGGCCCGCAGGGGCTTGGCTGGCTTTTTTTCTCCCTGTCCACGGTCATCTGCTGGGGCCTCTACGGCGTGTTCCTTCACACCGGGCAGGGCGCCATGAACGACCCTGTCAACGGGCGATACAAGGCCTTTTTGTTTGTCGGCCTGGCCTATTTCATCACAGCCGTGCTGGCGCCGCTGGCCGTTCTCCTTGTCAAAGGGGCGGCCTGGAGCTTCCCGGCACGGGGCATCGCCTGGTCTCTGGTGGCGGGCATCGTGGGCGCAGCGGGCGCGTTTGGCGTCCTCCTCGCCTTCGGCGCCAAAGGCGCGCCGGCCGTGGTCATGTCCATCGTTTTCGCCGGGGCGCCGGTGGTCAACGCCCTCTATTCGCTGCTGCTCCATCCGCCTGCCGGAGGCTGGCTGAAGCTGCCATGGCAATTTGCTCTGGGGCTCGCCCTCGCGGCTGCAGGCGGCTGCCTGGTGACCCTCTACAAGCCCGCTCCCGTGGCCCCCAAAAAACCGGCAGCCATCTCATCGGCACAAGGGACGGCATCCATTCGCCAGGCGCCCGCCGCCCAGCCTTGAGAGTGAAGCATGGAAACAGTCGATTCCCAATCCAGCCATGCGCAGCGCGCGCAATTGGAACGAATTCAGCTCTCAAAACTCAACACGTTGCTGGGATCGATCCTGCCCGCCAACGCGTTTTACCGCAGAAAACTGGGTCTCGACAAGCCCCCCGTGTTCGCATCGATTCAGGATTATGGCCGCGCCATCCCCTTCACCTGGAAACGTGAGGTTGTGGAGGATCAAAGGGAGCATCCCCCATATGGATCCAATCTCACTTATCCAGCCGCAGCGTATGCGCGTTGCCATCAGACCAGCGGCAGCACCTCGGCGCCCCTGTTCTGGCTCGACACGCAGGAGAGCTGGAGCCATCTCGTGGAAAACTGGGTGCGCATCTTTGGCGCGGCGGCTGTGACACCCCGCGACCGGTTCTTTTTCGCCTTTTCGTTTGGGCCGTTCCTGGGATTTTGGTCCGCTCTGGATGCCGTGCATCGGATGGGCAATTTCTGTTTTCCCGGCGGGGCAATGACCAGCCAGGCCCGTCTTCAGGCCATTCTCCACAATGACGTCACAGTGCTCTGCTGCACCCCCACCTACGCCCGGCATTTAGGTGAAATCGCGAGAGCGTCGGAAATCGACCTGAGAAAAAGCTCCGTCCGCCTGATCGTTGTGGCGGGGGAGGCCGGCGGCAGCATACCCGCGACACGGTCGCTGATCGAATCCCTGTGGCCCGGCGCCGTTGTGTTCGATCATCATGGCATGACCGAAGTCGGCCCGGTCTCCCACCAATGCCCGGCGCAGCCCGGCGTGCTGCATCTGCTCGAATCGGCCTATTTGGCCGAAATCGCCGACCCCAAAACCGGGGCGGCAACTCTGGCAGGAGCGACAGGGGAGCTGGTGCTGACCACGCTGGACAGGACAGGTTCCCCCCTGCTCCGCTATCGCACCGGCGATCTGGTGAAAGCCAGGCCGCCCGGTGTCTGCGCCTGCGGCAGCAGTGCTTTGGCCCTGGAAGGCGGCATTCTTGGCCGCAGCGACGACATGGTCATTGTGCGCGGCGTGAATGTTTTCCCCAGCATGATCGAGGATGTATTGCACACCTTTCAAAATATCGCCGAATACCGGGTCACCCTCGACTGCCGCAGGGCCATGACCGAGTTATCTCTGGAAGTCGAAACGGCAGCCAACGGTTTTGAAAACACCGTTCTTCAAAGAAAGCTCGAGTCCACGCTCGAAAGCGCGCTCAATCTGCGCGTGCCGGTGCAGTTGCGCCCCCCCGGCGCCCTTCCCCGTTTCGAAATGAAAGCCCGCCGATGGATCAAGCTCCGCTGACGGCGCTGTTGGATCCCGGCTGCCCGGGGATGCGCGATATTTCCTGAGGCTTCCATGCTGTTAGCCGGTGGTTGAGGCGCCTCGCGCCGACACCACCGGATTTCAACGTTAAAAAGCCAGGCATCCCGCAGGGATGCCAGCAGATCTTCGATCCCTCCGGGATCGGTTTGTGCATGAACGTGCGGACCGGGGATGGCTGGCGCGACCCCCGGCCGACATCCCTTTGGGCTGTTCTCTGTGACATTACCGCCATTCTTTCAAGGCGTTCTGGCACGAGTTGGCGATGGTTTCCAGATCCTCGAGAAAGGCTTCCCGGCGCTCCTCCGGCAGGGACATCAGCACCCGGTTTTGCAGTTCCCATGCCAGCGGCGCAGCCTGCTCATAAACCCGCCGGCCGGCGGGTTTTACCGCGATCCGCCGCGCCCGCCGGTCCGCCGCGTCGGAGCGCCTCTGGATCAATCCTCCAGCCTCCATGCGCCGCAAAAGCGAGGTGATGGTGTTGGGGTCGCTGGTTATTTTCTCCGACAGCTCGGACTGGGTCGGATGGCTGGGCTCCTGTTCCACCAGCGTTCTCAGCACGGTAAATTGGTCGGGAGTGATTCCGGCCTTGGCGCTGAACCGGCGAAACGTCTGGTTCAACCCAAACCACGCGCGCCGCAACAAGGGCGGCAGGCGCCGTTTTCGAACCGCAACAGCCCCCTCGCCGCGGCACTCCAGCGGCACGGTTCCATCGCCCACCCCCGCCGGCGGCGCGGCGGCTGTCCGGTCCGGACACGAAATTCGTTCCTCTATTTGTTTATCCATTTGAAATCCCGCTGTGATGTGTTATTTATATTACGCATACTTAGTTTTACTATAATGCGTACTAATATATTTTGCAAAAAATCGCCTGAACGTCGAATGAAAATTCTCTACCGGTTCGCATCCGCCCTGGCCCCCGTTCTCCTGTTTCTATCCCATCCCTTTGCCGCCGGGCAGGCCGCTGGAGCTGCAGGCTGGCTGAGCTGGCGCGGCCC
>CAIYYI010000664.1 GCA_903930345.1 uncultured Verrucomicrobiota bacterium
GAGGCCGGCGCATCCCCAACGCGGGCTGTAACGGCCGAGCCAACGCCGGCCCCAGGCAAAAGACCCGCCGCCCGGAGGGTTTTCGCAGAAAAGGCGGCCAGGCGTCGTTGCGCCGCGGTCATAGACCGCTGCGGGTATGCTCCCGTCGTCGCGCCTCGCCATCCCGCCTTTTCTGTGAAAACAGCGCCCCTCGGAATTTTCAGACAGGCTCTAAGGCCAATTTCGATAAGCAGCGTTAGTCTTGCATGTTTGCCCGGGCACACTTTGCCGATTCCAAGATGGGCGTGCCCATTTTTCCTGTGGTATCGTCCTTGACGGTGTCATTTTTACGTTAATGGCAAAAAATGGTCAATGTATGGCAAAACATGTCTAGTATTGCCTCATGGTGTGAATACCTTGCTGTTGATGCACGCGTCAGGAAAAATCGGCAGTCCTGTATCCAGCATTAACCAGCCCTTTGGTTATTGTATTTATGGTGTGCCTGGCGCGGCTATTCCAAGGTTGTTATGTCCATAACCCGCCGCAGTTTTTTCCGCTATTGCGCCCTGTCGTCCGCCGCTCTTGGGCTGGACCTCCCCCGGCTGGGCCTGCTCCAGGAGGCGCTGGCCAACCCGGCCGCACCCTCGGTGATCTGGCTGATCGGCAGCGCCTGCACCGGCTGTTCCGTGTCGTTCCTGAACCGCATCTCGGACCGCCCGGGCGAGCCGGCCACCGTGGCCGACGTGGTGGCGGGCAGCATCAATCTCATCTATCATCCCACCCTCATGGGGGCGGCCGGGGAATCCGCCGCCGCCGTGCTGCGGCAGGCCCAGGCGCGCGGGAACTACATCCTGGTGCTGGAGGGTGCTGTACCCACCGCCTTTGGCGGCCACGCCTGCGTGGTTTACAATTACCGGGGCCAGGATGTGACCTTCGCACAGGCGGTGCAGGAGCTGTCCAGCCGGGCGTCCAAGATTGTGTGCGTGGGCACCTGCGCCAGCTTCGGCGGCGTGCCCGCCTCGGGCAGTAATCCCTCCCAGTGCATGGGGGTGCCGCAGTACACCGGCCGGCCCACCATCAACATCTCGGGCTGCCCCGCCAACCCGGACTGGGTGGTGTGGGCCATCGTTCAATTGCTGACCAACACGCCGGTGACGCTGGATGCGGATGGCCGCCCCACCGCCCTGTACAATACCGGCCACACCGGCCAGACGGAGGCTGCCATCATCCATGAGAAATGCCCGCGCAATCCCAGCCTCAGCAGCGCTGGCACGGCGGTGAACTTCGGTGAGAACGGCAACTGCCTGACCGATCTCGGCTGCCGGGGGCCCTTCACCAAATCGCGCTGCAACGGCTCGTGGAACGGCATTGGCGGCCACGTTTATCCGGACCCGCATCCCGGCCATTGGTGCATTGGGGTGAACGCCCCGTGCCACGGCTGCGTGGAGAAGACTTTCCCGGGCCCGCAGTCCTTCTCGGAACCCTATTCTCCCGAGTGAACGCTCAACCTGCTTACTGAATATTATGCCTGTCTTAACGGCTTCCATTGATCCCGTCACCCGCATCGAGGGGCACCTCAAAGTCGATGTCAAGGTGGATACCGTCAACGGTGTGCAGCAGGTGGTGGACGCCTTTGCCATCGGTACGCTGTTCCGCGGCTTTGAGCGGCTGCTGGAGGGGCGCGATCCGCGCGATGCCACCATCATCACCTCCCGCATCTGCGGGGTGTGCCCGACCTCCCACGCCCTGTCCGCCGCGCTGGCCTTGGAGGCGGCCGCCGGGGTGGCGGGGGACACGCCGGAGCGCACCGCCGCCCGGCTGATGCGCAACCTGGTGCACGGTGCCTGCTACATTGAATCCGCCCTCCTGCACTTCTACCTGCTCTCGCTGCCCGATTTCATCCAGGGCCTGCCCATGGCACCCTGGCTGCCCGGATGGGACGTTGGTCGGCGGTTTGACAAGGATACCATCAACCGCTTCACCGGGCACTTTTTGCAGGCGCTCACCATGCGCCGCAACGCCCATGAGATGGGGGCGGTCTATGGCGGAAAACTGCCACACACCCCCGGCTACATCATGGGCGGGTTCACCGCTATTTCGTCTGCCAATGACAAAAGCCTGTTCAGCGGGTACCTTGAGGATCTCATCACGTTCATGCGGGATGTCTATGTCCCGGACACCGACCTGATGGCCTCCCTCTATCCGGATTACCTCTCGCACGGGCGTGGCTACGGCAACCTGCTGGCCTTCGGCGTTTTTGAGCAGAGCAACTCTAACGCGGCGGACCTGCTGCTGCAGCGCGGCCGGGTGACGGCCAGCGGCAGCGCAGTGCAAACGGTGGATCTGAATGCCATCACCGAGCAGGTGCGGTATTCCTGGTACGCCGATGGCGATGGCAACCTGCCGCCCTCCCAGGCGGTGACCAACCCGGTCAACCCCAAGGCGGGCGCCTATTCCTGGCTGAAGGCTCCCCGGTACAACGGCCTGGCCTACGAGGTCGGCCCCCTGGCGCGCATGACGGTTAATGGCGATTACCGCAATGGCATCTCCGTGCTCGACCGCCACATGGCCCGGGCGCGGGAAACGCTGAAGATCGCGCTCGCCATGCGCGAGTGGCTGGCGGCGCTGCCGGTGGGGCAGGGGGCCTACACCCATCGTGCCGTGCCGGTTTCCGCCTCCGGGGCGGGCATCACCGAGGCCCCGCGCGGCGCCCTGGGCCACTGGCTGCAGGTGGCCGACAGCAAAATTGGCCGGTACCAGGTGGTCACCCCCACCTGCTGGAATATTTCCCCGCGCGATGACGCCGGGTTGCGTGGTCCGCTGGAGCAGTCGCTGATCGGGCTGCCGGTGGCGAATGTGGACAAGCCGATCGAGGTGCTGCGGGTGATCCACTCCTACGACCCGTGCCTGGATTGCGCCACGCATGTGACCCGTGCCGACGCAGGCGCCCAAGTGTTTGCCCTGGGTGGACTACCCGGCGGGCAATGATGGCATGACTGGCGCGTCTGACATTCTGGTGGTGGGCGTGGGCAACCTGCTGTTGCGCGACGATGGCGTGGGCATCCACGCCATTCATGCCCTGCAGGCGGATCCGCCGCCGGGCGTGACGCTGCTGGACGCCGGCACCGCCATTCTGCATGCGCTGCCGTTTGTGGCGGCGGCCGGCCGGGTGCTGGTGATCGATGCCGCCCGGGGCGGCAAACCGCCCGGCAGCATTTATCTGTTTGAGGGGGTGGCGGGGGTGCCGGAGGACGGTCTCTCCTCCCTGCATGCCCTGGGGTTGCGCGAGGCGATGCGTGTGCTGGACCCGGAGACCCCCATGCCGCCGGTGACGGTGGTGGGGGTGGAGCCGGAGAACATGGATTACGGCATGGAATTGACGGTGGATGTGGCGGCGGCCTTGCCCCGGGTGGTGGGGTTGGTTCGCCGTTTGGTGGCGGAGTGGTCCCCGGCCCTGGCCGGGGCGGGGGCGGTGCAATAAGAACTGGTTGAATGGACTGATGTTTATGAAGTCATCTCTACGAATCCCGACCGTGCGCTGGATGGCGGTCGTAGTCCTTTGGCTGCTGGTGCTGGGCGGAGGGCTGCCACCCGCCGTGCAGGCCGCCAATACCCCGGGCATTGCCACCTTCACGGTGCGCACCAAGACGTACAACGGCAATTACGGCCCCAAAAACGTCATGGCCATCTGGGTGGCGGATGCCAACACCAACTTCGTGCTGACCGTCAAGCGCCAGGCGTCGAGCCAGATCAATGAGCTGGATCGGTGGAACGCCGCGCGCGCGGGCAATGCCAATGTTGACGGCACGGCCGGATCCACCATCAGCTCGCACACCACGCACACGGTTTACTGGCGGGGCACCAACACCGCCGGCGCTGTGCTGGCGGATGGCACCTACAATTTCATGATCGAGTTCTCCGAGCATGAGACTACCACCAGCAACCTCGGCAAATTGGCCGTGGTGCCCTTTACCAAGGGGCCGACCGGTTTCACCAACAGCCCCGCTGCCCTGACGTATTTCGATACCATGCAGGTCCTCTGGACCCCTTCGCCCCCGGATGTCGCGGTGGTGGGCGTGACCCCGCTGATTGGCAATCCCAACACCACCATCCCCCTGCGGGTGACGGTCACCAACCGCTCGGATAACCCGGCCTCCTTCACCGTTTCGGTGACCAATGTGGCTTCAACATCCCTGATTGGCACGTATGCGGTGAGCAGCTTGCCGATGCGCACCGCCACCAATGTGACCGTGCAGTGGAATACGGCGGGACTGACGGTGGGGACCTACGCTTTGCGGGCACATGCCTCCCCGGTGGCCGGGGAAATCTCCGTGGCTGACAACACCCTGGCCGTGAATGCGGTCCTGCGTGATCCCACGCACGACCTGGCGGTGGCCGGGGTGGTCCGTCCGGCATTGATCCGGCCCGGAACGACCACCAACATTTCGGTGATTGCGCGCAACACCGGGGATTTCACCGAAACCTTTTCGGTGCTGCTGATGGATGAGACCGACAACCGGTTGATCGGCTCCAACCGCGTTTCCAGCCTCGCTGCCGGGGCGAGCAACACCGTGGTGCTGGCGTGGAATACGACCGGTGCCTCAGTGGGTTTCCATGACGTCCAGGCTGCCATTCTGCCAGTGATCGGGGAGGGCAATACGGGTGACAACACCAACTTCTTTTCGGTGCCGGTGGCCAACGGCTTGCAGACCAATGTGCTGGTGGCGGCGGCCTCCACTTGGCGTTACCAGGATGGCGGCCTGAACCTGACAGCCACCCCCTGGCGTTCGGTCGGGTACTTTGACCAAGCTTGGGCGGCGGGCAAGGCTCCGCTGGGCTACAGCGATAACGCCACCCACACCAACATCACCACCGCCATCGGCTACGGACCCGATGCGGCCAACAAGTACCCCACCGCCTATTTTCGCCAGCGTTTCATGGTGGATGTGGTCCCCTCCATTTTGAACGGGCGGTTGCGCCGTGACGACGGGGTGGTGCTCTACCTGAACGGTGTCGAATTCTACCGGGTGAACATGCCTGCGACCGGACCGATGTCCTATACCAACTGGGCGACTGTGACCGTGTCGGGGAACGACCAGTACACTTATTTCACCTTCACCACCAACGAGTCAGCGCTGGTGTTGGGGGAAAACGTCCTGGCCGCCGAGGTGCATCAGTCCGTCAACACCAGTTCCGATCTGGTGTTTGACTTGGAACTGACCGGTGTGGCGCCCCTGATCCCGCCCGTGAGGGATCTGGCGGTGTCCGGGGTGGGGCTGGAGCCGGGCAGTCATTCCCAGGTGCATGCGGGGGATAGTGTGCCGGTGCAGTTGGTGCTGACCAACCGGGGCAACCAGACTGAGACCTTCACGGTGTACCTGCGCAACACCAACAACGGATTGGTGGTGGCCTCCCAGACCATCTCCAATTTTGTGCCGCGCTCCTCGTTGACGGTCGATTTTGCCTGGGCTTCCTCCGTGAACCTGTCCGGCGACCAGGGGTTGCAGGCCTATGTGGTGGTTGGCGGAGTGACTAATTTTGCCGCGCCTTTCCTGGTTTCCTTCACTTCGGCCTTTGACCTGCGGTCGGTCACCACCACGGGCAGTCTCGGGGGACGTTGCACCTCGTTGGGCACCAATGGCAACATTTTGGTGGTGGGGACCGGGGCTCGCCTCGAACTCTATGACCGCTCCAACCCGGCTGCTCCGACATTGGTCGGGGCGCTGCGGTTGCCGGGGTTGGTCGAGGATGTGGTGGTGAAGTTCAACCATGCGTTCGTTGCCTGCGGCAGTGCGGGTGTTCAGATCGTGGATATCTCCACCCCGGCCGCGCCGGTGCATCGGCACACGTTCCAGTCCGCTGGTCATGCGTATGATCTGGCCTTTTACGGTAACTACCTGTGCGTGGCCGATGGCGAGGGTGGTGTGCGGTTCCTGAATGTCTCCACCCCGGCCACGCCTTTGTTGGTGGGCGGCTATCGCACGGAAGGCCCGGCGCGCTCGGTGGCGGTGTTGAATAACAACGCCTACGTGGTGGACCAGCTTAAGGGCTTGTACATCCTTGGCATCGCCAATCCGGCCAGCCCCACGCTGGCAGGAACCTACACCAATTTCACGGCCGGAAAATCCATCAAAATGGTCGGTTTCTGGGCGTATGTTCTGGATGATAACGCCCAGTTGCGGGTCATCAATTGCACCTCCGCCCTCACCCCGGTGTTGACCAATACCATCGTGCTGGGAGGCGTGGCCGAGGTCATGGCCTCCTCGGGGCCCAACCTCTACATCGCGGCGGGCGACGCGGGGATCTACACGCTCTCCGTCTCCAGCCAGGCCAATCCGGTGTTTGTTTCCACCAATGCTACCCCGGGTCCTGCGGTGGATGTTTTCGTGGCCGGGACCCAGCTCTATGCGGCTTGTGGGTTGGCCGGTTTTCAGACTTACAGTATCGCCACCCCGGCCGCGCCGGTCTCACAGGGCCTCGCCCCCGTGGGTGGAAGGCCGCTGGATGCCGCCCTGCTGCCGGGCAATTACGCCGTTGTGGCCGGCGGGGAGGCCGGCTTGCAGATTTACCACCTCGCGAATCCGGCGCTGCCCGCGCTCAAGGCCACCTGCACCGATCTCCGAAACGCGCGTTGTGTGGCGTTGGCGGGCACCCTGGCCTGCGTGGGTGACGGCCAGTACGGGCTCAAGTTGGTCAGTCTGGCTGATCCGCTGAACCCTGTGCTGACCGGGTCGCTGGTGCATAGTAATCTCGGCTTCGTTCGTGCCTTGGCGGTGGAGGGTGCTAGGGCAGTGGCCACGGATGGTGCGCGTTTGTGTTTGGTGAATATTGCCAATCCGGCGGCCCCGGTGCTGCTCGCGGTGACGGTGCCGCCCGCCTTCGTTCACGGCTTGGCGCTGGTCGAGGGCAAAGTGCTGGCCGCGTGCGGTGGTGCGGGCCTGGTCACTTGGGATATCACGGGCAATCAATTCGCCCTTCTGGGGGGGTATGATACCCCGGGCTTTGCCTCCAGTGTGGCGGTGGCGAATCGCCAGGCTTACGTGGCGGATGGCGGGGCCGGGTGGTTGATTCTGGATGTGGCCAACGCCGCTGCGCCCACGTTGATCTCCGCCTCCTCGGCCCAGGGATCGGTGCATGCCGTGGCCGTGTCCGGCCCGGTGGCGGTGGTGACCGGTCAGAACCAGGCGACTTCGTTGGACGTCAGCGTGCCCCTGACCCCGGTGTCCCGCCAGGCCTTCGGTCCCCTGACCCGCGCCCTTCGGGTGACCACTGGCGGCGCCTACGCCTTGGTGGCTGAGGACGAGGCGGGTCTGGCGGTGCTCACGGTGGGATCGGCCGATACGGACAATGATGGCTTGCCGGATGCCTGGGAGCAACAGGTGGTGGATGCCAATCCCGCAGACAATATCCAGACCATTCAGGATGTCCGCCCTGGTGATGATTTTGACCACGATGGCTTTTCCAACCTGCAAGAGTATCTGGCCGGAACGTCCCCAGTGGATGCCCAATCCGTCTTTGCCCTGGGCACGCCTTCGGCCGGGGCGGGACAGCCTGCCACCCTCCGGTGGCACAGTGTCGAGGGCAAGCTGTACACGGTCTATAAATCCACCAACCTGAAGGCTGGTTTCACGGTGTTGCAGGACAATGTGCCCGCGACTGCGCCGCTGAATGTCTTCACCGATCCCGCTCCGGCGGACAACGCCTTCTACGTCATCGGGGTGAAATAGGCTCGCTTTGGCTGGCCGGTCCAGCGAGGCTGGCACCCGTTGCGTATGCGCCTGCCTCCCCGCCACTCACGCTGGTGCCTGGGCTTGTTCCTCCAAGCCTGCTGGCTGGTTGCCCCTCTGTGGGCGGCCTCCCCGGGCGCGGAGGGTAACACCAACTTGCTGGTGTGGCAGGGGAAGACCATGGGCTCCTTTTACACTGCCAAAATCGTTGCCCCCGTCATCACCCTCCGGCAACAGCGCGAAGTCCGGATCGCGGTGGATCAATGCCTGGCCGAGGTGAATCGGCAGATGTCGCATTACCAGACCAACAGCGAGCTTTCCGCCTTTAATCGGTGGGGCACGGATCAGCCCTTTCGTGTCTCCCCAGGCTTTGCACGGGTGACGCGCTATGCCTTGGAACTGGGACGCCGCACCGGGGGGTTGGTGGATGTCACCCTGGCACCGCTTATCAACCTGTGGGGTTTTGGGCAGCGGGGGGAGATCATCACGCCGCCCACCGAGGCCGAGGTGCAAACGGCGCGTCAGCAGTTCGGTTATCGTTGGCTGGAGGTCACCACGAACGGGATGCTCCGCAAGCACCTGCCGGGCCTGCAACTCAACCTGAGTGCCGTGGCGGCCGGCCATGCCGCCGACCAGGTGGCTGACTTGTTGCGGAGCCTTGGTCACACCAATTTCTTCCTCGATATCACCGGTGAGATGGTGCTTTCCGGCCATAATCCTTCCGGCCAGCCGTGGCGCATTGGCATCCAGCAGCCGGATCCTGATCTCCCGCAGGGGCAGGCGCACGCCGCCATTGTGGCCCTGACGGACCGGGCGCTGGCCACCTCCGGCAACTATCGCAAATTTTTCCAAGATGCCGCCGGCAACACCTACTCCCACATTCTGAATCCGCGCACCGGCCGCCCGGTCACCCATCGGCTGGCCAGCGTGACGGTGCTGGCGGATACCTGCCTGGAGGCGGATGGGTTGTCCACCGCCCTGTTTGTTATGGGGCCGGAGGAGGGTCTGAAATGGATTGAAACCCAGCCCCGGTCGGCCGCTTTCTTCATTATCCGCAACCCCCAGGGTGGGCTGGAGCGGGTGGCCAGCCGCCGGTTCCCCGCCTGGATTGATCCTGCCGTCCCCGCCAAATGACAATTGCGGGGTTGAACCGGCCCCGCTGTTTCCGGTAGGCTCACCCCATTGTTTATGGCAGCACAACCTTATCGCATCGGGATCATCGGCGGCACCGGCCTCTACAACATTGACGGCCTGACCCAACAGAAATGGGTCAAGGTCAAGACCCCCTATGGCGCGCCCTCGGATGATTTGCTCACCGGGGAGCTGGAGGGTCGGCCGGTGGTCTTCCTGCCGCGCCATGCCCGGGGGCATCGCATCCTGCCCAGCGAGTTGAATCACCGGGCCAACATCTTTGCGCTGAAAAAGCTGAATGTGGCCTGGATCATCAGCGCCAGCGCGGTCGGTTCCCTGCAGGCGCGCTACAAGCCATGCGACATTGTTTTGATCAACCAGTTCCTGGACCGCACCAAGCGTGACTGCGAGCATACATTTTTCGGGCGCGGCCTGGTGGGGCATGTGGCCTTCGCCGACCCGGTCTGCGAGGAGCTGCGGTCGCTGCTTTTGCAATCCGCCCGCCAGCTTAAGATCCGGGTGCATGACGGGGGCACCTATGTGAACATGGAGGGCCCCGCCTTCAGCACCCGCGCGGAATCCCTCACCAACCACCGCGCGGGTTACGATGTCATCGGCATGACCAATCTCGGCGAGGCCAAGTGTGCCCGCGAAGCGGAGATCGCTTACGCCACCCTGGCCCTGGTCACCGATTACGATTGCTGGAAGGTGGACGAGGCGCATGTCACCATTGAGATGGTGATTGAGTACCTGCACCGCAATGCGGAAACCGCCAAGCGGATCATTCTCAAAACCATACCGGCCCTCCCAACCGAGCCCGCCTGGCCCTGTCACAGCGCCCTGAAAAACGCCATCCTCACCGACCGCAAACAGTGGCCGGCCGCCCGGGTGAAGGAATTGCGCCCCCTCCTGGCCAAGTACCTTTGACGTTTTAAACGACCAACCTTAAGCTTATGTCTGAAATGCTTCGTCCCGAAGAGCTGGCCCGTTACATTGATCACACCCTTCTGAAACCGGAGGCGACCCGCAAGGACATTGAAAAGCTCTGCCGCGAGGCCCGCGACCACGGCTTTTACAGCGTCTGCGTCAACGGATCCCGCGTGGAGGCGGCCCGCCATTTCCTGGAGGGTTCGGCGGTCAAGGTCGCCTGCGTCGTGGGCTTTCCTCTGGGGGCCATGGACAGCGATGCCAAGCGCTACGAGACCGAGGCGGCGGTGGATGCCGGGGCGCATGAGATAGACCTCGTCATCGCCATCGGCCGGCTGAAGGATGGGGATGAGAAGTATGTGCTGCGCGAGCTGCGGGACGTGGTGGAGGCGGCGGACGAGCGGCCCGTGAAGGTGATTTTGGAGAACTGCCTGCTCACCCGGGTGGAGCGCATGCAGGCCTGCCAGCTTGTGGTGGAATCCGGCGCTCACTTTGTGAAAACATCCACCGGTTTCAGCACCGGCGGGGCCACCCTGGAGGACGTGCGGATGATGCGCGAAATTGTGGGGCCGACGTTTGGCGTGAAGGCTGCCGGGGGCATCCGTGATCTGGCCACCGCGCAGGCGATGATCGCCGCCGGTGCCACCCGCCTGGGTACCTCCAGTGGGGTGGCCATTGTGCGCGGGGCGGTTGGTAGCGCGGGATATTAGCCCTTGATCATTGGAATCAGGGGGCCGGATCCGCAAAGCACTCCACCGCGTAAATCTCGACCCTGGTTTCCGGTTCGCGCCAGGCTGAGGCGCTGCCTCCGGCCTTGCGGGCCAGGTGATCCAGAAATTTCTCCTTGTCCGGCAGTTGTTCCCACACCTGGGGCAGGAAGGTGGCCCGGCGTCCGCCCACGTACAGAATCACCCCGTCCTTCCCCGGGCAAAGTTGCCGCAGGAGATGCTCTGGTGAGCCAAACGCGAGCGCTGCCGGTTCAGAGAGCACACTGATTTCCACCTCCAGTTCCCCAACCTCCTGGGCGGTGACCGCCGGGAAGCGGGAATCATGTTGGGCGGCGTTTCGGGCGTTGTGGATGACGGCTTGGAAAAGCGGTTCATCGGCCTGCAGGTTGCCAATGCAACCCCGCAGTTTGCCCCGCCGGTGCAAGGTGACAAAACATCCCCGTGGCTCGCGCAGTGGCGCGGATAGCCGGGTTGCCTCCGGCGCGGGCAGGGGGGCGCCGGCGCAGACCGCCTGAATGGTCTCGCGGGCCAATCGCAGCAGGCGGGCCCGCTCGTCCGGCGAGTAAGTTGATCCCGGAGGTTGGGCAAAGGCCACAGCGGCATAACCGACCACCCCGCTGGATTTCTGGCCTGCGGTGTCCCCGCTGTTGCGGTAATCCAGGCGGTGGGGAATCCAGCCGAAATGACGGGCCAGGTGCATTACGGTGAGGATGGCGGTCTTGCCGCAGGCCTCCTGATTGGCCATCCCATCCATATCCAGCGCGCAGATGGCCTTCACACACCGCTCATCCAGTCGGCAGGCCTTCTCATAGTCATGAAAATGGCTGAGATCCGAACTGGCCACCACCAGGGTGGAGTCGTCCAGGTGTGGCCGCAACTGTTCGGCGAGGGCGGTCGGATCCACCTGGCCGGTCAGGATGGGTAGCACCGTGAAATCCTTCAGGGTCCGCTGCAAAAAGGGGAGCTGCACCTCATCGGAGTGCTCCCAGGTTTCCGGCGTGTCGGTGGTTTTGGATTGGCTGGCGCGCGGGCTGGATTCGGCCCAGGAGGGGCGTTCTACCCGACACGAATGGGCGGGGATGAACGGGGGGTGACGGAGCAATGCCTGGGCCAGTTGGGTATCGATTCTCACTCCTCCCAGCGGGGTTCTGAACTCTTCGGCCACGGACACGGCCGCACCGGAAAACTGGGCGAAATGGCTGGGCGCGAGGATGATCACCCGGCGCACCGGCAGACCGGCAAGCAGGTGGTAGGCGCGGGCTGCCGTGGGGCCTGAGTAGCGGTAACCCGCATGGGGAGCGATGAGGGCGCGGACCTGGCCTTCCACCTGTCCGGTCGCTTCCGCCAGCAATTGGTCCACCGTCCGGGCCAGTTCCTGCGGGTGGGCGGGGTAAAACAAACCCGCCACGGAGGGTTCGCGCACTCTCGTGGGCGGCGCGGTATGGGTCGCCGAGGTTGTCACCAAGGCAATATGCGCCGGTTGGGGCATATCGGCAACAGTCTCCTGTGCGGATAGGGGACTCCTTTGGAAACCATATGTGAATAGTAGGAACCGACCCCTGGGGGTCGGTTCCTACTATTCACATATGGCTCTTTGCGCATTCGACTCGGTTGGGGCTTTCGGTTGGAAGTCGGGGGGTGAAGGCCTGTGCAAAAATAACACCCTGGTGCTTCTATTGCGCGGAGGCTTTTGTTACGCTCGCTTTGCATGCAAATGGAAGCAGTCAAGCGGACGGTGCCGGAGTCGCTGATCCACCGGGTGAATTCCCTGTTGGATCCGCTGGATTGGACCCGGATTTTCGCCCAACCCCAACCAGTGGAAGTGGAGTTGGGCAGCGGGGATGGCTCCTTCCTGGCCCGATATGCCCAACTGCACCCCGACCGCAATTTCTTTGGGGTGGAACGGCTCAACGGCCGGATGAAGAAGCTGGATCGCAAGGGACGCCGGGCGGGTTTGCATAATCTAAAGGTGTCCCGCATTGAGGCGGCCTACCTGGTGCAATATCTGCTGGCCCCTGCCTCCACCAGTGCGATCCATGTGTATTTTCCCGACCCCTGGCCCAAGCGCCGCCATTGGAAGAACCGGCTGATCAATGAGTCCTTTCCAGCATCAGCCGTCCGCTGCCTGGTTCCGGGGGGGCGGGTTTATCTGCGCACGGACGATCTGCCTTACCATGAACAGATGGTGGCGGTGTTCCAGACGGATGCCCGGTTTGTGGCGGTGGCAACGCCGGAGGAACTGCGGGCGGTGGTGACGGATTTTGAGCGCGAGTTTAACGCCCAGGGGATTCCCACCCGTTACGCCAGCTACGAGCTGCGGTGATCAGACGTCGATGATCGGACCCTGGCCGGGAGGCGGTCCGGAGGGCGGAGTTGGTCGGCCACGTCGGCGCACTGACACCTTGGAATTGCCTGCGCCAGTCATCAGATTGAGCATGATGGTCACCACGCTCACGACCAGCGCACCCCAGAAGGCGGGCCAGAAACCCGTCACATGAAACCCTGTCACCAAGCGCCCCACCAGATAGAGTAATCCGGCGTTGATCACCAGGGTGAAGAGGCCCAGGGAAATGACCAGCAACGGCAGGGAGAGCAACAGGAGCAGTGGGCGCAGGAAGCTGTTCAGCAGGCCCAGCACCAGGGTGGCCACCAACAGGCTGGTCCATTTGTCGTAGGAAATGCCATGCACCAGGTGCGCGGTCACCAATACGGCGAGAGTGCAGATGACCCAGCGTTGCAGGAACTCTTTTATTTGCGGCGTCATACCAGTTTCAGCCGGGCAACCTACCACCAGCCCGGCCTTTGCGGAGCTGCGATTTCAGCATAGCACCTGGGCTTCCAAAAACTCCACCTGGGTCTGCGCCTGCAGGGCCACCCGGCCAACGCTGGCGGGCAGGAGGCAGAATTGCCCGGGTTGCAGCACCAGTTCCTGCCCCTCATGGCGAATGGCCAACTGGCCGCGAATCAGGCCGATGATCTGGAGGGATTCACTGCTGAGGTAGAACCGTTGCCCGCGCTTGACCTGGCAGGCGTCCACTTTGAACAGGGGGGTATCCACCAGATAGCGCACCTTCAACACCTGGTTGCGGGAGTAAATGCTTTTGATCAGGGAGGGCTCAAAGTCCTGGAAATCGATGCTCGCCAGGGATTGTGCGATGTGCAGATCCCGCGGTTTGCCGTCCAGGCCGACCCGGTTCCAATCGAACACGCGGTAGGTGGTGTCCGAGTTCTGCTGGATTTCGAAGATGACGATGCCGCCGCCCAGGGCATGCACCCGGCCACTGGGCAGGAACATGACATCCCCGGCCTGGACCGGCACGCGGTGAAAACATTCCGCCACCGTGCCGTCCTGGATGCGGCGTTCGAATTCCTCGCGGGTGGCCCCTTTTTTCAGCCCCACGTAAAGTTCCGCGCCCGGCTCGGCGGCGGCGATAAACCACATTTCCGTCTTGGGCTCGCCCCCCAGTTGCGGGGCGATGCTGGCAGGCGGATGGACTTGGAGGGAGAGCTTTTCCCGGGCGTCAATGATTTTGACCAGCAGGGGAAACCGGCCGCCGTCGGCTTTGGACTTGCCGAGCACCTCCGGGCCGTGCTGCTCCATCAGCCACCGCAGATCCCGCCCGGCGAGCGGTCCGTTGGCGATCACGCTGGCATCGCCGGGACGATCCGAGATCTCCCACGACTCGCCGATGGGGACATTCGGCGGCAGAGGCTTTTGAAACAGGGTTTCCAGCTTGCGCCCACCCCAGACGCGTTCCTTGAGGAGGGGTTGGAAAAGCAGGGGATAAAGCATGTTGTCTCCTGGAAATTCAGGTGGGCCAAGGCCGCATGGATTCGTGCCTCAGGCGGTTTCGCCCGGGGTCTTTTCCACAAACTGGCCCATGGCGCGGAATTTGGCGTAACGCCCTTGGAGCCGTTCCGTGGTGGTGAGTTTCAGCAGTGCATCCAGGTGCTTGAGGAGGTGCTGCTTCAGGGTTTTGGCGGTGGTCGCCGAGTCGTTGTGGGCACCGCCCAGGGGTTCGGGGACGATCTCGTCCACCAGGCGCATCTCAAGCAAATCCTTCGCGGTGATCTTCAAGGATTCCGCCGCCTTGGGTGCCGCCGCCCGATCCTTCCACAGGATGGCCGCGCAACCTTCGGGGCTGATGACCGAGTAGTAGGAATTTTCCAAAATCAGAACCCGATCCGCCACCCCGATGCCCAATGCGCCACCCGACCCGCCCTCGCCGATGACGGTGGCGATGATGGGAACCTCCAGCAGCATCATCTCTCGCAGGTTCACCGCAATGGCTTCCGCAATGTGGCGCTCTTCCGCCCCGATGCCCGGGTAGGCGCCGGCGGTGTCAATGAGGGTGAAAATGGGCAGGCCGAATTTGTCGGCCATGCGCATCAGTCGCAGCGCCTTCCGGTAACCTTCCGGGTGGGCGCAGCCGAAATTGCGCCGGATGTTTTCCTTGGTGTCACGGCCTTTTTGGGTGCCAATGACCATGACCTTGTGATCGCCCAGGCGTGCAAAGCCGCCCACCATGGCCCGGTCTTCCGCAAACAACCGGTCGCCGTGCAATTCCTCAAAATCGCTGAACGTGGAGCGGATGTAATCCAGCGTGTACGGGCGCTTGGTGTGACGGGCCAGTTGCACTCGCTGCCAGGGGGTCAGGTTCGAGAAGATCTGGCGCCGCGTTTCCGCCACCTTTTCCTCCATCCGCTTGATCTCGGTCTCGAAATCGACCTGCACATCTTTCCCTTGCGCCTGTTTGCGCAATTCCTCCAGCTTGCGCTGGAGTTCGGTGATCGGCTTTTCAAATTCAAGCTGATGTTTCATCGGGCGGCCATTGTAATTTCCCCAGCCCCGGCTGGCAATGGTGAATCTTGCCTGGAAGTTCCATTTGTAACAAATTATTGTATAATGACTTGTGTTATTATTATTGAGTCCGTGAGACCAATCCGGTCGGGGGCTGGATCCTGTCAGGCCAGGCCAGGTCATTCTCCTTTGGGTGGGTGAGATGATGGAATTTGAGAATAATTGGGTTTTCCATGGATATGGCATAATTAATGCTAAATATATTCTGAAGCTCGTTTCTGATCGCTCCCCGGCGTGGTTTTGGCGGGACATTTGTTGTTTGGCTGGGGGAAATACCTTGATGGAGGGGGTATTTTGGTAGGAAAACGCTTTCCCGGTGTGTGAGGGTCACGCACTGTGTGTAATTTCTGAAGAGCATGGCACGTCAAAAGAGTGGGGAAAGCGCTCAAGGTCCTTATCGGCCTTGAGCGTTTTTTCATTCCTGGCTTTCTCAAAAGCGTGGGAGCTACCGGCGAAGGCGGAAATATTGCTGACCGTTAGTGGGGCTGAACTCTGCCAGTCCTGTGGCTGGCCCATTGGTTGTCCACGGTCCGGCGAGTTGCCCGGCCGTTTCCATCTGCCAGGTGGGATCGGTCCAGCCGAGCTGCAGACGGGCACGGTCAAACATTCCCCAATGGATTTGGGGCCGTGCGGTTGTTGCCGGGGGTGGGTTCCCGATGACGTCAAAGTCGAAAATCATGTCGCTGGAGGTGGGGCTGGATTGGTGGATTTCCACCGCCAGGTAATTGGTGCCCGCCACCAGCGGGCGGGGCAGGGCGGCCAGATCGAAGGTGCGGGTGGAGTAAATCGTGGCGGTCCCGCTTACATTGGTCAGTGAGCGTGTGGTGTGGGTCAGGGCGGCGTTGGTCAGGTTTTCCCGATATAGCTCGGCGCCGTTGAAGTAAACCGCCGCCCCGTCATCCCGCCGCAGGCTGAAGGTGAGGCTGGTCAGGGCCGCCGGGTTGGTGGCCACCAGGGTGGTGCGAAAGTAGGTGGTGATATATTTGGCACCGCTGTTGGTGCCGAAACTGTTCGTGGTGGATTCAATCCCGGCGTTGTCGTAGCCAAAAATGGTGCGGCCGGCTGGCCAGGCGGAATCATCGTAGTTCGTCGCGATCCAACCGGAGCCGAGGTTGGTGCCTGTATCGAGGTATTTCCACCCACCCCCCCGGGGCAGCAGCGTGATGCCGGTGGTGTCCGTGGTGGCCGGATAGGGCAGGGCGAAAAGATTGGTGGCTCCCGTCAGGCTGGTCCAGGTGCCGGGCAACAGGCTCAACCGTACCAACCCCCACGCGGGGTCCACCGGTCCGGTGGGCCCGGGAATCCAGGCCAGGGTTTCACCTGGCAGAAAAACGACTTCCCCCTCCTGCAATCGCTGTGTACCAGCTTCCAGGCGGTAGCGAACGGTTACCGGCTCGGTGCTGGGGGCGGTGAGGCTGATGGGCACCCCCTCCGGCAGGCGGTACAGGTTCAGGAGCGAGGGATTTCGCAGGGTGGCTTGCGGTGCGGGCACGGTGCCCGCATAGATGGCTTCTGTCAGGCCGGTGACTTCGCCTCTGACCGGGTTCGCCAGTTGAACGCTCACCCGGTTTTGGTCGGCCAGGTTGAACCCGGTGGGGAAAATGCGTTTGACGGTTTCGCCGGGGGCGAAGGTCAGGGTGCCAGTGGTCAGCGTTTGCGTGGCGTCGTCGTTGAAGCGGTAATCGACGGTCACCCAGTTGGTCGTAAACGAGCTGAGCCTGACCGGCACCCCTTCAAAGAGCTGACCGAGGCTGAAACGATTCGTGCGCAAAGCCAGGCCGATTCCCACGGGTGCTGCCGGGGGGGTGGTCATCCAGTGGGCCAGTTGCCCGGCATCCCGCGCCGGATCCCATGCCTGGTTGGCGGGGAACCGGGTGTCGGCGGTCGTCAGCAGGTTGCTGCGCAGGTCCATCTGTGCCAGGCGATCCACCCAGCGGTTGGTGTCCCAGCCCTGGCCGACGGTGTTCCAGGTGCGTGCAAAGATGTCCCGATAATTGTGCAGGATCAGGGAATTGGTCAGGCGCAGGAAGCCCTGGTAGGACCAGTTGTAGTTGTCGCCCGTGCGGGCCCCCACGCTATTGGCCGTGCTCAGCAGTCGTTCGGCAAAACAGTCCGGGCTGGTGGTGATGGGGGCGGCGTTGGCGCTTTCCGTCCAGCCGTTTTCAATGCCCTGGCCGGAATTCATGAGCACGGTGTCGTAGCTGCGGGCCACGCGGCCCTGCCCGGACCATGCGTGGGCCTCGTGCAGGGCGGATTCCACCCAGCAATTGGTGACATACATGGTGCCCGCTCCGCCCGAGCCGGAGTCAATGGCATCATCCTTGGCAAACCCGAACAGGCTGTTCATCAGCACATGCGTGCCCGTGGTGAAGTAAATGCCGTCGTAATCAGCGTCGGCGATGGTGCCGTTGACCACGCCGTCATCCGCGGGGAACTCAATCACGGCGGAGTGGTTGAGGGTCACCACTCCGCCCACGTATTCCCCGCAGGTGATGGCCTTCTGGCAGAGCGTGTGGTCCAGGACCAGCTCCGAATTGTACGCGTTGCCCACCTGGCCGGCCGTGTGAATGATGGCGCAGTTGGTCAGGAACGCATGCGCCCCGGAGTGCACAAAAAGCACCGCCTGCTCCGAGCGGTGGCTGCCGCCCGGGGAAAAACTCCAGGACTTGGCCCCGCCGCCTCCGGCGAAGATGGCATGGTTGGCCTCCAGCCATGCGCTGTCGCCGCGCATGACCAGGCCGCCCCAGGCGCCGGCGTTGTTCTCCGGCCAGACGATGTTGGTGGCGGTAAAGATAACCGGCTGGCTGGCGGTGCCCTGGATCAGCAGCCGTCCACTGTTGGTGAGGTTGACCAGCGGAAACAGTTTGATCACCGTCCCCGCACCCACCGTCAACACCAGGTTTGAAGGCACCGTCAGACTGCCTGTCAAGGCGATGCGGGAGTTGTTCGGCCAGGTTTCATCCATGGTCAGCACACCCGACTTGGGCACCCATACGGTGTTGCCTTCAATTTCCACCTGGTGATGATCGCCCAGTCCGGCCAGCGTGCCCTGGTAGTCCAAGGTGCCACTGTTCGTTGCGGCGGGCAGCAGGCCGGATCCGGTGCCGCGGAACACGGGGATATCCTT
Organism: uncultured Verrucomicrobiota bacterium; assembly: GCA_903930345.1. GTDB lineage: Bacteria > Verrucomicrobiota > Verrucomicrobiia > Limisphaerales > CAIYYI01 > CAIYYI01. The sequence continues at coordinate 18,481 of CAIYYI010000664.1, forward strand.
GTCGGCAAAGCCCGGGGCGGTGATTCTTCCATTGATCCGCCGGGCCTCCCCCAGCGCATTCCGTACCCAGGCCACCACGGGGATCGGCAGGTCTGCCGGATAGGCGGCGGGCATCGTCAGCTCCAGATGTGCCCCGTTGGCTTCCGCCGCGGTGGAGGGAATCAGGGGAAAGGGCGTCCAGGGGATCAGGCCGGTTTCGGGCGCGCCTCGCTCCGAAAGCACGATGAAACGAACCAGCCGGTTGGTGACGCTGCCGGTGGCCAGGTTGGTGCGCCAGATAGCCAGTTCGTGGTAGTCCGGGTTGGCGACCCAATTCGTGGTGTCGGTGGGCAGGGCGCGGCCATTGAGAAGCACCCGGTAGGAGTAACCGGTGGTCGATGGCACCCGAAACCAGGTTTGGAGGCTGGCGGTGCTGGTATCGGCCAGGTTGTCCACTGTGAGGGGGGCTTGGGCGGATACCCAGAGGGCTGTCAACCAAACGGCGAAGAAAGCAATTAAACGCATAAAAGTTTTGCGGCACAGAGGCCGGGAAACAGATTATTTCTACCACAGGCAACCTGCGATTGCACGATTAGAAACGATATTCCCTGCTTTCCAAAGTGACGGATTGGGCGTAGGGTTCCGTCCATGTTCAGAGGAAGCTGCGTCAGTTTCAAGGTTACCCTGGCATTGTGGGCTGCCATCTGCGGCCTGGTTCAGGGACAGAACAGCACCAACTTTAGTGCGGCTGTTTATCTGGCCCCGGCTGGTCAGGTGGGGGTGCGGTGGACCAACCAATCCGCCGCCACTGCGGTGACCGTACAGAGTCGCCCCAGCTTGCACACGGGGTTATGGCTGAATGCCAGCCACACCAACCCTTGGCCGGTGGCGGGCGGCCAATGGCTGGATCTTTCCACCCTCTCCGCCAGCCGTTTCTATCGGGCCATTCAGGTGCCCAAGGCCCAGCGGGGTGCGTTGCTGGGCAGTGCCTCGCTGGGCTCCCAAACCCAGTTTTACCTAGCTTATATGGCTCAATTGATGGGGCTGCCATTTACTCCATCCTACGGGGTGAGCTATTACCGGCTGCAATATGAGACCGTGGATCCGCAGGGGGCGCGGGCTGTGGCCACCGGGCTGCTCTGTCTGCCGACCGGGGCGACTGGGCCTCTGCGGGTATTCAGCTACCAGCACGGCACCATTTTGAGCCGCCTCAAGGCTCCTTCCAGCGATCCCACGGGAGGGGAGGGGGTGCTGGGCATCATAGCGGCCAGCCGTGGCTATGCGGTGGCCTTACCGGATTACCTCGGCTTGGGGACTGGCTCCACGGGGTTGCATCCGTATCACCATGCGGTTTCGGAGGCCAATGCCGCCATCGACATGTTGCGGGCCACCCGAGCTTATTGCCAGAACCGATCCATCAGTCTCTCCGCCAAGCTGTTTCTGGGTGGGTATTCCCAAGGCGGACATGCCACCATGGCGTTGCACCGAGAGCTGGAGCGGTATTACACCAACGAGTTCACGGTGACGGCCTGTGCCCCCATGGCGGGGGCGTACGATCTTTCCGGGGTGACGGCGGCGGATTTCCTTTCCGGGCGGGAGATGCCCAACCCCTACTACTTCGCGTTTCTGCTGGGTTCATACCAGCAGGCGTACGGGCTGGGGGCCTCGCTGGCGGAGTTGCTGGTGCCGCCTTACGACACCACATTGCCGCCGCTGCTCGACGGAAACCACTCCGAAAGCGAGTTGGACGCCGCCATGCCGCGTGTGCCGGTGACCATCTTAAAACCCGGTTTGATGGCCGACTTCCAAACCAACGCCAACAATGTGCTGCGGGTGGCGCTGCGCGACAATGACCTGACTCAGTGGAGGCCGGTGGCCCCCATGCGCCTGTGGCATTGTTCCGGGGATCAGGACGTGGCTTTTGCCAATTCGCAGGCGGCCACCAACCAATTTTACTTGCAGGGCGTGCGCGGCATACAGTTGATCAACACCGTGCCTGAGGGTGACCATGGTGCCTGCGTGCAGCCTAGTGTGTTGGATGCCCTCACCTGGTTTGATACTTTTCCGTAAGAGCAAGCGGGAGAGCGCTGCACGCGCAAATGGGGAACCGGATGAAAACGCCCTTTTTCCGGCTGTTGGGTGCCCCTGTTGAATCCTGCATCACGGCAGGTTGATTGCCTCATTTACCGCCTGGCGGGCGACTTGATCTCAGTGGGCGTGTAGCGAAGCTGCACCGGGGCGCTCCAGCGGTTGCCCTGCCGGGTGCGGGCGATGAGGCGGGTGGGAAACTTGATGGGCAGTGGTTTGTCATTGGTGTACGCCACCGGATTGATGCCGCCGCCGGGTTGTCGGGGGTCCGTGCCGTTCAGGGTGTACCAGACTGTGTTGGTGCCACTGCCCAAGGTCAGCGGATACCGCAGGGGCACCGCTCCGCCCGGATGGCTTGGCACCGGATTGGGCACGAATTGGCGGTCAATCCAATCCAGCCGCGTCACCAGGAAATTGGTCATATACCGGATGGTCCCGGCGTAGGTCTTGTTGGTCCAGTCGGCGGCGGCGTTGGGCCAGACGTGGGTTCCCAGCCGGGGCCACCGGCCAAAGTCGCGCGTCTGTGCCTCCTTCAGCAGGTTGGTGTAGGTGCTGACCTGCGATAGCAGCACCGGCGTGGCAAAAATGCCATTTCGCAGCTCCCACCAGCGGTCCACATGCCGCTGGTAAAAGTCCGGATCCTGAAACAGGCGGCGAAACCAGAGATCGCCACCGCCGAGCTGCTCCCAAAACCAGCCGGTGGGTCGGTCGCCCTCCAGGTAATCCACGTTGCCCAGGCTCAGGTTGCGATCCCAGATGGGCGAGAGCGTGAGCTTCCCGTTGCGGTCCTTGTGCATGAAGGTGCTCAGCACGTAGCCATCAATGGTCTTGGGCATCTCAATGATCCAGAAATGGTCGATGAACGAGCGCACATCAATGTATTTGGCATAGCCCTCGGTGGGATGAGCGAAGTTGGTGCCGGTGAGCGTGGACTCGAACTGGCGGAACCATTCCCTGATCCACTGACGGTGCGCCGGGATCAGGTTGTTCTTCTTCGGATACTCAATGCCCAGGGTGTGGCCCAGCGAGGTGTTGAACTCGTGGTCGTTGCCATCCGTACGGTCTTTTTTCAGGATGTACCCGCCGCTGATCGCCGGTTCGTTGGTGTCCTTGGCGGTCAGCTTGGCGATGTTGACCCGGTGCGGACCCTGCTTGATCTTCTCAATTAGCACATAAATGCCGGCGTAATCCTGGCGCGAAAGGCGGCCGCCGTCGCGGTGCAGGAACAGCTCCACAAACCGGTGCCGCACCGAGTAATGGCCCATGGCCTCCCACCAGTCGTAGCCCAGCACGTCCCGCAGGAAGGATTTGTCAGTGTAGGGGGCGTACAGAACCCAGTCGGATTCGGCGGGCAGATCCAGCAGGGCGGCCTTGTGGTCGGCTCCGGTCTGTTCATCGGTGAGGGCCAGTCCCATGGAATGTTTTGGAAACTGCATAGAGCTGGAGCCCCGCAATTCCACCCCGATGCGCCCTTGAAACTGGATGGCGCTGCGCCAGGTGGTGTGGCCGTTGGTGCCCGGGATCACGGTCATCCGGCCCGGGGTCTTATCGTCATCGGAGATCTGGCGGTCATGGCTGCTGAGGATGAGCACCGGTAGGTTGGAGGCGAAGTCCGCCACGTCGGGTTCCAGCAGGGTGTAATGGGCGGCGGCAATGGGGCTGGCGGGCTGGTCGTTGGTGAAGCTCCGGGCGCGCAGGCAGGTGGTGACTGCGACCGGAATGGCCGAGGTGTAAACGGGGGATTTGGGCGTCGGTTCACGCCCGTTGGTGCTGTAGTGGATCGCGGCCCCCGGCACCGTTCCCGTGAGGGCGATGGAGAGGGCGTTGGTGTAGAGGCCGCCCGGCAGACTGAAGCGCAGGCTGGCGGGTGTGGCGGTGCTTTTCTTTTCCTTGTCCAAAGACGGTGCGGCCACGACGGCCAGCAACCCCAGGCAGCCCCAGGCCAGGAGCAGGCCGACGCGGAGCCGTTGCCGGCTGGCTGCCCAGAAGCGTGCGTGGATGAAAAGGGAACGACGCACGTTAGCGGCCCATGTGTTGCGGAGGGTGACTATGGTCAGGCATGGCGTGACGCTAACCATTCTCGGGGAAGGCGTCAAACCCGGGTTGAAAAAATGCCGGGAATGGGGGTCACCGGCCGGGTGCCGCAAACTTTTTCAGCGCCTGGGCCAGGTTATCCCTGAGGGTTTCCTGCCACAGTTCATTCAGCACCGGCTCCAGCGTGTCGGTGACGGACCGGCCCGGTTGGCGCTCCCGCAGCAGGCGGTGCGCCTGGCGCAGTTGCGCGGCCGTTTTGGGGGTGACCAGGCTGGCCACGGTGTCAAGGTCGGCGCCGGTCAACTGCGCGCAGGCATCCGCCAGTCTGGACGTGGCCTGGCGCATGGCCGGGCCGCCCTCCAGCAGCAGGCGGCAGTCATCGCGAAAGTTCATGGCGGTGAGGCGCTGGCGGCCCAGTTGCGCCCAGGCGTTGGTGGAGGGGTTTTGCAGCCAGGCCATCAGGTTGGCCAACGCCAGGCAGCCCAGCGGGCCGAGCTCGGGCGATTCGTACAGCCGCTTCATCTCCTCCCCCGTGTATTGGCTGTTGCCGCCGGCCACGAAGACGGCCTCGTGCGGGATGGTCCAGGGCCAGGAGTCTTTCTTGAAAAGAATATCAGCGGATTGGAAAACAAATCCGGCCAGCATGGCGGCCATGGCGGATAACTCCTGTCCGCTGCGTCCCAGTTTGTCCTCGGGCACGGTGAACAGCCGGTCGTCGTCGAAACCCATGCCGGCGTGCAAATCCCTGCCCAGGGGCTCCGCCCATACCCGCAGGAGGCGACCTCCGATCTCCAGGCCCGCCACCCAATTTGCACTTGCCACCCGATTGGTCCCCCCGATTTTGAGCCAGCCGGGTTGAGCCAACTGCTGAAGTGCGCCGGAGAGCACTGAGCCCCAGGGATGCTGCGGATCAAAAAGGTTGGTCAGGGAGCGTGACTGTTTGGCCAGCTCCGCGCGGCGGAGGCCAAAGGCACCCGCTTGCAGGCGAAACTTCAGGTGGTTCTCCCGGCCGGGAAAGGAGAGATCCTCCAGGGTGCCGGAGGCGGCGTTGATGCGTCCGATGGTTTTTTCGTTGCTGAACGACAGCGAGTCCCCCCGCCAGGCAAAGCGGGTGCCCTCCGTCAGCAGATGAAAGGTGGCCACCGGGGGGAAACTGGTTTCGATCTTCAGCGGCATGGCTTGGCCGGTGGCCGGATTGGTCTCCGCCAGGGTGGAGAATCCGCCGCCCATGGAGAACATGAAGGGATCCGGATTCGTCGGTGGGTTGGCCGTCACGCGGATGAACGCCGTGACGGTTCCCCCGGGTTTGGGGGCCTCGATTTTTTGCCGCCGGGCGGGATTGTGAAAGGCCATGCCGTCCGGGCTGAGGATCAGGGTGCAGTAGGAGGGTTGCGGATCCGCGCCCCGGGTCCGGCTGCGCAGGTCAAACAGCAGGCCATTCGCTGGCGAAAGCACGAGGCGGCTGCTGATGGGCCAGAAGTCCGGTGGGGCTGCACCGGGATCGGGCGAGTCGAACTCCAACACAAAGTCGTGTTTGCTGCTGGTGAACTCATTGATGCGGGCCCCCAGCTTCATCGCAGCGGCCTGCTCCCGGGTCAGCGTCTGCCGGAGGGGCGGCGCGGATGCAAACTCCCTCAGCCGCAGCTTCAGTTCCACCCGTTCATTCGGGGCGGCGTTGGTCCTGAGCGTTTGCGCAAAGGAGAACTGCAGGTAACGGCCGGAGTTCCAGAGCCGGTTTTCGCATTCCTGCAGCAGGCTGCGGTCCAGTTTCCGGCCCGGGGAAAGCTCCAGGTACTTCAGGATTTCCTCCCGTGTGTCCCGCGCGTTCCCTGTCACTTCAATCTCTCCCAGGATTCCCGGCGGCCCCTCCTCAACGATGCGGATATGCAGGTCGGCCGTGCGCCGGGCCCGGCTCAGGTCCAGATTCATCTCGTACCGGACAAAAAACAGCCCGAAATCCGCGAAGTACTTTTCCAGGATCCGTCCCCGGGCCGCCACGGAGGGGGCATCAAAGGCCGGGTGGCTGTCTTTGACCCAGAAGGCTTCCTTGTCCGGCGCCGACTCCATGCCCGGAGCGGGCCGGACCATGGGTGCGGCCGGTTGGGTAAGCGCGCGGATGAAGGCGGGCACGGGGAGTTGGTTTGCCCCTGTGACACGGATTTCCCCGGCGTTGTAGCGGGGACCTTCCACGATGTCCAGCCGCAGGTGCGTGACAGTGACATCGAACTCCGCCTGCACTGTCACTTCGGCAAAACCATCATTCTGATAACCTTTCAGCAGGCAGTTGCGGACGGTCTTCAGGTAGTTGTCCAAGGGTGCCTTGGGATGGGACGCGGTGAGGAACTCCGGGGAGCGCAGCAACCCCTGGCGCAGGGCGTTGGTGGTGTGGGTCTGGTTGCCTCGGAAGACCAGTGCGTCCACGGTGCCCAGGGGGCCGACTGTGGGGGCAGGGGTGGCTTGGCGTGTGGGCGTGGGAACGGACGGGTGGAACGTTTCCTCCGCCGTACCGGTGGCGGCCACCGTGAACAGTGCCAGCAGAACAACAATCCCCAAATGTTTCATAACTTTGGTTGGTTTGTTCAGACATCATAAACCTTTTGCGTGGGGGAGCAAGGGTTTGCTGGTCAGGAAAACTGGAATTGAGGTTGCCATGGATGCGGGTGTCTATTATTTCTGAATAAACAGAAATGAAACTGAATCCGGCGCTTGAACAACTGGTGCTCCATTGGGGCGAAATGAGATCCCGCTGGGGGATCAGCCGTACGGTGGCCCAAATCCACGCCCTCCTTTACTTCTCGTCCCGCCCCTAGTCCGCCGATGACATTGTGGCGGCCTTGGAGGTGGCCCGCTCGAATGTGAGCACCAGCCTGCGTGAACTCCAATCGTGGGGGGTGATCCGGACGGTAC
>CAIYYI010000665.1 GCA_903930345.1 uncultured Verrucomicrobiota bacterium
CTGCAAGCGCAGGCTAACCTTGACCTTTTTCCGCGCCTCGGTGCCAGGGTACGTAATCGTTGCCGTGGTGGACTGCGAAGAACTCTGCCCATCAATCAATACTTCATGGCTCCCCTCGGTGGCTTTGACCACCAGATTGCAGGGTTTGCTTGAAGAGGGTCGTAAAAATTTATAAGCGGCGAAACCGCCTGCGCCCAACAGGAGCAATAATACCAATAACACCAGCACGCCTTTGGATTTTCCTTCTTTTTTCTCCTCCGGCTTGGGTGGTTGGGTTCCGCTGGTGGTTGTGGTGGGCGGTGGGGTTGGTGGCGAAACCGGTTTGGGTTCTGGCGGTGGAGGTGGTGTTTTGGTGGCCGGTGTGGTTTTAGCCGGAGCAAAAGGTGGGGTGGTTTGTCCCGAAGGTGCCAGCGGCGGCGGCGCAACAACTGCCGGGGGAGCGATGGGTTCCAGTTCAAAATCCAGTTGTAAAGGCTGATCCTTCTGCACCTGTAACTCCTGCTTCACCGGTTTGTAACCGGGCAGAGCAATTTCAATCGCCCGCTTGCCCGCGACGAGTTTCAGCGTGAGGTTGGTCTTGCCCATCACCTTGCCGTCCACGCGCACTTCCGCTTCGTAAGGCGTACTGGAAAAGGCGACGTCGGCAGTCTCGATGAGTACTTCCAGGTTGAAGTGATCGCGAAAAGCCTGGCCTTCTTTAAGCTGCACCTGCTTTTGCTGCGGTTTGTAGCCTTTGTAAGCAATCTCCAGCTTGTAATTGCCGGGCTCCACTTTGAGATCATTGCCCGAAGTTTGCCCGATGGGTTTGCCGTTGAGAATGATCGTCGCTCCGGGCGGTGCGCTGGTGATGATCAGGGTCGCCTGCCGGGGCGCGTCCTTCTCCATTACAATATGGGTACTGATAGCGGCTCCGGGCAACGCCTCGATTTCCTTGCGGTGCGGCTTATGGCCGGCCAGACGCAATTCGACTATTTGTTTGTGACCAGATTCAAGCGCGAGCGGCGCGCTGGTATTGGGGGTCAGGACTGGCTGATTGGCCGCATTTTGAAACCGCTGGCCGTTCAGCCAGATTTCCGCGCCAGGCGGGGTGCTGGTGATAGTCAGCAGTGATGGTTTGGGACCCGGCAGCGGCGGTATCGGCGGGGGCTTGGGCACCGCGGCTTCCACCGGTTTGGATTCAGGGACAGCCGCGATTTTTTCCAGTTTAAAGGTTAACGTTTCTTCCTGGCCGGGTTGCGCGGTGAATTCTCTCACCTGGGACTGATACCCTGCCAGCGAAACTTTCAAACTGCTGCGCACACCAGTTTTCACCGGCAAAAATTCCGGCAACGGCATGTACAAGGTACGGCCATTGAGTTCCACCGCCGCTTCGGCTGGTTCCATTTGCAAACGAATCCGGGTAGGTACAGCTTCAAATCCGGTGAACTCCAGGCGCTCAGCGCGTCCGATTTGCACCTGGACGCGTTTCTCCATCGGCTGGCAATTCGGAGGTATTACCCGCACGGTATATTCCCGACCGGGCTTGAGATTTAAAGTGGCATTGGTCGCTTGCGGCACCACCTGACCATCCAACGTAATGGCTGCACCGGTGGGAGTCGAAATCACTTCCACCTTCACCGCGTCTGGCTCGATTTTGCCGAAGTCCATTACGGCGACCTGACCGGGCGTCAAAACGATTTGTCGCTCCTGCACCGGATAGCCGGCTAGTGAAGCACGGACGGTATAAGCACCCGCTTCCAAAGAAACCTCGCACGGCGCAGCGCCGTAATCTTTGCCGTTGATTTGCAGTGCGAAGCCCGCTGGCTCAATCCGCACCTGCAACTGTGCCTTGGCAGGTACGGGAGGCGGAGGCGGTGGGGTTGGGGGAAGCGCCGGAACGCTGACGGTGGCAGGTGTGGCCGGAGTTTCCGGTTGGGCTTCATCACCTTTCAGGAAAACATCCTTGTCCGGCGGGTAGAAGTGTTTAAGGCGATCCTTGATGCCGTCCTCCACCTTTTTCCATTTGCCCTCGTCTTCAAAAATTTTATCGAGCAGCTTGCTTTGGGCCTCCATCAGCTCGTTGAAAAACAGCTCTGTATAGTGGTCTTTGACCAGATTGCTGAAATTACAGTAGTTCTGGATGAAGGTCCCGATCTTGTTTTCCTCCAGGTTCCGGATAACCGTGTCCCGAGCGGCTTTGATTTTGGCAGCCTCGGCTTTAAACGTTTTGCGCTTGGCCACCAAATCGGTTTCCCGTGCGTTACAGCTTTTGGCCTCGGTCAATACTCCGTCCAAAAGGCCTGAACAAAAGGCGGCGGCCTTGATTTCCGCATCCAGCCGTTTCCATTCCGGATGGCCGGGTTTATAGGTGACGCGGGTTTTTTCTTTGAACTCCTGGACAGTAGCCACTTCCTTGCGGATTTCCTCCAGTTTGCCGATGGTGGTTTGCAACTGAGAGCCATGGCCTTCCAGGAACGTCACGTTAGTTTCCAAAGCAGCCAGCAACTCC
>CAIYYI010000666.1 GCA_903930345.1 uncultured Verrucomicrobiota bacterium
AGCGCCTGAAACTTGGCGTACCAAAGATTCAGGTTGCGCGTGGTAATGCTATAAGGCGAGTGGCTCATCCAAAAATTCCATTCACATAATCACGGGTATGCTGTTCCCGGGCGCGATCGCTGAACATCACTTCCGTGGTGTCCAATTCCACGATTTTCCCATTCCAGAGGAACATGGTGCGGTCCGCCAGCCGCCGTGCCTGCTGGGTGAGGTTGGTGACCAGAATGATGGTCATGTCCTTGCGCAGCTCTTTGAGAACGTCCTCAATGCGCATGGTGGTGACCGGGTCGATGGCGATGGAGAACTCATCCAGACAGAGAATCTCCGGTTGGTGCGAGAGGGCGCGGGCGATGGTCAGCCGCTGTTGCTGGCCACCGGAGAGCTTGGTGCCCAAGCTGTCCAGACGGTCCTTGACCTCCTCCCAAAGCGCCGACTGCCGCAGGCATTGCTCGACAATGCCGTCCAAGTCACTCTTGCCGCGCATCCCGGCGCACCGGGGGGCAAAGGCGACGTTGTCGTAGATCGATAGCGGCAGGCCGACCGGCAGCGGGGCCACCATGCCAATCTTGCGGCGGAGTTCGAAAACGTTTTTCACCTTGCCCACCTCCTGGCCATCCACCTTGAGCGAGCCGGACGTGCGCGCCTCGGCCACAAAATCAATGGTCCGGTTGACACAACGCAACAGGGAGGTTTTCCCGGATTGCGCGGGGCCGATGATGCCAAAGATTTCGTTGCGGAAAATGTCAAAGGAGATGCCATGAATGACCTCCTTGGGGCCGTAGGAGAGCCGGAGATCCTGAACTTCGATGTGTTTTTTGGAAGCCATGACAGTCACCATTTTTTTCGGGAACGCATGTACACGCGGAGGGAGATGGCGGCGGCGTTGACCACCAGCACCGAACCCAGCAACACCACGGCGGTGGCGAAGGGGATGGATTCTTTCACCCCGGGCACCTGGGTTGATATTGTGTACAGGTGCATGGAGAGCGCCATGCACTGGTCATTGAGGTGGTACGGAAACAGATCGCCCTTCTGCACGGCCTTGAAAAAGACCGCCCCGGTGAACATGACGGGCGCCGTCTCGCCGGCGGCGCGGCTGACCTGCAGGATGACGCCGGTGAGGATGCCGCTGATCGAGTTGGGCAGCACCACCGTCTGGATGGTCTGCCAGGGGGTGGCCCCCACATTCCAGCACGCCTCACGGAAGTTGCGGGGCACACTGGCCAGGGCCTCCCGCGTGCTGGCGATAATGACGGGCAAAGTCATGATGGCCAGGGTGAGCGACGCCGAGATGATGGAGTAGCCAAATTGGGCGGCGTACACAAACGCGCCCAGGCCAAACAAAGCGTGAACGATGCTGGGGACGCCCGCCAGGTTGATGACCGCCAGGTTGATGATGCGGTTGAACCAATTGTCCTTGGCGTACTCGTTCAGATAAACCGCCGCGAGAATGCCGATGGGGGCGGAAACCGCCAGGGAGATGAAGACCAGGTAAATCGTGCCGACGAAGGCCGGCCAGATGCCGCCTTCCTTCATTCCCCGCACCGGCACATCCAGCAGGAAACCGAGGCTGAGGGAGGGGGCGGCTTTGATCAGCAGGTAGGCAATAATCAAAAGCAACGGCACGATCATGGCCGCCGCCATGCCTAAAAACAGCCACTTGGCAAAGGTCTCCTGACGCAGCTTGCGCCGCACAAAGGGAGTTTCCGTGAAATTCACCACGCCATCCTTCGGACTTGAAGGGGCTGAGGTTGGGGATATGGTGCTCATTTCTTGCGAATGCCGCGCACAATCAGATCGGCGGCCAGGTTGACGACAAAAGTGATGGTGAACAGCAACACCCCGGTGAGGAACAGGACACGATAATGGTCGGAGCCCGCCGGCGCCTCGCCCAGTTCGGCGGCGATATTGGCCGTGAGGGTGCGCACGGAGTCCAGGATGCCAGTGGGAATATGAACCGCGTGGCCCGTGGCCATCAGCACCGCCATGGTTTCACCCACTCCCCGGCCCACTCCCAGCAGCACGGCTGCCAGCAAACCGGTTTTCGCGGCCGGCAACAACACCCGCCGGATCAGTTGCCACTTGGTCGCACCGAGCGCCAGTCCTGCCTCCCGGTAGGAGTCTGGCACGGCTTTCAGCGCATCCTCGCCAATGGAGACGATGATGGGGACGCTCATCAGGGCCAGGATGATCCCTCCGTTGAGAATGTTCACCCCCACCGGCGCCCCGGTGTATTGGACAATCAGCCGACTCATCACCGTCAGCCCGATGAAGCCCCACACCACACTGGGAATCGCCGCCAGCAGCTCAATGATGATTTTAAGCGTTTCCCTGACCTTCGGGGTGCAGAACTCGGAGATGTAGATGGCCGCCCCCAGTCCGAACGGCACGGCGATAACCATCGCCAGGATGGTGACGCTGAATGTGCCGGCCAGCATGGCCAGCACCCCGTACCGCTTGTTCAGCTCAGAGGTGGGATACCACTGCTCGCTGAAGAGGAACTGGGTGATACTGAAGTGTTTGCTGGCCAGAATCGGAAAGGCTTCCTTGAAAACAAAGAAAAAGATGCTGAGGACAAAAACGATCGCGCTGATGCCACAGAGGTAGATGAGGACCGTCAGGGCCTTCTCACCGTAAACGGCCCAGGCAGGCCGCACGGCCCGGCGGACAGCCATGTCAAACTTCACCGGGTTCTGGGTATCAGGCGCGATCATTCGTTTCAATCGAGGTTGAGGCTTTCGGGAAACAACGGGGGCATCCGTTTACTTGGTGCGCGCTTCTGGGGGCAGGGGCACATAACCGCAGTGCTCCACCACTTTTTGGCCGGCATCCGACAGCGTCCAATTGATGTACGTCGCCAACTCACCGCTGGGCTCGCCGAGGGTGTAACTGAGCAGCGAACGGGCTATGGGATAC
>CAIYYI010000667.1 GCA_903930345.1 uncultured Verrucomicrobiota bacterium
ACCCCCCCAACCACCCAACCACCCAACCACCCAACCACCTAACCACCTAACCACCTAACCACCTAACCACCTAACCACCTAACCACCTAACCACCTAACCACCTAACCACCTAACAGCCTAACAGCCTACAGCCTAAACCACTACTTCCCCCCATGCCCACCCTCCCCATCCTTTCCGTGCGCAACCTGAGCGTGTTTATCGGCCAGGTACAGCCCTTGCGCGGGGTGTCCCTGGACATCCCCGCCAACCGCGTCATCGGCATCATCGGGCCGGCCGGCTCGGGCAAGACCACCTTCCTGCGCACCCTCAACCGGCTCAACGATCTACTGCCCGACTTCCGCACCGAAGGACAGGTGCTGTTGAATGGCGAAGATATCTATCATCCGAATATGAACGCCGTGGCCCTGCGCAAGCGCGTCGGCATGGTCTTCGCCCTGCCCATTCCCCTGCCCATGAGCATCTATGACAACGTGGTCTATGGCCCGCGCCTGACCGGCATCCGCGACCGCGCCCGGCTTGACGCCATGGTTGAACACACCCTCACCGCCGCCTTCCTCTGGGATGAGGTCAAGGACCGCCTGCACACCTCCGGCATGCGCCTCTCCGGCGGCCAGCAGCAGCGGCTCTGCCTGGCCCGCACCCTGGCCATGGAACCCGAGCTCATCCTCCTGGACGAGCCTTGTTCCGGCCTGGACCCCATCTCCACCGCCCGCATTGAGGACGCCCTCACCGCGCTCAAGGCCCGCTACACCATCATCCTGGTCACCAATAACACCAAGCAGGCGGCCCGCGTCGCCGATGACACCGCGTTCTTCCTGATGGGGGAACTGGTCGAATACGGCAACACCCGCCAGTTGTTCACCGTCCCCCGCGATTCCCGCACCAACGACTACGTCACCGGCCGCTTCGGGTAAAACGTGAAACGTGAAACGTGATGCGTGAAACGTGAAATCGTGAATGAGAGAGCACATGCCTGCCATGGAACGCAAAATTGACATTCTCGGCTTGAACCTGCACTACGGCGCCTTCCACGCGCTCAAGCAGGTCACCATGCCGGTCGCCAGCCGCCAGATCACCGCCCTCATCGGCCCCTCCGGCTGCGGCAAATCGACCTTGTTGCGCGCGCTCAACCGGATGAATGACCTCATCCCCGGCGTTCGCGTCACCGGCACCGTGACCCTCGACGGCCACAACATTTACGCCCCCGACACCGATGTCTGCGAACTCCGCAAACGCGTGGGCATGGTCTTCCAGCGCCCCAATCCGTTCCCGCTGTCGGTGTGGGACAATGTCGCCTTCGGCCTGCGCGTGGCCGGTCGCAAGCAGGACGACGCCTTCCATGACCGCATCGAGCACAGCCTGCGCGCCGCCTGGCTGTGGGATCAGGTCCAGGACAAGCTCCACCGGTCCGCCCTCGAACTGCCCCTCGACCAGCAGCAGCGCCTGTGCGTCGCCCGCCTGATCGCCATTGAGCCCGAAGTCATCCTCATGGACGAACCGTGTTCCGCCCTCGACCCCATTTCCACGGCCAAGATCGAGGAACTGATGCTGGAACTGAAAAAAGCATACACCATCGCCATCGTCACCCACAACATGCAGCAGGCCGCCCGCATCTCCGACCGCTCCGGCTATATGTTGCTGGGGGACATGGTCGAGTTCGGCCCCACCGCCGCCCTGTTCACCAGTCCCAAGGATCTCCGCACCCAGGATTATATCAGTGGCCGCTATGGCTAATGTAGCAAAGCGATTGCATCGCGCTCTTCGATCGGCCACGTTTTCGATCTGGCGGGCTGCAAGCCCTTTGCTACAGAAATCGTACGATTGAACGCCTCACGTATCACGCTTCACAATGCTATGGTAAACGCAGAAACGAGGTCCGCTTATGGAACGTCATTTTGATGAACAGCTTTTCCAGCTGAAGTCCCACCTGGTCCGGATGTGCGCGGTCGCGGAGACCATGATCCACGACGCCATCAAGGCCCTGGTCAGCCGAGACCCGGTCCACCTCAAGAGTATTCCCGGGCATGAGTCGGAAGTCAACGGCATGCAACTGGCCATTGACGAAACCTGTTTCACCCTCATCGCCCTGCACCAGCCGGCCGCCGCCGACCTGCGGTTCATTCTTGGCGCCGCCAAAACCTGCTCGGAACTGGAACGCCTGGCCGACCTGGCGGTCAACATCGGGGAGAAAACCGAGCACCTGCTGCAACAGCCCGAGTTGACGCCGTTTGTGATTGTTCCCCGCATGTCCGCCATCGCCACCGGCATGGTCAAGGACAGCCTGCATGCCTACGTCAATCGCGACACCGAAAAAGCCTTTGCCATCTTCTCTCGCGATGACGAACTGGATGATTTGTGCCAGGAAATGACCGACAAGATGAGCGAGTTCATGGCCTCGACCCCGGCCTGCGTGCCCCGGGCGCTTGACCTGATCTTGATCGCCCGCCATTTGGAACGCATCGGCGACCACGCCACCAACATCGCCGAGAATGCCATTTTCGTGGCCGACGGCCGCGATGTCCGCCACCATCACGCCGAGGACCCCGGCGCCCCGGTCCCCCTCTAGTTCCAATCACACTTCAAATTGATTCCAAAATTAACCGCAAAGATCGCAGAGATCGCAAAGATAAAACAATCTGAAACTGAGCAATTGATCTTTGTGTTCTTTGCGTTCTTTGTGGTAGAATAAAGAATCAATTTGAACAGGAGAAATCCGGAGAGAACGGAGAAAAAATTCTCTGTGGCCTCTGCGGCCTCCTGTTCAAAAT
>CAIYYI010000668.1 GCA_903930345.1 uncultured Verrucomicrobiota bacterium
GGGGGCTACCGGCGGCCATCGTACCAGAGCGAGCACTGCTCCGGCCGCCGCAGGGAGCGCCCGCCCCCGAGGATGGCACGGGCGATGAACTTGAAGTGCTCCCACGGGGAGTAGAGTTCCATCTTGCGGGAGGAGGTGATCATCGGGTGGCGGTGCAGGATGCACACCTGGCGCTTGGTTTTTCGGCCCAGGCGTTTGAGGCGCTGGCTGAAATCAATCTCCTCGGAGGCATACAGCTTGAGGCTGAAGCCCCCCACTTCGCGGAAGGCTTTTGCCTCCACAAAAACAAACGACCCGGCGGCATACCTCAGCCGCTGGCTGAACCAGTTCCATAACCGGTTGGCCACTGCCGCCAAATGGTAATGGCGGTCAAAGATAATGGTGCTGCCCCCCCCCACGCAACGGCCAGTGACAATGGTGTCGGCCATTTCCCCGAACAGCCCGGCGGTGGGGCTGGAGTCCGCGTCCACAAACACCAGCCAGTCGCCCGTGGCGGCCGCCGCGCCGCAATTGCGGGCCCGGGCAATCTGGTTGATGGGTTCGAAAACCACCCGGGCACCGGCTGCGGCTGCCACGGCAGCGGTGTCATCGGTGGAGTTGTTGTTGCAGACAATGAGTTCCGTTTGCCAGCCCCGGTCATGCAGGGCAGCCGCCGCAGATTGCAGGCACCGCAGGGTGGCGGGCAATAATTTGGCCTCGTTGAAGGCCGGGACAATCAGGGAGACTTTCATGTTGGCAGCCGTGACTTCATCCGCCGTTTTCAGCGGGGCGCTACCAGACCTTCAATCTCAGCTCTCCCGCACCCGGATTCTCGAAGGGTCCTGGCGTGGGTTTTGCCTGGGCGCGGGGCTGGCCGAAGTAATCGCGGTCCACGGTCAGGGGCGATCCGTCGGGATTCTCGTAAGGCAGTTGGGGAATCGCTGTTTTGCCCAGCAGGGCGGTGGTGACGCGCCCGGTGCCGGCCTGTTTCAGTTCGGGCCCGCACGTCACTTGCAGGTAAAACCGGCCGCCTTCCTCCAGGAGCTTGATCCTGGGGTTGGCCTCGGCTTCCGTAGGCTGCGTCTCCTTCGCATGGGGTTTTGATCCGTGGTAGTAAAGGTTGCCGCCCGTTTGCAGCGGCAGCTCCCGCTCGTCATAAACCGAGAGGCCGTATCCGCTCGCGGCCTGGTTGCTTTTTCCGGCGGGCTTGCGGGCGCCCGCCGCCCCGCCTTTGCCGATGAAAAGGTTGTTGTGGAAACGGTTGTCGCCGCCTTTGGTGGTGGCCAGGCCGGCGACCACCGTGGCGTGCGCCGGGTGATAGGGCGTGGACCGGTTGGGTTCCGGCCGGCTGATGATCTGCCCGTTGAACAGGTTGTGCGCGAAGGCCCCGCCCTCCGACATGTCCAGCAGGTTGACGTTGGAGAGGAACACGTTGTTGTCCACCAGGTACGGCCCGTGGTTCACTTCCATGAACAAATCCTCGGCCGCGTTGTCGTGGAAGAGATTCCCCGAGACGCGCGTGCCCTGGGCCATCCAATCCAGCCAAAGCCCAGA
>CAIYYI010000669.1 GCA_903930345.1 uncultured Verrucomicrobiota bacterium
CGGCCAGCCCCCAGGCCAGGCCGGAATACGGGAGGGACAGAACCAGCCAGCTTCCCCATAGGCCCACCAGCGCGGCCAGAAAGATGCCGCTCAAAATCACGGGCCGCCAGGCCCCCCACCAGGGCACCACGTCCGCCCGGTTCAGCCCCACATTCAGCGCCTTGGGATACGGCAGGCTCACCCAGCCAAAAAACGAGCGGAAACGCAACTCCCCGGTGCTGAACACCACTTCCACATCCGAGGCGTCGGGCAAATCCTCCGTTCCCGGATTGACCGTGAGGGAGAGGAACCGCCCCTGCACGAGGGTGCGCGGGTCGTAAGGCCAATTCAGGCGTCCCGCGACGATCTCCCCGTGGGCGGGCAGTTTGTCGGCGGCCTCGCCCAGGCGCGGAAACCAGGTGGTGTGAAAAAACCAGGCGATGAGGGCGGCGCAGAAACAGCCCGCCACCCATTGCACCAGCCAAAGGCGGCCCAGCGGCGCGCGGGCAAAGGCGGCCACGCTGCGGAGGGTGAAGGGTTGCCAGAGGAGCGATTCGTCCGCCTCCTCCGGCGGGACGATGGGCGACACCGCTCCGGCGGCCGGAGCGGGCGAGACAGCAGGTTCCGGCTTCGACGCGGGACTGGGATCCGGGTGGGATTCGTCCGTTGTCACAGCGGGGCGGGGCTTTAGGCTCCCGGAGCCTCCGACGGGGCGCCCGGTTGCTGGGTTTGCGGCGGGACGATCGCCACGTTGACGGCGTAGCGCAGCTTCATCACCTCGTCCACGAGGACCTCCACGTAATAGGTGCCGGGGGTCTTGAACTCAAGCTGACCGAAGACCGACACGGTGGTGCCGTTTTCCCGGGGATCGCGCAGGCCGAATTTGACCTCGGTCTTGCGGATCAGCGCCTGATCCGGACCCAGGAGGCGGACGCACTCCGTGAACTGGCCCAGGCCGGCCGTCCAGCGGTTGAAGACGAAGAGCTTGTGCGCCACGATTGGCAGTTGCGGCACCACGATGTAATCAATGATGCCGAGGATAAAGAAATTGCCGTTGGCCTCGCGCCGCACCTCTTCGCAGAGGAGGGAGCATTGCAGGTCGGGCAGGATGCGCGAAGGATTCATGGTTAGTGAGAGGCTGAAAAAAAGTCAACTGACGGCCATTTCAGCCGCCCGCACGGTGTTTTGCATGAGCACGGCGATGGTCATGGGGCCCACCCCGCCGGGGTTGGGGGTGATTTTTCCGGCCACGGGCTGCACCTCGGCAAAGGCCACATCGCCCACCAGCCGGCTGCCCTCGGGGGCGGCGGGATCCGCCACACGGTTGACGCCGACATCAATCACCACCGCGCCGGGCTTGACCATGTTGCCGCGCACAAATTCCGGCACCCCCATGGCCGCGATCAGGATATCCGCCCGGCGGCAATGCGCCGCGATGTCCCGCGTGCGGGAGTGGCAGATGGTGACGGTGGAGTTGGCGTGGCGGTCTTTCTGGCAGAGGATCGCGGCCATCGGCTTGCCGACGATTTCGCCGCGGCCAAGAATGACAACCTCGGCCCCTTCGGTGCACACCTGGGAGCGGATCAGGAGTTCCTGCACGCCAGCGGGGGTGCAGGAGCGGAAACCGGTGCGGTCTCCCAAGAGCAGCTTGCCGACGTTGAGGGGGTGGAAGCCATCCACATCCTTCTGCGGCAGCACGGAGGCGTAAACGACCTCCTGCCGCATATGTTTGGGCAGAGGGGCCTGCACCAGGATGCCGTGCACGGCGGGATCGCTGTTGAGCTGCGCGATGAGGGCCAGCAGTTCGGTCTCTGAGGTGGATTCCGGCAGCACCCGGGTGGTGGAGTTCAGGCCCAGCTTGGCGGACATGCGCTCCTTCATGCCCACATAAACCCGGGAGGCGGGGTCTTCCCCCACCCGCACGAAGACCAGGCCGGGCTGCACGCCCCGGCTGCGCAGGGCGGCCACCCGCTGGGCGGTTTCCGCGTGCAATTGGGCGGCAATGGCGCGCCCGTCAATGAGGTTACTTGGAGGGTTCGGCGGGGGTTGCATTGGTCGGCGCTTCGAGAATGGTTTCGATGTGCAGCAGCGGGGTGTTGGGCCACCGGCGCTCAATGGACTCCTCGCCGGTCACGAACACACGCTTGAACCGGAAACCGCGCAGCACCACATTGGTATCCGTGGTATGCAGGTAGTTGATGACCTGCTCGGTTTCGGGTTCCTCCAGCACAAAGCCGGAGGGGGCCTGAATGTTGTAAGTGGGCTTGACGATGCCTTCGCGGGCAACCACGCGGCGGGCGGGCGGCAGCACCTCAATGATCTGGCGGGTGACCATGGGGCCGTTGGTGTTGGTGTGCAGATGCTGCTCCAAATCGACCACCATCCGGGTCTCGTTGGTCGTCGGGGTGGCCGGAACAACAGGGGTGACCGGGGCGGCGGGTGTTTCCACCACCGGCGCGGCCACCATGTTGGTCTCGGTGATCACCGGAATCACGGGCGTGGGAGGCGCGACGGGGGCTTCCTTCACTTCCACGAGTTCCGCCGCCACGAACGCATAAGCGGTGGCGGGGGCCTCGATTTGGCGCCATTCGCCCTTTTCGCGCAGCACCTTGACGGTGTCGCCCTTGGCGAGGCGGCCCACGACGCTGAAATTCTCTCCGGGTCCGCTGCGCAGGTTCAGGCGGGGCGGCAGCACGGTGGAGTCATTCGTGTTGAGAAACATGCCATTCAGCCACACGCGAATGTTGGCGGGCATGGCGATCTTGAACCAGTTGGTGGAATCGTCCGCCTTGACCTTGGTGTGCTTGATGGAATCCAGAATGGTGACGGCATCGCCCTTCTTTAGGCTCCCGACCACCTCGCTGCTGATCGTGGGCTGCCCCCGGACATTGATTTGGGGCTTGGTAACCTCACCCGTTTTTTGCGCCCAGGCGCTCACGCCGAAACCGGCCATGGCCATGGCGACCGTCAGGACCACCCTCGATAGCTGTTTCATAATGGGGGAAGTAAAGATTTAATCTCGGATTCTGTCAACGCCCGCCATCGCCCCACCGGCAACTCACCCAAACGAATGGGGCCGATGCGCATCCGCACCAGGCGGACGACGGGCAGCTCTAAAACCTCGAACAACCGCCGGATCTCGCGGTTTTTGCCCTCGCGCATGACCAGTTCCACCTGGCTGTGGGAGTTGTTTGAATCAATCAGGCGAACCGATTCGGCCTTGAGCAACTCCCCCCGGTCGCGCACCCCGGCGGTCAACCGGCCCAGCATGGCGGATTCCATGCGCCCCTCCACGACGGCCAGGTAGGTCTTGCGCACGCCGTAGCGGGGATGGGTCAGGCGGAGGCAGAAATCGCCGTCGTTGGTGAGGAACAGCAACCCTTCGCTGTCGCGATCCAACCGGCCGACCGGGAACACGTTGGCCCACTCCTTGGGGAGCAGCTCCATCACCGTGCGCCGCTCCTCGGGATCGCTGCGGGTACAGATGTAATCCGCCGGCTTGTGGAGGGCGATATAAATCTTTTTGCGGGTCTTAACCTTTTGACCATCAACCACTATCTGATCGTGGTCCGGATCCACCTTGGACCCGAGCACGCGCACGATCTGGCCATTGACGGTCACCCGACCCTCGACAATCAGCTTCTCACCGGCGCGGCGGGAAGCCACACCGGCGTCAGCGAGAAATTTTTGCAGTCGGACAGGCACAAGGGGGGGGCGGCAAAGAAAACAAGTGCGGAATGAACGGCGCCTCGGCGCTGCCCATTCCGCACCCGATTAAAATAGTCGCAAAGAGCGGATCAGGCGTCCGGTTTCGTCTTACGGAGCCCGGTGACGCGATCGCCTTCTTTCCATTGGCCGCGCTTTTTGAGCAGTTCAACACGTTCAAAACGCTTCATGACATTACGCTTTCCGCCGGTCTTGCCGACGGCGCGCAAACTAGAGTGCTGTGACATAACTTTTTCGGTTTCTACCCGCTTTGAAACAAAGCGGACGGGGGTTGTAACACACCGACCGCCGGTTGCCAACGGTTATTTTTGGTGAAACGGTTTTCACTTGTACAATTCCTCAAACATATTGAGGATACATGCGTGCCGTCCGTAAACCGCAGCTATGCCAAACTGGTCGAACTAGCTGAAGCCCAGCAAGGTTTCTTTACGACTCAGCAGGCGATTAAAGCCGGGTATTCTGACAATACCCATCCCTATCACGTTCGCGCCGGTCATTGGCTCCGCCATTACCGGGGTGTTTATCGCCTGGCCCATTTTCCTTTCCCGGAGGATGGCGAGATGATGGGATGGTACCTCTGGGCTCACAACCGCGCGCAAGTGCCGCAGGGCGTGTATTCCCACCAAACTGCGCTCAGCGTCTATGGCCTCTCGGATATCATGCCAGTGAAATTGCACCTCACCGTGACACCCGGGTTCCGCAGGAGCAGGCCCATCCCGGGCGTGTTGCAGTTGCACCGGGCTAGGCTCGCCGCGCAGGACATTGTCAAACTCCGCGGCTTTGCGGTCACCCGCGCGCTCCGAACCATGCTCGACCTTTCTGCCGATCAAAGTGTCCCCTTCGACATTATTCGCCAGGCCTTCGAGGAGGGCACGCGCCGCGGACTTGTCACCTTGACGGAACTTGAACGGGCCAGAACCCTTCCAGGCTTGCACCCTTTCCTGACCGACCTCCTGCGCACGCCATGAATCCGAAGCAATACGCCACACCCGTTGCCTTCCGTCGAGCCTTGGAAGACCGGCTGCTGTAATTGCAGGGCAAGGAAGGCCAGGATTTGCAGCGTTTGCGCCGCCAAGCGGCCTTCGACCGACTGCTTGTCCGGCTTTTCCACATGGACAACTCCCCGTGGATCCTTAAGGGCGGTTACGCGATGGAACTACGCCTGCCCATGGCCCGCACCACTCGCGACATTGACTTGGGCGTCTGGCTCAATCCCGGTGTCAAAACCGCTTGGTCTCCCTCGGCCATTCAACGCCAGCTTCAAACGGCAGCCGAGTTGGATTTGCACGACCACTTCACCTATCAAATTGGCGCCGCCACCGCCGACCTTGACGGACCACCCTACGGAGGAGCCAGGTATCCGGTTGAGGCGCAAATGTCTGAGCGTACCTTCGCCAAATTCCACCTTGATGTCAGCTCTGGCGACGTGTTACGTGAACCCTCTGTGCAATTGCTGGGTCGCGACTGGCTTGCGTTTGCGGGCATTCACCGCACCTCCTTTCCCGCCATATCATCTGAGGAACAATTCGCTGAGAAACTCCATGCCTACACCTTGCCAAGGATCGGCCGCATTAACACCCGTGTCAAAGACCTGGTCGACCTGTGCCTCTTGATCGCAAAAGGGGGGCTGGACCACCAACGCCTTGCCGCTTCCATCCGCGACACTTTCAAGCGGCGCAGGACGCATTCAGTTCCTGCAGTTCTGCCGGTGCCGCCCCCAGCCTGGTCAGAACCCTTTGCTGCAATGGCCAAAGAATGCAGCCTTCCAGAAGACATCACGCCCCACTTCACAGCCGTGCAAAACTTTCTTCACCCCATCCTGATTATAACCAATCCGACTCTGTGAATTCCGCCTTGTGCTCCTCGCCCCGCGTCTTCTGAGCGGCTCGCTCATTTCCCGGCCACCCGGCCGACGGGATCCTCGCAAACCACCCGGAAGCCGACGTTGAACACCTTCTGGTGTTCGGGGTAGGCCAGCCGGTAGCTGGCCGTGCAGCGCTGGGGCCGGTCATACCAGGACCCCCCGCGCACCACCCGCTCTTTGCGGCTGCCGGTCACCCCGTTGCGCCCATCTTCCTCCCGGTAGGGATATGGCCGGAAGGCCGAGCGCGTCCATTCCCACGCGTTGCCGTGCAGGTCATGCAGACCCCAGGGGTTGGGTTTGTACTGGCCGACGGGCACGGTGATGAAGCCGCTGTCGTTGAAACGGTCGTCCCGCGGCACCCAGTCGTCATAGCGGTTCGGGTTCACCATCGGCCGGGCGGCGGAATAATTGTCCAGCGAGGTGTCGGCGGCGAATTCCCGGAGCATTTGGTCGCCCAGGTTGGCAAACGTGGAATAGTCGGCCGTGCGGTCGCCGAACCAGAATGGGGTGTCGCTGCCCGCGCGGCAGGCCCATTCCCATTGGGCCTCGGTGGGCAGGGAGACCTGGAAGCCGGTTTTCAGGGAGAGCCAGCGGCAAAAGGCCATGGCGTCCCGCCACGAAACCCGCACCGCCGGCTGGGTGGGCTGATCCTGGTCATAGGCCATCACTCCGAACTGGTAGCCGTGCCGGTCCTCGGTGCGGCTTTCATGCTCGGGCAGGAACTGTTTGAACTGCCGGTTCGCCGTCTCAAAGCGGGCCATCCAGAACGGTTTCACCTCCACCACGCCGCGCGGGGCCTCGTCCAGCGGACCATCGGTGGACCCCATCAAAAACCGTCCGCCGGGAAGGCGCACCAGCTCCAGCGTGATGCCCGAGCCGAGATCAAGGTTCAGCGTGGTGGCGCCATCCACCGCGGCGGCCTGCTGCCGCGCCACGGCGGTGGCGGCCGGGAAGGGCCAGCCCTCGCAGACCACGTTAGCCTCGGCCGGCCGCACCGGCTCCTTGGGGATCACCGGGGTGGTGTCCGGCTTGGGGGCGGGCGGGATCGCCTCGTAATCTGGGTGCGGCCCCATGGGGACGTACTTGCGCCGCAGTTCGTCAGCCCGGTTGCCCACGGTGGCCAGCCTCTGCGCTCCGGCGGGCTCCTGGCTGAACTGCGGGATCTCCCCCCAGGTGCCGTAAAAAGGCGCGTTCAGGTCCACCCAGGTCGCGAGCCGCTCCCGGGCCTCCCCCGGCAGCTCCACGCCGTGATGGCCCTTGCGCAGGATCTGGCCCAGCTCCGTGGTGCTGAAATGGTAATCCAGGGGGGTGAACATCCGCCGATCCCCCTCGATCCCGGGCCGGCGCACGAAGCGCTGCAATTCAAAGTAGGACCGGGTGAACTTGCCGCCGCCCCGCCAATGGCCGGAGAGCTGGGTGGACCAGTCCTTCAGCAACTCATCCCCCTTGAAGCTGGGCCGGTCCGGCTGCGCGCCGTCGTGGCAGCTCACGCAATACTTGTCGAGCACCGGCTGCACCTCGCGCACGAAGCCGAAGCCCCGGGCGGGGCCGTGCCACGGCTGAATCGGCACGGGTGCGCGGCGGGCGGCCAGGGAGGGCTTGTTGAGGGAGACGGCGTCCTGGGATTCATGGCACCCGGCGCAGGAGACGGTTTCCCCCGGCATGCCGACCAGCCAACTGCGCATGAGCTGCAGCGCCTGCCCCTGGTCATCCAGCGGCTGCAGGGAAATGGGCGTGTTGGCGGGAATGGTGAAATGCAGGGAGCCATCGGCCTCCACAGGCACCGTCCCCAGGATGCGTTTCACATCCCAGGGGCCGTCGAGGCCGAGCGTGCCGTACAGGCCGCCGAAGCCGCGCCGTGAAAAATAGTACTCAATGACCCGCAGGTTTTTCACCGAGCCGCGCGGCACACCCTGGAGGCCGGGGCCGCTATAGACATCGGTGATGAAGACCGTGGCCTCGCTGCTCGCCAGCTTCACGCGGTCGGGGATGACGGGCGGCTTCGGCTGCGATTGCAGCGCCCCCGGCCAGAGCAGGGCCGCCCCCTCCACCTCCTGGATGAGGGTCAGGTTGTCGAACACATCCACCAAATACAGACCCCACAGGGAATCCGGCGTCAGTTTGGCGGCCGCCAGGTGGTACTTCGGGCTGAGCGGGAACGGCATGAGGAACTGCGGCCAGACCCCGTCCGCCAGGCGGTCGCGCACAATCGGCTCCACCTTTTTGCCGTAACCCGGAATCTCCTGCACGATCCCCTCGCCATCGTGGCGGCCCTGGCTGGGGTCGAAGATCAGCAGCCGGCCCGAGCGCGGCGTGCCGTGGTGGCCGCCCGCCACGCCGATGACCTGGTGCGGATGACCCGGCACCGCCTTGGCGTAGAAGAACGCGGTGGGGAACCACGAGCCGCTGCCGCGGAATTCGCGCTGGTCCGTGCCGTCCGGGTTCATGTGAAACAGCATCCGGGAGTTGGAGTGCGACTGGTCCGTGTACTCCCAGCGCTGATACATCACCCGTCCGTTGGGCAGCAGGGTGGGGCACCAGTCGCTGTCCTGCTCAAACGTGAGCTGGCGGATGCTCCCGTCCGCCGGGTTCAGCAGGTAAAGGCAGACCATCTCGCGGCCGCCGAATTCGCACGGCAACCCCTGGTAAACCGCCGTCGAGGCAAAGATGATGCGTCCGTCCGGCAGGTAGCAGGGGTCGAAGTGGCCCACGTCCTCGCCATCGTCCGGCGTCACCTGGCGCAGCCCCTGGCCATCGGCCCCCAGCTCGAACACGCGCCAGTTTTTCTGGCTGGCTCCCCGCTTGGCGAACATCAGTCGCTGCGCGTCAAAGTGCGGCACCGGATCAATCAGCGTCTCGCGGTTATCCGGCCGGTAAAGCGTGGTGAAGCGGGGCTGGCCGCGCAACTGGTCCAGGGTCACCAGCTCGTCATTCCACACGCCCTGGCGGGGGATGGTGTCGCTGGTGTGGGCATTGAGCGAGCCGACCCCCAGCGCGTTCCCCAGCGCCTTGCGGGCGGAGGCGGCGTTCGTGAAGCTGCGCTTGATCAGGAACAGCCGGTCGCCATCCAGCAGTGGGTTGGCCAGCAGCGCCTCGCGCTGGAGGGCCAACAGATTGGATTGCGCCCCGGCGGCGGTCGCGGGCTGTTTGAGCTGCGCCTCAAGCGCATCAAGCCGCGCCAGGTATTCCACGCCCTTGGGGTAGCGTGCCCCGTGGGTCTCCGCCAGATCCTGCAGCGCCAGCCGCAGGGAGGCCACCGTCACCGTGGGTACACTGGCCGCAGCGGCGGACTGCGGAGGCGAATCATTGAGCCGCCGGGCCTGCGGACGTTTGAACGCGAACCCGACCGGGATGGCGGGCGACTCCCACCGGAGGCTGACCACGTGCGGAAAATCCAGACTGCGCTGGAGCCGGAGGGTGTGTTTGCCGGCGGAAAGCTCCAGCTCCAGGGCCTTCTCCCATTGGGCGCGGCTGGTGTTCCAGGAGCCGGTGGCCTTGAGGCAGGCCTGCCCCGCCGGCTTGCCATCCAGCAGCACATCCACAGGCCGAGCCTGTCCCGCCGTGAAGTTGACCGACAGCGTGTATTGCCCGGCGGCGGGCAGCTCAAAGTCATACTCCGCAAACACGGGCGAGCGCC
Organism: uncultured Verrucomicrobiota bacterium; assembly: GCA_903930345.1. Classification (GTDB taxonomy): domain Bacteria; phylum Verrucomicrobiota; class Verrucomicrobiia; order Limisphaerales; family CAIYYI01; genus CAIYYI01. Next base: position 9,207 of record CAIYYI010000669.1, read on the forward strand.
CGCCGTACGCCACCATCGGTTCGGCATCGGCATACTCGCGGGTGAAGGTGCGCAGATTGCCCCGGTCAAAAGCCCAGGCGGGAACCACCACTTGAGCGGCAGCGGCAGTCCATTGCCCGCCAGAGATCAGCAGGAGCGCGATCAGCCAGGCGAACCCGCCAGGGATGCCGGAGCGATGCTGGGGAACGCACTGTGCCAGGATAGTGTGCATACGGATCATTCTGGCGGGTCATTTGTTGCTGTCAAGACCGGGCCATGGCCGGGATCGCAGCTGGAGCAACATCTTGGTGCAAAGCAGGATTTCAGCGGGGGAAACAGGCCTTCATTCCGCCGTTGGCGCGCCCGCGATGGAGTCGGTTTCACGGGGACATGTTGGCGGTATAGGCTTCATCGCCCGGCAATCGGTTCCGATAGGTTCCAGTCCCGGATGGTGCGGGCGGCCAGTTCCTTGAGCTGATCCTCGTCAACTTCAACCGCCAGCCCCGGACCGGAAGGTACTTCTGCCACGCCGTTGGCGACACGAATGGGTTTCTTCAATACCGACGCGGCGAGGAACTGCGGTCCGTTGAGGGCGGCGGCGGTGTCCAGGCCGTAGGCGTCATAGAGCGCGAGCGCCGCCGCCAGCGACAGATCTGGATCACACAGGCCGCTGCCCACCCATTTAAGCCCGTGTTCGCTGCAAAGCTCAATCTGGCGCTTGTTGGAGGTGAGCCCGCCGCACCGGGCCGGCTTCATGGCCATGCCGTCGAGCATGCCCAGGTGAATGAACTCTTCCAACTCCAACGGGCTGATGACACCTTCATCCATGTAAACGGGGACGGCCCCCTGCCTCTTCAGCTCCTGGTACCCGCGGAAGCATCGCGGCGGCAGCGGGGACTCAAGCACCCTCACGCCAAGATCCGCCAGCTTCGGCGCGATGGCCAGCGCCGTGGCGAGGTCGTATCCGGTGTTCGCGTCTGTCCAGAGAAACCCGTCTGGCGCCGCGTCGCGAACCATGCGCACCACTTGGAGGTCATACGCGGGGTCGGGAGCAACCTTGACGTTGAAGTGGCGATAGCCGAGGTTCCGGCCCTCCGCAATGGACGCCTGCACGCCGTCGAGCGAGGTGGCGTTGACCGTCCAGCTGAGTTCCAGCGAGCCTCGTCTTTGCTTTCCCCAAAGCTCGGCCAGAGACTTGCCAGCGGTGCGGCCCATCAGATCATGCAATGCCATGTCCACCGCAGCGCGCGTCAGGGGCATGCCCGTGGTGAAGCCAGGCCGGATGGCCTTATCCATGGCTGCGTGCGCTCCGGCAATGTCCAGCGGATCGCGGCCCTTGAGCACGGGCGCGTAGTACCGGCGCAGCACGAGGATCGAGGTCTCAAGTGTTTCTTCGCTCCAAGTCGAGATGGGCACTCCCTGACCCCATCCAACTCTGCCATCGTCAGTGGTGATCTTGATCACCACCGACGGACGGCCCGAGGCGCCCAGGGGCGTGGTGAAGAACTTGAAGTATCGCTGGGTTGGGTACTCCAGCGGGAAAATGTCCAGCGATTCAATTTTCATCGGCTTTGCTTTCGTTTACGGTCCTTCAAGTTGCGGTGCAATGCAAGGTACTCTGGCTGTCTGGCGCAACATGGCTGCGCCTCAGCTGCCCTGCTGGAGCTTGTCCCACGGCGCATGCCAGGCGATGGGTTTGAGCCGGACGTTGGCCTCCTCGTCGCCGACAAAGCGCTCCGTGGCCGGATCCCACCGCAGCTTCCGTCCCAGCGCGATAGCGATGAGGCTCAGGTGGGCCAGCGAGTTGTTGCGATGGCCGGCCTCGGCGTCGTAGAGCGTCGGCCCGCGCGACTTTACCGCGTCGAGGAAATCCCGTTTCTCGCTAGTCTTATAGGTGAGGCTAATGTCGTTCGGGCCGGGTTTCCAGCTCAGGTTGGACTCCGGTTCCGATTCGATTTCGTTCGGGTATTTCACCTGGATCCAGCCGTCGGTGCCCTCCCAGCGGATGGCCGGGCTTTGCGTCCGGCACTGCAGCGTCACGCCGTTGGCATAGGTGAAGGTCACATTGAAATCTGAGATGATGTCCCAAAGATTGCCTTTCGGCGGGAATTTGCCTGTGCCCTCGATGCTCACCGGCCCGGTGTGGTCGAGATCAGCACCCCACAAGGCGATGTCGTTCAGGTGGGCTCCCCAGTTGGCCATCATGCCGTCGGC
>CAIYYI010000670.1 GCA_903930345.1 uncultured Verrucomicrobiota bacterium
GGAGGGGGATTTCATGGGAGATGAGGGGTTGGTTCCAACTCAGGTTTCATCATGATTGAGGGCCATGCTACCAGGTCGGCCAGGGATTAGGAATAGCAGAACCTGACTGAAACATGCCAATTATTGATCTTCCCGGGGAGAAAATCTGTTCCGGGGGCAACGCCGGGGTTGTCGGCGCCAGGATTTTGACTTAAGCTGTCGGGGTTCCGCTGTCAACTAGTGCACAGGACGCTCAGCAGCGGTGTTGGGATACGACGCGCGGATGGCAACAAAAGCCGGGAAAGCCATGATTCCGGGAAGTGATATTGACGGCAAAAATACTCTGGTGCTGATACTTACGCAGCACTTGCGGAGGACATTTGCCTGTCTCCAAGCCCTGACCCTGGATTTGTTAACAGATGTTCCCAAACACACCCTGAGAAACGCGCAGCACGCACGGGCAGCAGCCTACGCCCTCCTGGCGGGCATGATCCTGCTGGCCACCCAGGGGCTGGCCGGTTCAGCGCTCTCGATTTCACTGGCGGGCGGAGCGGTCGGGCCGGAAAAGTTCGCAGCGGCAGAAATCCGGCGAGCGGCGGCGCTCACCGCAGCGTGGGCGGATGCATCGAAGACCTTCCCCCTCATCACCCGGTTTTTCTGGGGCGACATCGACATCAAGTGGTTTCCGGAGGCCTGCCGGAGGAAGGGCGGCTTCTACACGGTGCGCAACTTTATCGAGGGCGGCACCATGCCGGGGGCCGGCGTGCTCAACATCATGGAATGGCGCAGCGGTTTGCTGGCGAAGCAGAAGCTCAGCGGCGTGACCCCGCTGGAAATTGCCGCCACGAGGGCGCTGCAGGCCGTGCCGAAGCTGCGGCGGGCCGCCGTCACCCCGGCTGCCAGCGCCAGCGAATATGGCGCCACGCTGGGCGACATCGAGGCCATGTCGCACCTGGGGCTTTACTACGCGGCAAAAATACGGGGCGCCTGCGCGCTCGCACTCTTTGACCGGACCAGCGACGCCGAACAGCAGACAGCGGCCGTGCGCCACCTGGAGGAGGCCCTGGCCCACTGGCAGAATTATGCCGGGACCTACACCCGCCAATATGTCCAACCCGTGCTCTACAACCGGGCCGGGGTGGTGGACATTCCCAGGCAGACCGGAGAGGTCGCCGCCGACGTGCAGATGGCGCGCGACTGGAAGCCGGGCACGATCAACGAAACCAGTATCAAACGATCCGGCACGGAGGCTGGATTCAAAAGGTGATTATGAGACAAGACCACACATTCAGCAGGCCAAACCACCCCCGCTTGAAACCCCTCGCGCTGCTGGTGGCGCTGGTTGCCGCCTGCGCACTGCAGCCGCTGGCCACCGGCGCCGAGACGAGGCCCAACATCCTGTTCGTCTACTCGGACGACCACGCCCAGCACGCGATCTCGGCCTATGGGTCGAAGGTGAACACGACCCCGAACATCGACCGGATCGCGAAGGAGGGGGTGCGGTTTAAAAACTCCTTTGTCGCCAACTCCATCTGCACGCCCAGCCGCGCCTCGCTGCTGACGGGGCAGTATTCGCACCTCAACGGCGTGCCGGTGTTCAACCGGTTCGACGGCGCGCGCGACAACGTGGCCAAACGCCTGCAGGCCGGCGGGTATCACACGGGCATGATCGGCAAGTGGCACCTCGGGTCAGATCCCACGGGGTTCGACCGGTGGATAGTGCTGCCAGGGCAGGGGGCGTATGTGGACCCGGTCTTCCTGGTCGCCGGCCGCAAGCTGACGATTGAGGGGCACTGCACCGAGATCACGACCGGACTCGGCATCGAATTCCTGAAAACCCGGCCGCAGGACAAGCCGTTCTTCCTCATGCTGCACCAGAAAGCCCCGCACCGCGCCTGGGAGCCGGACGAGCGCAACAAGGCGATCTTCAAGAACAAGGTCATCCCCGAGCCCGCCACCCTGTGGGACGACTATGCGACGCGCCCGAGCGCGCTGCCGTTCAATGAGCAGACGGTGGCCCGGGACCTCACCCGGCGCGACCTGAAGCTGGAACCGCCCGCCGAGCTCAAAGGCCCCGTGCGCAACCAGTGGCTGAACGCCAAGCCCATGGAACTCACCGTGGACGGCAAAACCCTTACGGGCAAGGAGCTGACGCAGTGGAAGTACCAGCGCTACATGCGCGACTACCTGGCCTGCGTGCAGGGCGTGGATGACGGGGTGGGCAAAGTGCTGGACTACCTGGAGCAGGCCGGGCTGGCCAAGAACACCATTGTGATCTACTGCGCCGACAACGGCTGGTACCTCGGCGACCTGGGGCTATACGACAAACGCTTCATGTATGAGCCCGGCTTGCAGGTGCCGCTGATCGTGCGCGGCCCGGGAATCAAGGCGGGCAGCGTGCCGGAGCAGTTCGTCAGCAACATCGACCTGGCGCCCACTTTCCTGGACCTGGCCGGCCTGGGCATTCCGGAGTCAATGCAGGGCCGCTCGCTCGCGCCGCTGCTGCGGGGAGAGTCGCCCGCCAACTGGCGCACGAGCTTCTACTACCGCTACTACCACGATCCCGGACACCACAATACCGCCGCCCACCTGGGGGTGCGGACGGCCACGCACAAGCTCATTTACTACTGGAAGAAGGATGCGTATGAGATGTTTGACCTCACCAAGGATCCGACCGAGCAGCATAACCTGCTCTATGCGGAGGCGGAGGCCAAGAAACCCGAAGTGGCGGCCAAGTTCGCCGAGCTGAAAGATGAAATCGCCCGGTTGCAGAAGGAATACAAGGATGATGGCCAGTATGCGGATCCGGCCACCTGGCCCAAAACCAGCGCTGATGGTCCTTTTGACGCCTATCAGCCCACCGGCATCAAAACCATTGCTGAGGCTATGGCCGCCACTGCCTCGAAATGATATGGCAACTCCAAACCCACGGCTGATCCTCCTCGCCGGACTGGTCTTTGGTCTGGCGCCCGCAGTGGTCGGCGCACCGGTGCGGCTGGTGCCGGAGGCGCCCGCCGCCATTTCACGCGTAGCGTCGAACACCTTTCTGGTCGATTTCGGCCGGGTGGCGTTCGGGAACCTGCGGCTTGCCCCGCCGCCCGAGGGCAGCGGAAAAATCACCGTCCACTTCGGGGAAGCGATGGTGGCCGGGAGGATCAACCGCAAACCGCCCGGCACCGTCCGGTATGCGCAAAGCAGCCTGACCCTGACAGGGGCGGCGACGGTGGTGGCCGCGCCTCCGGCCGACAAGCGCAACACGGCGCAGCCGGCAGCGGTGCTGACGCCGGCCGAGTTGGGCGTGGTGCTGCCGTTCCGCTGGGTGGAAATTGAGGGCTGGCCGGGGGAGCTGCGCCTGGAGCACCTGCGGCGGCAGTCCGCCTTTGCCAGCACCTGGGATGATCAGGCGGCCAACTTCCGGTGCTCGGACGAACTGCTGAACCGCATCTGGGAGCTGTGCCGGTACTCCATCAAGGCCACCACCTTTGCCGGAGTTTACGTGGACGGCGACCGGGAGCGCATCCCCTACGAGGCCGATGCGTACCTCAACCAGCTAAGCCACTACGCGTGCGATCCGGACCCGCAGATGGCCCGCGACACCTTTGACTGGCTGATGAAAAGGCCGACCTGGCCGACGGAATGGGCGGCGCACATGATCTTTGTAGCGCAGGCCGACTGGATGCAGACCGGCGATGCCGCCTGGCTCGGAGCCCGGTACGAGGCCCTGAAAACCAAGCTGCTTCTCAAGCGCGCCCGCGCCGACGGCCTGCTGGTCAGCAACGAAGCCCAGACCAAACGCGACGACATTGTGGACTGGCCGGTGACGGAGCGGGATGGCTACGTGTTCAAGCCGGTCAACACGGTGGTGAACGCATTTCACCTGCGCGCCCTGGCGCTGATGGCTGAGCTGGCCACGGCGCTGGGAAAGGAGACGGAGGCCGCCGACTACCGGGCGCGTGAACAAACCACGCGCAGGGCATTCCAGGCGACGCTCTTTGATCCGGCGCGGGGCGTCTACCGCGACGGAGAGGGGACGGAACATGCTTCCCAGCACGCGAACCTCTTTCCGCTGGCGTTTGGCCTGGTGCCGCCGGAGCACCGGGCGAGCGTGCTGGGCTGGGTCACGCAGCGGGAGATGTCCTGTTCCGTGTACGCCGCCCAGTACCTGCTGGAAGCCCATTTTGAGCAGGGCAATGATACCAAGGCACTGGCGCTCATGACCGCCCCCACCGACCGAAGCTGGAAACACATGGTGGAGAGCGGCACGACGATCACCTGGGAAGCCTGGGACCAGCGTTACAAGCCAAACCAGGATTGGAACCACGCCTGGGGAGCCGCCCCCGCCAACCTGCTGTCCCGGTATGTCCTGGGGGTGAAGCCGCTGGCTCCCGGCTGGAGCCGGGCAGTCATCCGGCCCCATCCCGGGCCCTTGAAATTTGCGGAAGGCAAGATCCCCACCCCGCGCGGGCCGATCGCACTGCGCTGGGAAAACAGCCCGCTTTTCCGGCTGGCGATAACCCTGCCGGACGGAGTCAGCGGGAAGGTGGAATTGCCGGCCAGCGGGAAAGGGGGCAGCGTGTTCCTGAACGGCAAAGCCACCCGCGCGACGCGGGCGGGCGACAGGTGGCACCTGGAGGCCGACGTCACCGGCACCGCAACGATCGAACTCCGGTGATGGAACGTCCACATTTTTTGACCATGAAAAAAACCATCCTATTCCTCTGGTTTTCCCTTTTGACCCTCGGCTGCCAGGCGGCAGAGCCAGGGGCGGAAAACCGGACAGCTCGCCGGGCCACGACCGTCAGCATCGACGGAGAGCGATTCCTGATCAATGGCAAGCTCACCTACGAGGGTCGCCGCCACGAGGGCAAAGCCATCGAGGGGCTGCTGCTGAACTCCCGCATGGTGCAGGGGATCTTTGACGATCTGAACCCGGAAACCGTGAAGAAGTGGGCCTACCCCGACACTGGCCGCTGGGATGCCGAACGCAACACGGATGAATTCATTGCCGCCATGCCCAGCTGGCGGGCGCATGGGCTGCTGGCCTTCACCATCAACCTGCAGGGGGGATCGCCCGAGGGGTACTCCCGCGCGCAGCCCTGGATCAACTCTGCCATCGCCCCGGATGGCTCGCTCCGGGCCCCGTTCATGGCCCGCCTCGCGCGCATCATCAATGCGGCTGACCAGCAGGGAATGGTGGTGATTCTGGGCTACTTCTATTTCGGCCAGGACCAGCATCTCACCAACGAGGCCGCCGTGGTGCGGGCGGTGGACAACGCCACCCGCTGGGTGCTCGATAACCAGTGGCGCAACGTCATCATCGAGGTCAACAACGAGTGCAACGTCTCCTACGATCATGAAATCCTCAAGCCGGCGAGGGTTCATGAGCTGATCCAACGGGTGAAGGAAACCACCCGGGATGGGCGACGCCTGCTGGTGAGCACCTCCTACGGAGGCGGAACCATCCCGGGCGAAAAGGTGGTGCGCGCCGCCGATTTCCTCCTGATCCATGGCAACGGGGTGAAGGAGCCCGGCCGGTTGGCGGAGATGGTGCGAAGCACCCGCAAGGTGCCGGGCTACACGAGCAAGCCGATCCTTTTCAACGAGGACGACCATTTCGATTTTGAAAAGGCGGAGAACAATTTCCTGGCAGCGGTGGGGGAGTATGCCAGCTGGGGCTACTTCGACTTCCGGCAGAAAAACGATCCGCTGCACGTCGGCTACCAAAGCGTGCCGGTGGATTGGTCCATCAACTCGCCCCGGAAGCAGGCTTTTTTCAAGCTGCTGGCGGAGCTGACCGGCTCCTTAAAGTAAACCCCATTGTGGCAGGCCATGAACGCGCCCGGAACCTTTCCACCCGCCCGATCCCTGGGGGCACGGCTGATGGCCTATGCCTGTCTGGTGGGAGTTTTTTTGGCGCCGGATTCCCGGGCGCAGCACGGCGTTATTCGTGAATACGCCGCACTGGCCCCCGTGCCGGATGCGGTTCCTCTCCCGCCGCTGTTTGAGGCAAGGCTGACAGACACCAGCATCACCGTGGGGCCGGACAAGGCGTTTTACCTGACCGGTTCAGCCACAGAGGGCGACCGCGTGACCGGCACCAACCAGCTGGCGATCTGGCGTTCCGCTGACATGAAGCAGTGGGCCCGGTTGCGAACGCTCGATTTGGGGGACACCCGGGCGCGGTCACCGGAGCTGCACTTTCTTGGCGGACGCTTCTGGCTGGCCCTCGAACGGGAGGGCGGGGGCACCGAGCTGCTGCGCTTTGACACAACCGAGCTGGGAACGAGCGGATTTCAGCGGGCCCGCATCACCGAGCTTGGGGAGGACCCTTCGCTGTTCTGCGATGCCGACGGAACTTTTTTCTGGGTCATGGGAGCAGGCGAAATCGCCCGGCTGAAGCCCAACCCGCTGGACGGGCTGGCGGGGCCGCTGGTGCGGGTGCCGGTCCGAATCGCCGGACCCAAACCCCAGCAAGCCGAACAGGCAATCCGGAATCTCCACGGGGCGTTTCTGGCCCGCATCAGCGGCAAGTACCATCTGTTTATCACCGGCCAACTATTTCGGAACGGGCTTGGCCGGACCGGCCTGGCCGACGGAGTGAACGATGTGCTCGTGGCCGCCGCAGACAAGCCCGACGGCAGCTATTCGGATTTCTACGTGGCTTTTCCCAACGCGGGACAAACCGTGCTCTTCCGCGATGCGGGAGGCGTCCTGTGGGCGACCTACTCCGGCCAGGATGAGCGGGCGATCCTCCGCGGCCGCCCCGGGGCCTTCAAAGTGGAGACCATTGCCGCCGCAGAGCCCGCCTGGACGATTGGGTTTGCGGGCGCAGAAAAAGGCGACCGGTTTCCCTTCAGCCTGATGCTGAGGCCGGACACCGCGTTCATCTATGAGCGCGGGATGGGTTCGGCACGCGGGGTGCCGCTCGACAAAGTCCCGGGCCAGCGCGCCGCAGTGCCGTGGATCCGTGACACCTTCATCATGCTCGGCCACGATGGCAACTACTACCTCACCGGCACGGCGGGCAACATGGATGGCATCCAGCTATGGCGCTCGCCCGACCTCCGGCATTTCGAGTATGTCAAACAGGTCTGGACGCCGGCGAGCGACCCTGCGCGGTGGTACAACCGTGCCCCCAACCGCCTTTTTTGGGCGCCTGAGCTTCATTACATCAACGGCACGTACTGGATCGCCTTCTGCATCAGCGCGGGCGACCAGGGGAAGAACAGCGTGCTGAAAAGCACCAGCGGAAGGCCGGAAGGACCGTATGAGCCGGCCTTTCCAGGCAACCAGGGAGTGGACCAGCACATCGACTCGTCGCTTTTTCAGGACACCGATGGCAGCACCTACTATGTCTGGCAGGACGGGCTGATCCGAAAGCTCAATGCGGCGATGAACGGGTTTGGAGGAGAGGTGCAAAAAATAATCCCGCAGGATGGCCGGCGGGTGGGATACGAAGGTGCGACGCTGGTGAAGATGGGAGCCTGGTACGTGCTCACGTGCGCCGAGTGGAACGGGGGAGGGAACCATGCCGACGGCACCTACGATATGATGTACGCCAATTCCAAGAGCCTGGCAGGCCCATGGAAACCGCGCCGTGTCGCCGTCCCCCATGCCGGTCACGGGGCCTTGTTCAAGGACAGGTCCGGGCGCTGGCTGGCCTCGTTTTTTGGCAATGACCGCACGGCCCCCTTCCGGGCCATGCCCGGCTTTGTGCCAGTCGAAGTCCGGGATACCGGCGATGATTTGATCCTCCGACCGACAACCAACCCGGAAACAACCCTGCCGTGAAAATGCACCTAAAAAAATTCCTTCGGATACTGCTCTTCCTGCCGGTTCTCCTCACGTGCCTGCCGACGCTGGGGGCCTCGCCAAAGCCGAATGTCGTGATTATTTTCATTGATGACATGGGCTATGCGGACATTGGGCCTTTTGGTGCAACCAAGCACAAGACGCCGAACCTGGATCGCATGGCGCGGGAGGGACTGAAGCTGACGAGTTTTTACGCCGCGCCGGTTTGCTCCGTCTCCCGGGCTCAACTGCTGACCGGTTGCTATGGGGCGCGGGTTTCGGTGCCCGGGGTCTATCCGCCGGGCAGCCGGCACGGACTGAATCCGGCGGAACACACCATCGCAGAACGGCTGAAGGAGCAGGGATATGCGACCGCCTGCATCGGCAAATGGCATGTGGGGGACCAGCCTGCGTTTCTGCCGATGCGGCAGGGTTTTGACCGGTATTTCGGCATTCCCTATTCGAACGACATGCAGCGAAAATCCAGCCGGACCGGGGAACGCGTCGTGCCGCTGGTGCGCAATGAGGCGGTGGCGGAGCTGCTGACAGAGGAGGCGCAAAACCGCATTGTTGAGCGGTACACCGACGAGGCGATTGGTTTTATTCGCGCGTCGAAGAATGCTCCCTTTCTGCTCTACTTCGCCAACACCGCAGTGCATACGCCCATCCACCCCGGCGCGGCTTTTGCGGGCAAATCCGGCAACGGCCGGTTCGGCGACTGGGTAGAGGAGGTGGATTGGAGCGTCGGTCGCGTCCTCGACACGCTGCGCGAACTCAAGCTCCACGAGAACACCCTGGTGATATTCACCAGTGACAACGGCCCGTGGCTCATCAAGGGGACAGACGCCGGCAGTGCCGGTCCGCTGCGCGGAGGCAAGGGCAGCACTTGGGAGGGCGGGGTCCGCGTGCCAGCACTGGCCTGGTGGCCGGGAAAGATCGCCCCCGGCAGTGTGTGCGATGCGGTGGCCGGAACCATCGACCTCCTCCCCACGGCGGTCACCCTTGCCGGCGGCACCGTGCCGGCCGAGCCGGTCATTGATGGCCGGGACATTTCCCCGCTCCTGCTGGGCCGGACCGGGCAGTCTCCGCGGGAGGCGCACTACTATTTTTCAGGGTACAATCTTCAGGCGGTGCGCCAGGGGCCTTGGAAACTCGCCCTCTCGCCCCAAAACGAAACGATGGGGAAGGGGGTGGCGGCTGACGCCCTCGGCAAGGGGCTGCGGCTCTACAATCTTGACCAGGAAATCGGCGAGCGAACCAACGTGGCCGAAAAACACCCCGAAATTGTGACGCGGCTGCAGGCGTTGGCCGCGCAGATGGATGCTGAAATTGGAGGCCAGAAGCCACGGTTGCGACGGCCCGCCGGTGAGGTGGAAAATGCCCGGACGCTTTACCCGACTGACGAAAACAATCCGATTGAGGACAAAGCCAGAAATGCCGTCAACACGTTAGCCATCAACAAATTAAAGCCTGGGGATATCCTTGGCTCAGCCGACGCCCCATCTGTCGCCCGCCAGGCCTTCACCATCAGTTGCACGGTAGAGACTGCGCAGCGGGATGTCATCCTGCTGGCCCACGGTGGTCTGAGTGCCGGATATTCGCTTCATCTGCGGGCAGGGCACGTGGTTTTCCTAGTTCGAACCGGGGCCGGGCAAGCCTTTTCTGAAATCAGCACGTTGACGGCAATCACCGGGCCCATGCGCATCACCGCCGCACTGGCTGCTGATGCCAGCATGACACTTAAGGTTAATGATTTTCCTGCTGTCACAGGCAAAGCCGCCTCGCTTATCGGTCGCCAGCCCCAGGAGGATTTCTGCCTCGGTCACGATAATGGCAAACCGGTTGGCTCCCATACAGGAGCGGCCCCCTTCAATGGCAGCATCACCCATCTGGAGATCACCACGCCATGAACCCGTTGGCCCGCAAGCCGGCTGTCACCCGCCGGACGCTCCTCAAACTCAGGCTGCCCAATTCAATGCCCCCCGGGCGGCAGGAGCGATTGAAACAATTGCGTCAACAACCTCAACAATTCACCACCGCTCTCAAATGAGCATTAAGAACCTTTGTATACTCGTCACCGTCCTGTGTTCGCTTGGTCATCACTCTGCTGCGGCACAGAAGCCGCTTAACATTCTTGTCCTTTATGCGGATGACTGGCGCCACAACACCCTGGGGTGTGCGGGCAATCCCGTGGTCAAGACGCCCAATCTGGACCGGCTCGCCACTGAGGGCATCCGCTTCACCCATGCCTGTGTGACCACGGCGATCTGCGGCGTGAGCCGGGCCTCGATTTTCACCGGGCAGTGGATGTCGCGCCATGGAAACCCGGCCTTCCTGGCTTTTAAAACGCCGTGGGCAGAAACCTATCCCGGGTTGCTGCGGACGAACGGTTACTTCGTTGGCCACGTGGGCAAATGGCACAACGGGAAGTTTCCCGCCGCGCAATATGACTTCGGACGCGCCTACTCGGGCACACACTGGATCAAGGAGAAGGACGGCACGAAAATACACGTCACGCAAAAGAATGAAAACGACGCGCTGGAATTCCTGCGCACGCGCCCGGAGAACAAACCTTTCTGCCTCACGCTCGCGTTCTTCGCCACCCATGCCGAGGATACCAATCCGCTGCAATACCTGCCCCAACCGGAAAGCATGAAGCTTTACCAGGACGTGACTATTCCTGTGCCGCCCAACGCCACGGACGCCTCATTTCGCCGTCTGCCACCCTTCATTGCCAACGAGAAGAACGAGGGCCGGGTTCGCTGGCACTGGCGCTTCGACACGCCGGAGAAGTACCAAACCATGATGAAGAATTACTACCGGCTCGCCACCGAGGTTGACACGACCTGTGGCCGTGTGCTTGCAGAACTGCGGAAGCAGGGCCTGCTCGACAGTACACTGGTTGTGTTTACCGGCGACAATGGCTATTACCATGCCGAGCATGGTTTGGCGGACAAATGGTATCCGCACGAGGAGAGCATCCGGGTGCCGTTGATCGTCCGCGATCCCCGACTGGACAGCGACAGGCGTGGACAAACGAATGATGATTTTGTGCTGAATGTGGACCTGGCCCCCACCATTCTTGCTGCCGCCGGCATCCAGGCACCTGCCAAAATGCAGGGCCGCGCAATTACACCGCTCTATCTGGAGGTGCAAAAGCCTGCTTGGCGAACCGAGTTCTTCTACGAGCACGCCACCATCAAAAACACAAACTTCATCCCTTCCTCTGAGGCCCTCGTGCGCAAGGACTGGAAATATTTTTACTGGCCGGATTTCAAACAGGAGCAACTTTTCGATCTCCATTCGGATCCGATGGAGGAGAATGATCTCATTGCCGATCCGGCCCAGGCGGATCGGCTCTCGGAAATGCGCCGTCGGTTTGCCGATCTAAAATCCGCAGCCCGATGAACAATATCCATCAGGTTTCGGCAACCTCGCCAGTTCCGAAAAAAACACGCTCACCGTGACCGGGCATCTCGGTGGTCAATGTTGACCCGAAATCTCCTTCCAAGCGTCGATGGATGCCTTCAGGTTCTCCTGAATGCCGCCTTTCAGGCCGTAATGCTGCAATCCGATGGGGCCCGTATAGCCGGTGTCCTTGAGGGTTTTCAAGAAGTTATGGACATCAAACGTGCCACGGCCCAGCGGCTGGATCAGCTTGTCCCAATTGCCCTCGTGGTCGGCTCCGTTGATGGTGACCAGAAAGAGGTGGGGGCGGGCGGCTTGCAATAGTTGCGGGATCTTCGCCTCGTCCCCGACCTTCAGGCAGTGGCAGAGATTGAAGGTTACCCCCACATTTTTTCGGTTAACCTTTTGGGCCACACGCACGGCATCCTGCACCCGTTCCATCCAAAACCAGGTGTGGGGATAGAGGGCGACTTTTAACCCGGCTGGCTCAGCCAAGTCAGCCAATCCGCGGACGAGCTTGACGGCGGCCTCATCACCCTCCGGCTGGGAAGGCTTATAGGCTTTGCTGGTCAGGGGCAGCCAAATGATGGCCCCGGTGCCTTTCAGGGCGGCAATGGCATTGGTCAATTGGGGATCGAGTTGGGAGCCAACTGGCTCGACGTTGCCGCTGGTGTAGATGGCGAAGAGCTGCAGGCTGCGCGTACTGAGTGCGCTGTGAAACTCTGCCGCGCCGCCGGGCCGCCATCCGGCTCCCGCATAGCCCAGCTCCTTCAATAGCTGGGCGCGCGAGTCGTAGGTTGGATGCTGGGCATCCACCACGGCGGTATCCATGGCAAAGAAGGCGTTGGTAAGGCCCAGTGGTTCAGCGGCGTGCAGCAGGGTGGCGGTGGCTGCCAGGGCCAATGTGGCTACGAATTGTTGTAAACGCATAAAATCAGGGATTGCAAGGTGGGGTTAATCTTCGGCCACCAGGTAGGCGTCCACCAAGAGGTCACTGCTGTCCTTGGTGCTATTGTGACCTTGGATGGCCAGAACATTGCGACCTGGTTTCAGGTGCCGATGAAAGTCTTGCAGGGCCACATATTGATAATCGTCCGCAGGGTGTGATTTTATCTTTTGCGCCCGGGTGCCACTTCCACGCTCCACATTGCGGCGGCCGACTTCCTTGCCGTTCAGCCAGACGATGATGCCGTCGTCGTACTTGATCATCAGCCCCAGATCGGCCAGACGGTCGGGGCGCGCGATGTCGAATTCCTTGCGCAGGTAAAGGACGCTGGATTGCCCTTTCATCCGCTCCACCGAGGTGGCCACTTCTGGATACTTGTACCCAAAGGGGCTGAGTCCGGTTTTCCAGCCGGATGCGTTGAATTGATCAAACATCCAGGCGTAGCCTTGCGGATGCTTGCCCGCGAGATACTGCCACTCGGCTCCGGCGGGGATGATCACGGAATGGGTCAGCGGTATTTGGGCGGGAAAACCTTCCTGCGTGTAGTTGTCGGGCTTCTTCCATTCCTCCGGTTGCCAGGGGAGGGCATGGCGTACGGGAGTCACCTGGCCTCGCTTCACAATTTGGAAACAATCCATTTTATCCCCGAAAGCGGTCAGTGCGGTCGCCGTAAGGGTATCTCCCTTGATCTCCAGGATAAGGGAGCCGTGACCGATGTACATGTTGTGACCGACCAGGAGGGAACCCTTGCGGCCAAGGGTGGTGCCGCCATGCCCCACCACCGCATGCACCTGCCCCTCGTTGGGCTTGAGTCCCGCGCTTTTGAAGTAGGGGCCGTCACCGTATGGATTGCCATCGCCGTCATCCAGTACGAACTTGTCCGCAACGATGTTTGTGCCATAGGCACCATCGATGAGCATGGTTCGCTCGTAACTGTGGGAATGGCCAGTAAAGATGGCGTCCACGCCACCCCGCTCCAGGATGGGCAGGATGTTTTTGCGCATTTCCACCAGCTCACGTTCCTTGTCGCCGTCATGGGAACCCTTGGTGAAGGGGGCGTGATGGCAAAAAGCCACCAGCCAGTCACTATTTCCCTGTCGGCGCGCCTGTTCCAGATCCTGGCGCAGCCATTTCGCCATGGGACCATTGGTCGCCCGGCTCACATCATAGGAGTTGAGGCTCACCACATGGATGCGTCCGTAATCAAAGGAATACCAGGCCTCAGTGCCCGAAGGGTGACCGCCGGCTTCACCCTTGGTGGGCAGCGCATAGGCGTCATAATACGGCCCGATCTGGCGGTCGCTTTTCGAAGTGTAACCCTCGTGGTTGGCAAAGGTTGGCCAGCAGACCAGATGGCGCAGGGTTTCACCATACATGTTGAAATACCGGGTTTGGAACTCCACATCCTTGCCGGACATGTACGCCATGTCGCCCACGTACAGGGCCAGGTCAAAGCTTTTTCCCTCCCGTTCAGCCACCTGCAGGGCCGAGCGATACACCAGTTCCTGCTGTTTGCGGGCTGTGCCGCCATCGCCCACGACCCACCAGACGGTGGGTCTCGCCTGGCCGGGTGCGGGATAGGTCCGGAAGCGGTAGGAGGGGTCTGATGGGGTGAGTCGAGTGTTTCCATCGTAAACGGCGTAGAAGTATTCCGTGTCCGGCGTCAGATTGGTGATCCGCGCCTCATACTGGAAGGTGCCCAACGGCGCGCTGTGCAGGGCAGGCAACCTGCGATTGGCGGCGCTCCGCAGCGGTTGCAGTTCCGGCAGCCAAGGGCAATTGGTCGTCCCCAGCGCGGCCCGGGTGAGCACCGCTTTACCGCTGATTTCCCGGTCCAATTGTTGGAGTGTGCGGCCAATCTTCACCACTGGGGTCAGGCGGACCAGGTCAGAGCGCCAGATAATGGTCATGCTCTGGGGGGTGGCGAATTGCAGGTAGGGCCCCCGGGTGATGACCGGTGTGGTTTCTGCGCTCCAGCCGGTCAGGCAGCTTAATGCCAGGAGGAGCAGCCAGGGTCTGTGGTTTGACTTTGGAGTCATAGGTAGCATGAGCTGGCGTCAAAATAGGGATTTCGGGCCAATCGTCAATCCTTGGCTGAGGCCTTTTCGGCGGTCAGTTCGACCAGGTGTTCCCGAGCTCCGGCATGGGCGGGATGTCTTTCCAGGGCCTGGCGGAATTCTGCTTCCGCCTCTTTGCGCTGCCCCAGGCCCAGCAGCCCCAGTCCGGTGAGGTAATGAGCCTCCGCCTGGCGCACGCGCAGCGGTTTCTTTTCGCCGAATTTGGCAAAGTAATCCGGGGTCTCGGCGGCCTTCTCCGCGCGGCTTTCCGTCACAATTTCCTGGAACAGGGTGTGGGCCGCCTCCGTCTGGCCCAGTTGCAGTTGGGCCAGGCCACGGTAATAACGCCCTTCGGATAATTCCCGGTTTGATGTGGAAGCTGCCTGGGCATA
The DNA here is from genome assembly GCA_903930345.1 of uncultured Verrucomicrobiota bacterium. Classification (GTDB taxonomy): domain Bacteria; phylum Verrucomicrobiota; class Verrucomicrobiia; order Limisphaerales; family CAIYYI01; genus CAIYYI01. The sequence goes on from CAIYYI010000670.1 coordinate 14,574, forward strand.
ATGAGTTTTGGCATCGTCAGCCCGGTTTGCCGCCGCCAAGGCTCGACCCAGATGGTAGTGGATCGCGGATATCCGACCGTCCCGCTTGGGGCGGCCAACCTGTAGGTTGGGGGGGAGTTCCAGAACGCTCTCGAAGCTGCGCAATGCTTCGACGGCCTGACCGGTCTTGAGCAGGGCGCGGCCCTGTTGGAGGCGTGCATCCACATACACATTGCGGATGTCGCTGCTGCCTTCCCAGTTGTGAAAACGATGGTTGAGCAGCAGTTTCACGGCTGGCTCAGGCTGGCCGGCGGCCAGGTGCAGGAGGATTTGGCGGGTGTAGGCGTCATCACGTTGGGCAATGACGGACTGGTGATCCACCATCCGCTGGAGTCGCTCTGCCAGCGGAAACCCGCCGGCCTCCGCCTGCACGTCCAACTCGTACCAGAACCTGGGTTCATCCGCATCCAGGGCAATCGCCTGTTCCAGATGGCGGACGGCGTTGCTGGGATCCCCGCGCTGCTGGGCCAGGGCCAGCGCCAGGTTGCGGTGGAGCAGCGCTTGTTGGTCCCGGACGGTGGTGAGTGCCAAACCCTCCTCCCAAACCTGGATGGCGCGGGTGGGTTGCCTGTCATAAAGAAGGCTGCCCAGCAGGCTGGTTGCTTCGGGATTGCGGGTTCGGATGGCCTCCAGCACTTCCACCGCCTCAGGCTGGAATGGAAATGCTTCCGGAGCACGTTCCCCGTTTGCCGCCCGCCGCCAGCCGGGCAGGGGGGGATCGGAGGGGGAGCTGGCTTTGGCGGGCACCGCCGGGGGATGGAAACCCTGCTCAGTCAACCGGCCGGTGGTATCGCCGAGCAGGAAGCGGGCGTAATATTGTGCCATGGGGTAGGCCTGGTGATGGTAGGCCAACCGGGCCACTTCGGTTGCCTCTTGGCTGAAGCCTGCGCGGGCATACGCACAAAGCAGCTCCAGTGTGGTTGCCGAATCGGGAAGTTGGCTGAGCGCTTTGCCCGAGTCTGGGTTGGCCCGGTTCAGCTCCAGGTCCACCAAGGCCAAGGGGTCGATCTCCCGGGCTCGCAGGGCGGCTTCCCGGGCTTCCGGCAAACGTTGCAACCGGCGTAGCAAGGCCGACTTGAGCAGCAGCGCCTGCGGGTTGCGCGTGTTGCGGATCAGCGATTCCTCGATGTGGTTCAACGCCTCGAGTGGTTCACCCAGCAGGGAGGCCAATTCCGCCAGCTTCAGATGGCTGGGGCCGGCCCAGGCGGCGTGCCAGCGCGCCTTTTGGAACGGTTCCATGGCGTGACGCACAGCAGCGGTGCCAGCCAAGGCACCATCCCGGCACAGGCTGAAAACCGGCAGTTGGCCGGCCCGGGCCACACCCAGATAATACATGGCTTCACCGTCCTTGGGCCGGATGTAATTGGCCGTGGCGCGGGTGACGGCGGCTTGCAGGCGCTGTTCGGCCTCGGCCCAGCGCCATTGATGGCAAAGTCCGATGCCCAGCGCCGTGTTGGCCCGGTAATCGCCCGGGTCACGCCGCAGCATCTCCTGATAATAGGGGGCCGCCTCAAAGGAGGGGCTGTGCAGTTGCTCGATCCGCTGGGCGGTCAGGTAAAGTTCGTCCGGTGTGGTGCAGTCCTGGGGCGGGCGGGGGCGTTCCACGGGTTGGGGTCGGGGCAGGGGGGTGGCCGTGGGCGGGGCATAGTCCAGCAGCAGTCGCTCCTGCCCTCGCCGTCCATAATGCTGATAGATGCGCAGCCCGAAATTCGTGGCGAAGGCGGGGCTGAGTGAAAGTTGGGCCAGGTCATAGCGGATAGAGAATGGGTGATCAGGGGTGGTGGCGGTTTTCCAAGCCACGATAGGATTGGTGCCCTGCACCAGCAATTCCACGGTGAGATTGGTCAGAAGACGGGTGCTGTTGACCGCGACCCAGGCGACCCGATTGGTGACCTCCAGATTGATGGCCAGGTCGCGCGTGGCTGCCTTGATCCCGCCCAGCTCCCGGACCGGATACCACCAATGCTGCCATTCCCGCGTTTCCCCGGGTTGAATCCAACTGTAGTCCGGCTGGTTGTCAGACCACGCCCCGGCCATCAGTTCCAGGTAGGGGCCGTCGTCGTCGGTCAGCACCTTGCCCCACATCTCGCCCTCGGGTCCGTTGCCCCACTCAAAGAACTTCTTGCCCGGTACCACGTGGTGGTCCGCCCAGTGCACCACGCCAGCCTGCTTGCCGTGATCATATCCGCCAAACCAGTCATCCTCGTGATTCCAGGCGAAGAAAGACACCGGGGAGGGGTGGTTTTTCCACCAACTGATGTCCACACCGCGTGAATAATCGACTCCGCCGTAGGTTTCCCGCGCCACCGGCCAGTGGGCGAATTCGGGCTTCGCATGCTGCACGGCCCACTGGGTGGAGGGCGGAAAGATCACCTGATAATCAGGCCCGCAATGCACCGCCGGATTGATCCAGAAGAGCATCGAATGCGCGAGCGGGGTGGGGTTGAACACTTTCATGCTCATCTCCAGACAACTGCTCCCGGGCCGCAGGGTGAGGCCCACCAGCCACTTCATGCGGTGGCGCAGTTCCACCTCCCCAACCCACACCGTCGCGCTGCCGTCCCGATTGGTTTGCACGGTGAAATCCACCGGCGAAAAGCTGGTGGCCCGGTGATGGTGTGGAAAATTCCACTCCACGCCC
>CAIYYI010000671.1 GCA_903930345.1 uncultured Verrucomicrobiota bacterium
ATCGCGCATGAGCTCCCTGCCCTGCGCGCGCTGGAATTCATCATCCTCCGCCAAGCCAGCAAGCATGGCTTCGCCGTCCATGTCTGCTGACTGCGCACGCGCATGGGAGGTGTGCTTTGCCATGAGCGCGGAGATGGATTGAGAGAGATAAACCTCAGTTATATACCCCGGCACCACTGGTCGGTGCACGGTTGGCTTGCGCGGACTCGTCTGCTTTCCATCAGCAGGCACGCCGGATGATTGCGCTGATGTGGATGTGGTATTGGAACCGTCCGCTGACATGCCTGCTAGCACCTGCGCGCTCCCGCTCATTTGCTTGGGCATTGGTTTTCCCGGCCTTGGTGGTCGCATTCCGCAGCACGTTTCATTCATTTCACTCATAGTCTTTGTCCCTATTGGTGGCAGGCCACCGTGGTTGATGTGCGCTGCCCCCCACGGGATGGGACCATCACCGTTCCGGCGGCCTGCCATTAATCTGTGTGAGCCCGTGACAATCTGCGCAACGCATGTAGGCAGAACGTGGAAATTCAGAATCGCAGTGTGTGGCCGTGAGGACTAGCCGCCTTGGTGTGTGCTTATAGTTGTTTTACAGTGCTTTAAGCGTGCACGCAATTATTGGCTTGGGTGTGCACTACTTCGATAGCCTCGCAGCACTGGACGTGCAGCGCTACGTGTGCGCTGCCCAGCGCTAAGCGAGCACATCGCCTATCCGGTTAGCAGTAGCGGGTGAATACTGTTCTTTATGCGCCGCACTGCACCGTCAGCACCGGGCCATGGTGGGTTGTGAAGTGCAATTCGTGCGTACGATGTGCCATGCGCACGACGACTGCGCCGTGCGCTGTTTCGCATGAGCACTCGAAAGAGTCCAGTGCTGAGGTGCCTCACGGATGCTGACATGGCGTATTCTGTTGAATTACTGTGCTTTACGCGCAGCGCTGAACCGTCAGCATACGATTGGCAGATGAATCCACACGGGTAGCTCCGTGCGCTGGATGTCGCAATGCTGCAAATTCAATTCCCGAACAATCGCAAGTGGTCTCCCGTTTTCCGTTACACAAGCCCTTGATAATCAACTAAATCATTCGAAGAATACGGGAATTGGGTTTGGGGTTTCAAAACAGAGTTTTGCTCGCTTTTTTCTGCGTTCTAACAGTAGTTTGTCGTTTTAGCGCTACGCGATTAGCTCCTGGGGGGGGGAGGGACAAATTGTATACCGATGCACAGTGCGCCCAGCACGCTCGTGGCACATGTCCTCCTGCAAAATCGAAGCGAAGTTTACGATCTGTCCGGACTTCGCCGCCGCCAAGTGCATGAAACGCAAAAACACGCCCCAGTCCTTCACCAGCGCCTCCCGCCGGATCTCCTCCTCCAGATGCACGAAGGCGAACGACCGCAGGAGCTCCGCCCGGTCCGCTTTCGGCGCGGCCACCACGCCCGCCAATTCCCCGAAGGTCAGCCGCGACAGCAAATCCGAGGCCGGGACCGGATGCTCGTGTTGCGCGCCTTTGTTCCAGTCAAACGGCAGCGGCGACCCTGGGTGCGGCAATGCCGGGTACTCCGCCATCGTCAGTGGCAGCATCCGGTCATAAATGCTCCGGCCCGGCAAGAGATTCGCACCCATGCGCCGGAGCTTGTGGGCCGAACTGCCGCATAGCACGAATCGCCGCCGGTTTTAGTCCCCATCATACAGATGCTGCACCGCCACGAAAATCGACGGCACTGATCGAGCCAAATCCACGAACTGCCCCTCTTTGGTCACAGGCAGCGTCCGGCAGTTCTGTGCAAAGGCTCCGGCGTCGGCCTGATGCCGCGTCCGTTCCTATGGGTTACGGACGTTGCAGAGTTTGGCCCAAAGAGCGACAAGCCACGTGTGGCACTGCGTTTTTCGAGGTCAACAATTGGCACTGGGATCTAAGGCCACTTTGATTTGTGAGGCCGCAAAAAATACCATTTTTCCCCACTTAATATAGGGCAAGGTGCGGTCTTTTTGTTGTTGGCGCACCCACCGTAGAGATCGACTTAGACCGAAGTCCCGCCGAAGTACATCAATCAAATCAATTGCGTCCATGAGGCTTTCTGGGCTGGGATACGAATTCCCTGAATTTGCACACCTGCCTGGTTGCGGCAGTACCGTCAAACGCTGCCCTACGTGGGCCAACACGTGCGCGGGGCTGAATAGCACGCGTTTGCCGACCCTAGTTGATGGAATCGCGCGTGCGCGCTGCTGCCTGCTCAACCACTGCTGACTAGGCCGTGACCGGGCCTCCGGCCAGACGCGCTCCAGTAGACTCGAAGCGTCAACAAGTTGATTGAGTAATGGCAACGAAGGCCGACCTGGGTTGCCTTGAGGTGCTAATTTGTTCGTCATAGTGCAATGCTAGAACTGCCTATTCGTCAGCGTGGCATGCCTCAATTGGACTTGACGATTGTCTACACTTGCTAGGAGGCCATTGCCAACGGAATGATGTTCTCGCTCTTGGTGTTGGGCCGCAGCGACCAGAATTCCTCGGCCTCCGCGCGTGCCACCAGCCCCTTGTAGCACCCATGCACGACCTCCGGACTATTGCCGGATCGGTATGCCGTTTTGTGTTCATCGTTTCCCTTTGCGAAATGATAGGAAATCGCGGTGTGGCGGATGACATCGTTTGGCCATTCCTTGAGGTGCTCGTCCCCGGCTTTGGGGTAGCTTCCTTTGTACCCGGCCAGTCGCCTCAAGGTGTCAAAATCCCGCCGCCAGTTCTCAGGGACCAGGGGTTTCCCCTCACAGAGACGAAGCCATTCGATCGCATTGGGCGGGATGTCAATGACGCGGCGGCTGCGAAGTTTGGCCACCTCACCCGTTACGCGGATGGTGCTTTCCTGGAGTTGGATGTGGTTCCAGCCCAAACGAACGGTTTCCTCAGGGCGCAGCCCCATGAAGAACTCCAGCACCAGTCGTGGCAGCAGTTTTCCGCCCCGGTAGCTGATCGCCCCGGTCAGCATTTGTTTAATCTCGGCCAGGCTCATGATGGCCGGTTCGGTATCGTCCTGTTGTGCCCGCTCAATGTCCTCGACCGGGTTGATGACGATGTATTTTTGTTTTTTGCACCAACGAAAGAACCCTAGCAGCACACGGCGATTGCCATTGTTGGTGTAGGCCGATTGGCCCGGCTTGAAAATAAGGGGTTCCAGATCGGCAGCCACGATGGAGCGAACTTCCCGCCCGCCATGGATAGTTCTAAGCGCTGATAGCCGACAGGTATAATCTTGCAGGGTGCGGGACCGGAGCTTTTTGCGGGTGCGCTTCACGTTCATGTACTCGTCAAGGGCCTGAGTCAGGCGGGTATTGCTGACCTGGTTGCCGCCGTGCGCCGCATAGTGAGCGACAGCGTCCAGCAGTGTGCCGCTCTCAAGTTTAAGGAAAGCCGCTTCGGCCTGGGCCAATTGATCATCCGTCAGCCGGGTGCGTTTGAGTCCGACCGCACAGGGTTGGTTCAGTGCTTGGATTTCCAGTTCGGCTTTGCGAGCCACGGCTTCGGCCCGATCGCGATAATTCTGCCGCACTCGCAGTCCCTCGGCCGTGCGGCCCTGAACCCGGAAGACCTGCTGGCCACTCGGGTTTGTAAACATTGTGAGAGTGTATCGTTCCGGTTTGCTCATGATGTTCAGAACTGCTTTTCGGTTTGTGCCGAACATCGTGGGCAAATCCTTGGGCAAATCGTCCCGAGGGTCTGGAGTTCCCACCGTTCTGATGACCCGGGATCGTGAGAAGAAGTGATTACCGAAGCTGTTTGGCCTCAGCAATTTCAATCATAATGAAGCAGTCGAGAAGAGCTGGAGCCAGTTGTCGGACTTGAACCGACGACCGACGGTTTACAAAACCGTTGCTCTACCACTGAGCTAAACTGGCGCACCACGAACTGGGCTATCCTAGTCCAATCCGCCGACGGGTCAAGCCTACCCTCGCGCCTTTTGGTGGGCCTGCACCAGAAAATCGCACCAGGCTGGCAGACCCTGCCCGGTTTTGGCGGACAGCTCAAAAATGCGCGCGTGATGACTGACCCGCTGCAAATTGGCCAGCGCCTGCGCGCGGTCAAAACCGGCGGCCTCCGCCATGTCAGTCTTGGTGATGATCGCCACGGAGGCGGAATGGAACATGGGCGGGTACTTGAGCGGTTTGTCCTCCCCTTCGGTGGTGGAGAGCAGGACCACCCGGAGACGTTCGCCCAAATCATAGACGGCAGGGCACACCAGATTGCCCACGTTTTCAATCACCAGCAAATCAACCTGGGTGAGATCCAGTTTTTCCATGGCCTTGGCCACCATCTCCGCCTCCAGATGACACAGGGTGCCGGTCTTGATTTGCACCACGGGAACACCGGCTTCGCGCAATCGGGTGGCATCGTTATCGGTGGCCAGGTCACCCACAATCACGGCCACCCGAAGACGACCCTGCAAGGCGGCCGCAGTCTTCTGCAGCAACGTGGTTTTGCCGGAACCCGGAGAGGAGAGCACGTTGATGGCCAGGATGCCTTTGGCTTTGAAGAAGCCCCGGTTGCGCTCGGCCTGGCGATCATTCAGGTCCAAAATGGATTGGTGAACTTTGATCGTGTGGGCCTCGGGGGCAGCCTGCCCATGCGCATGCCCGGCCTCAGCGGGAGAATGCCCATGCCCACCGTGGGCCGACGAATGGTCATGATGGGAGTGGTGATCACCATCGATCACGTAGTTCGAACCCTTTCCACAGCCACAATCTTTGCACATAATCGTTTGATCATTCAGGAAACTTCCACGGAAATCAATTGGAGTTCTTGTCCGTGCCGCAGCTCGGAACTGCGGTGCTGACACCGGGGGCAATTGTACATAAAGCGGTCCGGCACAAACTCCTGCTGGCAGGGTTCACACCAGCAGGCCGCCGCCACCTCCTCCACCTCCAGCACCGCCTCGGCAGCCAGAGTGCCGGTGCGCAACGCCTCAAAGGCAAATTGCAGGCTATCCGTGACGATGCCCGTCATCGCCCCGACCTGAATGCGGACAGAATGCACCCGCGTGGCACCCGCGTCCTGAGCGGTCTTCACCACGGTGGCCAGCACACTATCGATAATGCCTATTTCATGCATGCGCAGTGATGTCACACTACCATGAACCCACTTGATATCCAACGACTAAAATCAAAAGAAAAAAATATTTTCACCCCTGTTCAAAGCGGCAAGAACACCCGACTGGCAGGGTGGAACATGGTTCGCCTCGTCACTTTGGATTGTATATGCATGTTGCTTGTTTACAGTTACTTGCAATTCATGTAACAACTTGAAACAAGCTCGGCACCGAGGCCTCTCCCCGGCACCCCATGATGACGAAAATAAGCCCCGCCTGTGAGCGTTCCCAAATTTCTCACCTTGACCCTTTGGGCATAAGGGGTTATAAAAGAGGTCAACGTTAAGTGTCGGTGTCATAAACCATCAATCTATCTACCGTTATATGACGAAACGCGATCTGGTCGTTCGCATCAGCAATGAAACAGGCTTGATTCAGCAACAAGTCTTGGATGTGGTTCAAAAGACGCTTGATTACATCGCCGAAGCCCTGGCCAAGGGTGAGAAGGTGGAATTGCGGAATTTTGGCGTGTTCGAGGTCAAGATCCGCAAGGCCCGCGTGGGCCGTAATCCGAATGCTCCGGAAACCGATGTGCCCATCCCGCAGCGGGCGGTGGTCAAGTTCAAGCCTGGCAAAGAGATGCGTCAGGATGTCTTGAAGCTGACCCCCGAGCAGCAAGCGGCGGCGCAGGCGGCGGCGGAAGCGGCAGCCAAAAAAGCGGGATCAGACGACATCTGATTCCGGCCGCGCGGCTTTATCACCAAGGGTGCTTCTGCTAAAAGCAGTGGGGCACTCTTTTTTGCTTTTATGGAAAGATTACCCGGTTTTCGAGACTTTTATCCCGAACCACTCCCCCACCCGGATGTTTGGAGCGCGGATGCCCGTCAGTTCATTTTCAACCAGTGGCGGGCCACGGCCCGCAGCTATGGCTTCCGGGAATATGACGGGCCGCCCCTGGAGCCCCTGGAACTTTTCACCACCAAGAGCGGGACGGAAATCGTGGGCCAGCTCTACAACTTCAAGGACAAAGGGGACCGCGAAATCTCCCTGCGCCCGGAGATGACCCCCACCCTGGCCCGCATGGTGGCCGCGCACGAGCGCAACTACAAGAAGCCCATCAAGTGGTTCGCCATCCCCCAATTGTTCCGGTACGAGCGGCAGCAAAAGGGCCGGTTGCGCGAGCACTTCCAATTGAATGCCGACATCATCGGGGAGAACAACCCCGCCGCCGATGCCGAACTGATCGCCCTTTCGATCGATGTGCTGCGTTCCTTTGGCCTGAATGCGGAGGATTTTGTGATCCGCCTGAGCAGCCGCAACGCCTGGCAGGATTTCTTCACGGGCAAAGGCGGGCAGCCAGAGCACAGCTACGATTTTTACCAGGTGATCGACAAGCTGGAGCGCGAGACTCCCGAAAACAGCCAGACCAAGCTGGCCGCCCTGGGCTTTTCCCTCGCGGATGTCAACGCCTTCATTCAGGCGGGACAACCCACCGTGGAACTGCAAGCCATTCTGGACAACCTGCGCGCCCGCGGTTTGACTGATTACGTGAAGATTGATTACGGCGTCATTCGCGGGCTGGCCTATTACACCGGAGTGGTCTTTGAGGCCTTTGACCGCAAAGGTGAATTTCGAGCCATCGCGGGCGGCGGGCGCTACGACAACCTGGTCAAACTGCTGAGCGGCGGCAAAGTCAACCTCCCGGCCCTGGGCTTTGGCATGGGCGATGTGGTGCTGCTGGAACTGCTGAAGGCACGCGGCAAGCTCCCGGCTTTCACCGCTGGCGTTGATTTGTTCTGCCTGGTGGAGGATGAGTCCCTGCGACCGGAGAGTCTGGCGCTGATCAGTCAGGCGCGCCAGGCGGGGCTGGTGGTGGAGTATTGCTTCACCCCCCTGAAGTCCGACAAACAATTCAAGCGCGCCATGGAATTGGGCGCCCGCTTCACCGTGAAACTGGAGCGCCCGGCGGAAGGCGCCCTCACGGCCCGGATCAAGCATCTGGCCACCCGGACCGAAACCGTTCTGTCACCCGCCGAAGTGACAGCTCATGTGACCCGACAGCCCTGAGGTCACCTTTCCTGTGAATTCCGCCCTGCCCCCAGCACAAGATCCAGCCCGGTGGCAATGGCTGAGACAGGTGGCCCAAGCCGAGGTGGATGACATCCTTGCGGCTCTGCCCCAGAAGGTAAGGAGCGCCGCCCTGGTGCCAACCATCCTGCTGGAGCCGTTCCCGGACGAGGCCACCCTGGCGGACGGCACGGAACCGGACACGCTGGGATTGTTCATCGGTGGCGAAATGGCGGAGCACGAATCCGGCGAGCAGGCACTGCCGCCGCATATCCTGCTCTACCTCGAAAACCTATGGGATTTCGCCGAAATGGACGAAACCATTTTTCGGGAGGAGGTGCGGGTCACCCTGCTGCACGAATTGGGTCATTTTTTCGGTTTGGATGAAGAGGACTTGGAAGCCCGGGGCCTGGACTGATTTTCAGACGTGTTCGCCGCCGACGCACAAGCAAAAAGAGCCGAAGCTCTCGCAAGCCTCGGCTCCGGGTGAAAAGACAATAACGCCCTCACCAGGACGCTCAGAAGTGCAATGCGGCCAACTCATTCCCGCTGTCCAAGCCGCACTGCGAGCAATGTCTCTCTGCCAACCCTAAATGGACAGCTCTCCGAATCCACTGTTTGGAGCGGGACCGGCCTGGTTTTGTTCAAAGGAAATACCGATTTCCGTGTCCAATCGCAATGCGCACGCCGAAACCTTTGCGGTTCAGGCAATATCCGTGAAGACCAAGGTTTCAGACCGGGCCTGCAGCAACCGGGCCAGGGGCGTTTTCCCCTGTGGCTGCAAGGAGGCATTCAACGCCTCCCTTTTGCCCGGTCCGGAGGCGAGCACCCAAACCTGCCGAGCCGCGATCAAGGCGGGCAACCCCATGGTGATCCGCTGCGGCGGCGGTTTGACGGCGGTGACCGCCTGGTACAAACCCGGGTGATTCATCCGCGCCAGATCCATTTGCGGGAAAAGGGAAGCGATGTGCCCATCCTCACCCATGCTCAGCAGCACCAGATCAAAAACCGGCACGCCTTCAATGTTCACAGGCACCAAGCCCAAGACGGACGCCGTGGCCTCACGCACCGCATCTTCGGGGGGCAGCTCCCCCGGAATGCGGTGCACCTGCGCCAGGGCGATTTGGAGCGGGCCAAACAGGGTCTCCTGGGCCAGGCGAAAATTGCTCTCGTCATGATCCGGCGGCACACACCGTTCATCCGCCCAATAAAAGTGGAACCTCGTCCAATCCGGCTCCACATCCGCCTGATGTTCCACCAGCGCGCGAAAGAAGCCGCGCGCGCTGCGACCGCCGCAGAGCACGAGGTGAAGGGCTTTTTGGCGCGGGTTGGAAGTGAGCAAATCCAGGCAGTTGTTGGCTGCGGAGTCAGCCAATTCCAAGCTGCTGTTGCAGCGGATGGTGGAGTAATTAGGCATGGGCAAATGGCTCGGGATGTGGATCAGGCGGACATGGGCTGCGGATTCCGCCAGGCATGGCCGGTTTGCGCCAGCAAATCGTCCGCTGCCACGGGGCCCCAGGTACCCGCCGCGTAAAACTCGCGGTTCGTGAGCGGTTGGTCCGCCCAACCCTGCCGGATGCCATCCACCAAGGTCCATGACGCATCCACCTCGTCACGGCGGATGAAGAGCGTGGCATCGTCGGCCCACGCTTCCAAGAGCAATCGCTCATAAGCCTCCGGGGTGTACGCGCCGAACTCGGCGTTGTAGCTGAAGTGCATGCGCACGGGCCGAACCGCCAGGGAAGTGCCCGGCACCTTGCCGTTGAACCGGAGGGAGATGCCCTCATTGGGCTGCAGCCGCAGGGTGAGCGCGTTGGCATCCAACCGCGGGCCGCACTGGGCGGCGAACAGGACATTGGGCGTGGGCCGGAACTGCACGCGGACCTCGCTGGCACTCAACGGCATCGCCTTGCCGGTACGAATGTAAAAAGGGACGCCGGACCAGCGCCAGTTATCAATGTACAGGCGCAAGGCGACAAAGGTTTCCACATGGGAATCCAGCCGCACCTTTGGCTCCTGCCGGTAGCCGGTCATCGGCTGGCCCGCCACCTGGCCGGCGAAATACTGGCCCCGCACCACCTGGCGGCCACCCGGTTCGGCACTGATAGGCCGCAAGGATTTGAGCAGTTTCACCTTTTCATCACGGATGGATTCCGCCTCCAGCGAGACCGGCGGCTCCATGGCCACCAGCGCGAGCACTTGCAGGATATGGTTTTGGAACATGTCCCGCAGGGCGCCAGCCTCCTCGTAATACACCCCGCGCAAGCCAACCCCCAGCTTTTCGCTGACGGTGATCTGCACATGATCAATCGTCTGCCGATTCCACAACTGCTCAAACAGGGAATTGGAGAAGCGAAACATCAGAATGTTCTGCACGGTCTCCTTGCCCAGGTAGTGATCAATCCGGTAAATCTGCCGTTCGTGGGCATACAAGGTGAGTTCGTCGTTCAGTTTGCGGGCGGAAACCAGATCGTGCCCGAACGGTTTTTCCACCACCACCTTCTGGCGGAAGCCGTGCTGCAATTCGCGGCTGAGCAGGCCCGCCTGGCTTAGATGATGGGTCACCTCGGCGAATTGACTGGGCAAGGTTGCCAGGTAGAACAGCAGGTTGTGGCGCAACGCCGGCACGCCGGGTTCGCTCAGCACGGTTTTAAGCCGCTCATAGGTTGCGGGTTCGGTCTGATCCCCCTGACAATAAAAAAGACCCGTGGCAAACCGGTTCCAAACCGTGTCATCCACCGGCTTGGTGCGGGAAAACTGATCCAGCAGGGCGCGCAACTCCTGCCGCCACTGTTCGGTGCTCTTCTCGCGCCGGGCCACCCCGATGATCCGCACCGGGTCGGGCAGTTGCCCATCCTTGAACAGGTGGTAGAGAGCGGGGATGAGCTTGCGCCCGGTCAAATCGCCGCTGGCGCCAAAAATCACCAGGGAGCCAGGTTGCACCTTCCGCTGTCCGGAATCCAGGCGGCACACCATCAGCTCGTCCAATTGCTCGGTTATTTCCATATCCGGAGGGAGTATCGCGAATAAACCGGGCAAAAGCAAATGGGAGCAGCCCCCATTGCCGGGGCAGTCACTTGAATAACAGGGAGATGGGCAGCGTCCATTGAGGGGAAGCGTCAGGCGTTAACGCCCAGGGCGGGGGTTTGCCATTTACTTCGGCGAGATTGGATACATGATTGAAAATAGTTTATGAGCGCATCGGATAATGTTCATTCAGGGCTGGACCACGACCTGCAGTCCATCAGCCAACTCAAAACCGCCCGGCAAAACATCAAGCAGGAGCTGGCCAAGGTTATCGTCGGCCAGGAGGCCGTGCTGGATCAGATTTTGATCGCCATTTTCACGCGGAGCCATGCCCTGTTGGTCGGGGTGCCCGGCCTGGCGAAAACGCTGATGATTTCGACGCTGGCCCGGACACTCAAGCTGGGTTTCAAAAGGATTCAATTCACCCCCGATCTCATGCCCAGCGACATCACCGGCACCGAGGTCATCCATCAGGACCAGGGCACCGGAGAGCGCACTTTCAAGTTTTTGAAAGGCCCCATCTTTGCGAACGTCGTCCTGGCGGATGAGATCAACCGCACGCCGCCGAAAACGCAGGCGGCCATGCTGGAGGCCATGCAGGAGCGGAGGGTCACCGTGGGCGGCGAGGACCACCCCCTGCCCAACCCGTTTTTCGTGCTGGCCACCCAGAACCCGATTGAGCAGGAGGGCACCTATCCCCTGCCCGAGGCCCAGTTGGACCGCTTCATGTTCATGATCATGGTGGAGTACCCCACGGCGGAGGAGGAATTGCAGATCATGAAAAGCATGACCGGCACCGGCGGCCAACCGGTTGAAACGGTGCTCACCGCGGAACAGATTCTGGACCTGCAGCAGATTGTGCGGCGGATGCCGGTGGCGGACCACGTCTATGCCTACGCGGAGAAAATCGTGCGCGTCACACGCCCCAAGCAACCGGAGGCCCTGGAATTTTGCCGCAAATGGCTGACCTGGGGGGCCGGTCCGCGCGCCAGCATGAATCTGATCATGGCGGCCAAGGCCCGCGCCATGCTGAACGGGCAAAACCATGTGAGCTGCCAGGATGTGGCCGAGGTGGCCCCGCCCATCTTGCGGCACCGCATCAGCCCCAATTTTTCCGCCCAAAGCGAAGGCGTGACGGCGGATGACATCGTCCGCCGAATCCTCGAAGCCATTCCGCAGACCGAGAAACTCCACTGAGCGGAGCGCCCGGCATGGACCTGCAAACCGCCAGCCAATTGCTTGACCCGGTGGCCATCTCCCAGGCCGAAAGCCTGGGCCTGGCCGCGCGTTTCGTGGTGGAAGGCTACATGGCGGGTGAACACAAGTCCCCCTACCGGGGGTTCGCCAGCGAATTCGCCCAGCACCGCGAGTACACGCCCGGCGATGATACCCGCCACCTGGACTGGAAGGTGCTGGGCCGCACCGACCGCTATTACATCAAGCAATACGAGCAGGAAACAAATTTCGTGGCGCATCTGCTCCTGGATGGCAGCGAATCAATGAAGTACGGCTCCGGGAAGCTCTCCAAGTTCCACTATGGCAAATTGATGACCGCCTGCCTGGCGTACCTGATCTTCACGCAGCGCGACGCGGCAGCCCTGGGGATTTTTGACACCCAGATGCGCACCTATGTGCCGCGCAGTGACAATCGCGCCACCCTGCTGGCCATGCTCAAGCACCTGGCGGCGTACCAACCCACCGGTGAAACCAACCTGGCCGGCGTGCTGCACGATCTGGCGGTGCAAATACGGCGCAAAGGACTGGTCATCATCGTCAGTGATTTTTTCGGCGACGAGCAACAGATGCTTGAGGGTATCCAGCACCTGAGGTTCGGCGGCAATGAGGTCATCGTCTTTCACACCCTGGACCCCCACGAACTGGAGTTTCCATTCCGGGGCCTGGTGGAATTCAACGGGCTGGAGAATATCCCGCGCATCCTCACCCGCCCCAATGAAATCCGCGACAGCTACCTGGCTGAACTGCGCGCGTTTTGCCAGCGGATCCGCGAGGGGTGCGAGAAAAACCATTGCCACTACGCCCTGGTGAACACCGGCAACCCGCTGCATGAGGTGCTGAGCGGCTACCTGGCCTTCCGGCGCAAAACCGCCATCCGTTGACCGGCCATGTCTTTTCTGAACCCAATCTTGCTGGCGGGCCTGGCGGCGGTTTCGATTCCCGTCATCATCCACCTGCTCAACCGGCGCAAGTTCCAGCGCGTGGAGTGGGCAGCCATGCGGTTCTTGAAAACCAGCGTGGACCAAAACCAGCGGCGCATGCGGGTGGAGGACCTGCTCCTGCTGGCGTTGCGCTGCCTGCTGGTGGCCCTGCTGGCCCTGGCCCTGGCGCGCCCGGCCCTCAAAACCAATGCCGCCGGCCTGCTCGGCGCGCGTGTCACCGGCGTCTTGATCCTGGATAATTCGGCGAGCATGGCGGCCACGGATGGCGCCACCACCCGCATGGCGCTGGCCCGCCAGGCGGCGGAGGAGATCATCGCCAGCCTGCCGCGCGGCTCCGCGCTGGCGGTCAGCCTGGCCTCGGATGTGGTCCGACCGGTTCTGCCCGAACCGACGCATGATTTGAACCTGGTCCGCAAAGTCATCCGGGAGGCGCCCGTGGTGGACCGCGCCACGGATCTGCTTCCCGCCCTGCAACAGGCGGTGGACCAACTGAAGGCCCGGAACCAACTGCGCAAGGAGATCTTTCTGGTGACCGATCATCAGGCCCTGGGCTGGCGTTCCAGCGCGGAGATCACGCGTCTGCTGGAAGCCGCCCGCCGCGAGCGCCTGAACATTCACCTGGTGCTGGTGGGCGAGCCCATCCAGGCCAACCTGGGCGTCAGCCGTCTGCGAATCGCCAGCGGCCTGACCCCGGTGGGGCACCCGTTGCGCTTTGAGGCCCAGGTCAGCAACTACGGCGGCAAGGATGTCCGGGATGTGAAGGTGAGCCTGCACGTCAACGCGGATCCCCCCACGGATGAGGCCACCATTCCCCTGCTCCCCTCCGGGGCCTCACGCAGCGTCTCGCTCTTCGCGCGGGTGCGCCAGGCGGGCTACCACTCGGTCACCGCCCGCATCGCCCCCGACCATGTGCCCGGGGATGACCAGCGCAGCGTCGCCCTGCGGGCCATCCAGGATCTGCGCGTGCTGCTGATCGATGGGAATCCGGGCCGGGAGCCGCGCGACAGCCAGGTGTTTTACCTGCGCCACGCCTGGCAACCGGTGCCCCTGGCGGAAGCCCCCCGGTACTTCATCAAAACCACCACCGTCACCGGGCCGGAAATCTCCGGCATGCGCCTGGATGATTTCGATGCCGTGGTGATGGCGGATGTCGCGGATCTCCAGCCGGCCGCCCGCACCGCGCTGGAAGCCTTTGTGCGTCGCGGGGGTGGCCTGCTGGTTTTTCCCGGCTCCCAGGCCCGGCCCGAATTTTACAACGAACAGTTGAGCCTGCTGCCCGCCCGGCTCGGCAACCCGCGCGGACAACTGGATCACGATGACCAGTTTTTCACCCTCCAGGACAAGGATTACAACCATCCACTGGTGGAGATCTGGAATGACCCGGGAGCCGGCACCCTCGCCTCCGCGCGGTTCTATCGCGCCTTTGAGCTGCGGCCCGTGGCCTGGCAGCCACCTGACCCGAAAAACATCCGCGCGGACGAGCCCAAAGGGTTGGCCGGCGAGCCCCGAATCGTGCTCAAGTACAGCGATGGCCAAGCGGCGGTGATGGAGCACACCTGGGGACAGGGCCGCGTCATCCTCTTCGGCAGCACGGCCAACTCCGCCTGGAACGATCTGCCCATGCGTCCCGTTTACGTGCCCCTGATGCACCGCGTGCTGGGTGCCCTGGCCATGCGCCAGGAGGAGGGACTGACCCTGGCGGTGGGCGACCGCCTCACTTATCACCTGCCCAATGACACCCTGGGCAAGGATGCGATGATCGTGGGCCCCAACCAGGCCCGTGGCAACCTGCGGGACTTGCGCCGGGTGGAATTGCGGCAGGGCCAGCCCACCCTGCAGTATGATCTGACGGACTTTAACGGGGTTTACCAGGCCACCATCGCCGGCGACCTGGAGCGCGTGATCAAATTTGCGGCGCAGCCCGACCCGTCTGAATCCAGCCTTGAGACATTGGATCCCAACCGGATTGGCATACTGGCCCGCCTGGCCCACCTGGTGGATTGGAAACCGGGGACCTCCCTGAAGACCATCCTGAACCAGGAGAACCTGGGCGCTGAATTGTGGCTCCCGCTGCTGCTGGCGGCGCTGGTGGTGGCCCTGGTTGAGACCATCCTGGCGCAACGGTTCAGCCGCACCAAATAGGTATGAACACCTGGCTCCTTAAATTGACGGGACTGCGAGTGGAGGATGCGGGACGCATCACCGACGCGCAGCTTTCCCTGGCAGGCGGGCTGGGCTGGTGGGGCTTTCTGGCGGCGGGGTTCGCCCTGGGCGCACTGGTGTTCCACGTCTATCGGGAACCCGCCGCCGATCTCCCGCGCTCGCGCCGCTGGCTGCTGGCCAGCCTGCGCCTGGCGGTCCTGCTGCTCCTGCTGGGGGTGCTCCTGCGACCGCTGCTTTCATTCACCGTGGAAGGCACCATCCGGCGCACCCTGGTGGTGCTGCTGGATGCCTCCGCCAGCATGAACATCAGGGATCCCCGGGTGACCGAGGCCGATCTCAAACGCGCGGCCCTGGCGCGTGGCCTGATCCCCGCCAATCAGGGGCTCAACGTGGCGGCGGACCGGGCACGGTTGCGCCCGGGTGAGCCGGTGGCCCGCGTGGAACTGGTCAAATCGGTCCTCAGGAATCCCCAGCTCAACCTGCTGCCCCAGCTCCAAAAGGATTATGATCTGGCCGTGTTCAGCTTCGGCCAGGAGCTGAAAGGCCTGAGCCCCGCCGGCACCAACAACGCGCCCGCCACCAATCAGGCCGCGGCGGAAGCCGCCGGGAAATGGATTGACCAACTCTCCGCCCAAGCCCCCCGCACCGCGCTGGGGGACGCCATCCGGGAGGCGCTCAACCGCAAACGCGGGCAGCCGCTCGCAGGCCTGGTGATCGCCTCCGACGGGGCCAACAACAGCGGCAGCCAGCCGCGCGAAATGGCGACGCTGGCCCGGCAGGAGGGGGTTCCCCTCTTTTGCTACGGCGTGGGCATCACCTCGCCCCGCGACATTGTCGTGGCCAACCTGTTCGCCCCGGAAGTGGTGTTTGCGCGGGATGAGGTGCCGGTCACGGTACGCGTGCGCAGCCAGGGCCTGCTGGGCCAGTCCGCCAAATTGCAGCTCAAGCTGGGCGGCACCGTGGTGGAGGAAAAGGAAATACAGTTCGGCGCCGATGGGGAGTCGGTCATCGCACTCAAATTCACCCCCCCGGTCAAAGGCAACTTTGATTTGCAAGCCAGCATCGCCCCGCGCGCGGACGAAACCATGCCGGACAACAACCAGCAAACCCAGCACCTGCGGGTCATTGATGACAAGATCAAAGTGCTGCTGGTAGAGCAATACCCGCGCTGGGAATACCACTACCTGCAGGCCCTGCTGCTGCGGGATCGCCGTGTCGATCTGAAATGCCTGCTCCTGGACGGCTCCCCGAACCTGGCCCGGGGCGACAAACAACCGTTCCTCGAAAAATTCCCGGAGCGGCGCGAAGATTTGAACCGCTTCGACCTGATCATTTTGGGGGATGTGGATGCCCGCAACCTCACACCCGGCCAATTGGATAACCTGGGGGATTTTGTCGCCCGGTTCGGCGGCGCGATCATCATGGTCGCCGGCAAACGGTTCAATCCCTGGTCCTACCGCAAAACCGTGCTGGAGCACCTGCTGCCGGTGGAGTTCGATTCCCTACCGGTGGATGCCGCCGGCGAAGTCACAGCGGAGCGCCCCACCCGGCTGGAGCTTACCGCCAGCGGACGGGCCAGCGCCATGATGAAACTGGCGGAAACCGATTCGGAGAGCCTGACCCGCTGGAAAAACCTGCCGCCCGTTTACTGGGTGGCCCGGGTGGCCCGCGCCAAACCGGCGGCGGAGGTCTTGCTCATTGACCCCGACCCCGGCAAAGAATCGCGCTCCGGAAAAATGCCGGTCATTGCCTTCCAGCAATACGGCGGCGGCCAGGTCATGTTCATCGGCACGGACAACCTCTGGCGCTGGCGGCGCAATGTGGGCGACTCCTACCACGCCCGCCTGTGGGGACAGATGGTCCAGCGCCTGGCCATGCCCAAGCTGCTGGGCGGCTCAAAACGCACCCAGCTCTCCACCGACCGCCAAAACTATCTGACCGGCGAGCGCATCACCGTCTATGGGCGGCTCTATTCCGCCGGGTTTGAACCGGTGACCGATCCGACCGTCCAGGCGTTTTTCTCAACCCGCGCCGCCACTCCGGCCGCCGGCGGCAAGGAGATCGAGGTGCAGCTCCGGGCGGTGCCGGAACAGCCGGGGGTTTACCGGGGCGAATTCGCGGCGCCGGCGGCGGGCCCCTACCAATTCCACGTTGGCTATGACCGCGACACCCAGTTGGACTTCAACGTGGCGGCCCCGCTGTTTGAAGCCGGCGAAACCGCCATGAACGAGACGCTGCTGAGGGAGCTTTCCAATGCCAGCGGCGGCGCCTTCCTGCGCGAGGAGGACCTGTTCCGGCTGCCGCAGCTCATCGGCCAGAAGGCCGAGCGGGTGAGATCCACCCTGGAGGTGGAAATCTGGTCCTCCCCCCTCTATTTCCTCATTCTGCTGTCACTGCTGACCACCGAGTGGCTCCTGCGCAAACGCAGCCACCTGAAATAACCGCGCCATGCCCACTGAAGCCACCACCCAAGCCCCGGTCACCAGCCCGCTCCTGCGCGGCAAGCTGGCGGGCTTGGGCAGCGCCTATGTGCGGGTCTGCGCGCTTACCACCCTGGCCCGCCTGACCGGCAGCATCATCCTAACCGCCACCGCCGTCATGATTCTGGATTGGTGGTGGGAACTGGACTGGGGCGTGCGCGCTGCGCTGCTGCTCGGCTGCCTGGCCTACTGGACCTGGATTGTGGTGGAGGAATTTGTTTTGCCCTACCGCCGCCGCCCCGATGAGGAGACTGCCGCCCTGTGGGTGGAGAAGGAGCACCCGGCCCTGCGCACCCGCCTGATCGCGGCGGTGCAGCTCGGGGCCTCGCCGACCTCCGCGCAGACAGGCTCCCCGGCGCTCATCCGCGCCCTCATCCGCGAGACCGAGGCGGCGGTGGGCGATCTGGACTTCAAGGCGATCATCAAGACCGGACGCCAGCGGCGTTTTCTGATCCTTGGCGCGATGGTGGTCCTGACTGGCTCCCTGGCTTTCCATCGCACCCTGCCGGTGAGCGCCGATCTGCTCAGGCGCTTCTGGCTCTCCGCGATTGACGTGCCGCGCAAAACCCGGGTGCAAATCCTCACGGGTGACAAAGTCATTGGCCGGGGCGATTCCGTCATCCTGGCGGCCCGGGCGGCGGGGTTTATGCCGGGGTTTGGCACCCTGACCCTGCACCACGAAAACGGACGGCAACAGGAGCTGCTGCTGGACGCCGACCGGCGGGATGGCAGCGTGTTCGCCCGGGAGCTGGTGAACGTGCAGGAATCGTTCACCTACCAGGTGCGGCTCAACGATGGCTCCAGCCGCCAGCATCGCGTGCAGGTCGTTCCGCGTCCCGAAGCGGCGTTTGTGGAATGCCAGCAGATTTATCCCGCCTACACCGGCCTGCCGCCCGTGAAGCGCGCCCTGGGCGATCTGGGCCTGCTGGCGGGCAGTCGGTTGAAACTGCGAATTTCCGCCACCCGGGAGGTGGCGCGGGGCACCCTTCGGCTCGCAGGCACCCAGCAGTCCGTGCCGCTGCAAATCATCGGATCAGGAGCCGAACTGACGGGCGAACTGCCCATTCCCGCCACCAACCTCACCGGCTTCAGCGTGGTGCTGGCTGACCGTCATGGCATCCAAACGCGCGATCCCGCCCTGTATCGCCTGGACATCCTGCCGGACCAACCGCCCGCCGTACAGATCACCTATCCGGACCGCCGGGAGGAGCTGGTCACCCGCCGGGCCCGCCTGCTGGTGGCCTTTGAGGCGAGCGATGATTTTGGCATTCGCCAGGTCGCCTTGAAATACACGGTGGACACCCAGCCGCTGGAAACCAACCGCACCGTGCCCATGGAACTCGGGCAGCAAACCCCAAGAACCCTGAAACGCCGCTATGACTGGGACCTGGCCCGGATCAGCCCGCCACCGCCCGAGGGCAGCAGCATCGAATACTGGATCGAGGTGCAGGACGCCAACAACATCACCGGGCCGGGCCGGGGCAGCAGCGATCACTTTGTAGCCCGGGTGGTGTCCGAGGAGGACAAGCGGGCCGATCTTTTGAATCGTGCCAGCGATTACCTGGGCGGCATTGGCGAGGTGGCCACCGACCAGGAGAAACTCAGCGAAAACCTGGGGGGCATCATCCTGGAAAAACGGCCCACCCAACCCTGAGGTTGCGCATTGCGTGAAAAACACCGACCATTCAATCCAGTCATGAGAACCGTGTTGCTGATTTTGCTGGCCGCCGGGCTGGGGCTGGCGGGGACACCCCGGGCGGGGGCGCAAACCGCCGTGCAGGAACGGCTGCAACAAAACGAGCTGCGGCAGCAGCAGATCCGCACCTCCACCCAGCGGGTGGGCGACCAGCTCCAGGCGCTGATCAGCGAGTTCGAACGTAACGGACTGGCGGGCGACGAGGTGGAAACGCTGCGGGCCATCCAGTCGGTGCTGGGCCATCTGGGCGAGGAGGAGATGGGGCGCATCATCACCCTGCTGCAACAAGCCCGCGCCGCCAGTGATGCCAGCGCCTCGCGCAAATCGGTGCTCGACGCCTTTTCGGCCCAAAAAACCGTCATCATCAAGCTGAAGCAACTGGTGGACCAATACCGGCGGCAGAAGGAGCTGTACGAGATGTCGGTGCGCCTCCTGAAGCTGGCCGAAAAGCAGAACGCGAGCCTCAAGGAAACCGTGGCGCTGGAGCCCCTCCTGCAGGGCAAACCCCTGGAGCGCCTGGGCGAAACCCAGCGCATCCCCTTGCAGGTGCAGGTGATGGAGCAGGAAAGCATCAAGGATGAGATCAGCCTCGTCACGGCCCAATTGAAGGGCCTGGTCAAAGCCCTGGAAGGAGCGCAGGCCGAGCGGCCGCAAAACGCCCTGGACCTCGCGGAAAAGGAGCGGCTCAACCCCACCCTGCAACAGGCGGTGGAGGAACTGCAAACCGCCCGGCTCTTCAGCGCGGCAGGCAGCCAGCAGCGCGTCCGCAACCTGCTGCGCAACATGGCCCGCCTGGTCGCGCCACCCAAGGACCAGGTGGAGGCACTGCGCCAATCGCTGCGGGAACTCGATGCCGCCCTGGCCGAGCAACGCGCCATCCTGGAGCAGACCGAAGCCCTGAAGGCGAACAACCGCAATCTGGAGAACAACCAGGAGATCGCCTCCCGCCAGCTTGATTTGAGCGATAAAACCGCCACCCTGCGCGACGATGTCCAAAACCTTGCGCCGGCGGCGGCGGCGGACTTGAAGGGCTCCATCCAACAGATGCAGAAGGCCCACGCCAACCTGAACGGCAAGGATGGCCGTTACAAGGCCCGCGAAACCCTGCCTCTGGAGCAGGCGGCGCTCGCCGGATTGGAAAGCGCCAAAAACAATCTGGAAAAGCAGCTGGCCAAGGCGGAGGAAAACGCCAGACAACCCAAGGACACGCTCACCCAGGTGCGGGAACTGGCCCAGCAGGTGGAAGCCTTGATGGCGGAACAAACCCGGGTGCAGGAGGAGGCGAAGAAGCTTGAGGAAACCCGCCACCAGGACCGCCTATCCGGCACGCCCGCCAAACAGCAGCAGGCGGTGAAGGACAGCACGCGCGACGCCCAGGCCCAGGCTGGTCCGTTGGCGGAAAAGGCCGCCGCCGAGCTGGCGTCAGCCGCCGAGCAGATGGCCAAGTCCGAACGCAGTCTCGCCAAAAACGTGAATGCCCCCGAAGCCCAGGCGGCCGCCAGGGATGCCCTCCAACGCGCCCGAGATCAACTCCGCCAAAAGGAAAATGACCTGGCCAAATCCGCAGAACAGTTGGCCGGGCTGGAAGGCTCGTTGAAAAAGGTGCAGGACATCATCAAAGCCGAGCAAAAGAGCCAGACCTCCACCGCCCAGGCGGCCGCCAAACCATCCCCGCTCGCACCATCGGAAGCCCGGGCGCTGGCCCAGGAGCAAAACCAGGTGGCCAGCCAGACGGACAGCCTGAAAAAAGAGGTGGCCGCCCAGGGTGCGGAACCGGCGGCCAACCACCTGGCGACGGCCAACCAGGCCATGAACCAGGCCCAGGCCCAGTTGGCCGGCCAGAAGCCCCAGGCCGCCCTGGCCAGACAGGACCAGGCGCTCGCCCAACTCGGCCAGGCCAAGTCCACCTTGGAGCAGTCAGCCCAGGCGCTGCGCGAGGAATTGGGCCAGCCCAACCAAGCCGCCGCCAGCCTGGCGGAGGCCGCCCGGCAGATTGCGCAAGCCCAGGAACAGGTCAACCAGGCGCTGGGGGAACTGGCCCGCCAGCCGACTGAAATGAAGAATGGCGCCGCCCCGCCAGCCAAGGCGGCCCGGCGGGCGGCCAGCGACCAATCCATGAAGCAGGCGGCCGCCAGCCTGGGCAAGGCGGGAGAGATCGTCAATCAGATGACCGCCACCCCCCAGACGGCCTTGCCCCCCGCCACGCAAAACTCCCTGCAGCAGGCGCAAAGCAATCTGGCCCAGGGCCAGGCCCAGGCCGGGGAGAAAAACGCTCCGGCGGCGGAGCAGCAGGCCACCCAGGCGCAGTCAGCCCTGGCCCAGGCCGCCGCCGCCCTCAGTCTGGCGCAGGCGGGCCTGAACGCCCCCTCCCAGGCATCCACCGCCAAACCGGGCCAGCCCGGCCAGGCAAACCCGCCGGGCCCGACTCCGCCTGGCCAGCCCGACTCCCGCACGGGAAAACCGGCCGCCAACCCGCCCGTCGCGGGCCAGGGCAATGAGGGCAACTGGAACAGCCCCGGCGGTGCCGATGGACCGCGCAAAACGACGACCGGAGCTAACCAGTTCCAAGGCCTGCCCCAGAGGGACCGGTCCGCGCTGCAACAATCGCAGGGGGAAAAATACCCCCAGGAATACGGCCCCCTGGTGGAACAATACCTCAAGAATCTCTCTGATGATGCCAACCGCAAACCCTGATCCCCGCCCGCTCTGGCCGGTCCTGATCCTGCTGCTGATGCTGGCAGTCTCCCCCCTTCCGGCCCAGGAGCGGGGTGCCGCCCAGGAGGGCCGAGACGCGGTGACGGTGGACGCCCGGACGGAGGAGGTCATTCGCGGCTCCCTGCGCTGGCTGGCGACCCGCCAGAATCCCAACGGCTCCTGGGGCTCCACGGGTGAGGAAGCCCGTCGCCGCATCGCCATGACCGGCTATGCGCTGATCACCTTCATGGCAGGCGGCCACCTGCCCGGCGAGGGCGAGCACGGCCGCACGGTCACCGCCGGAATGCAGTTCCTGCTCGACCAGGTGCAGGCGGATGGTGTGATCGGTGATCGCAACGACGGCCAGTACATGTACAGCCACGGCATTGCCACCATTGCCCTGGCAGAGCTGTACGGCCAGACCCGCTCACCGGCGATCAAGCAGAAGCTCGAACGCCTGATCCGCATCATCGTCAGCTCGCAAAACAATGAGGGAGGCTGGCGATACCGGCCCGTGGTGCGGGATGCGGACATCTCGGTGACGGTCCTGCAGGTGGTCTCCCTGCGCGCCGCCAAGAATGCCGGATTGGAGGTGCCGCAAGCCACCATCGACCAGGCCGTCAAATACGTGAAGCGCTGCTATGACCAGCGCACCGGCGGCTTCTGCTATCAGCCGGGCTCCGGCGCGGGCTTCGCCCGCACCTCGGCGGCCATTTACTCCCTGCAGGTCTGCGGCCTGTATGAGGACCCCCTGGTCAAAAAAGGCTCGGAGTACCTTTTCAGCGTCATGGCCAAGAAAGGTGAGGGCAAGGAATGGTGGACCTACGGCCATTTTTATGCCGCGCCCGCCCAGTATATGATCGGCGGGGAAACCTGGGAGAAATGGTACCGGGACATCAAAACCATCCTGCTGGAGGATGTGAAAACGCAGGGGGACCAATTCTATTGGGAGCCCAAGCGGGACCGGGGCCGGGAGGTGGGCAATGTTTACTGCACCTCCATTTCCACCATGATCCTGGCCATGCCCTACCACTACCTTCCGCTCTACCAGCGGTGACCCCGGGTAACCGCGCGGTTATCGCCCCGGGAACGGGTACTGGGGAATTTTCAACAGCTCCCCATCCTTGAGGGCCGACTGGTGCGCCACAATGCCAGCCACGGTCAGATTCAACGCCATGCCGACATGCACCAGCGGGGTGCGGTTTTTCAGGATGGCGGTCACAAATTCGTCCGTCAGATAACCATGCGAACCGCCATGCCCTCCGGCCTCCACTCTGGGCGGCAAGGGCGGCCGCCGGGTGTTGACCGCAGGCAGTTTCAACCCCTCGTACTTTTCATAAAACGATCCGCGCTGGCCACGGACACGGCCTTTTTCACCACTGTCTCCCGGGGTGTCCCAACTGACCGCCATCCGGGCCGTGCCCCCTTCGCTGGTGCGAAACAGGGCGATCTCCGTGCCAAAAGGGTTTTGGTAGCGGTTGTTTTTGGGCTGGAGATGCGGAATGACGGAGGGCATGCCCAGGCAGGACACCGCCGTGAAGCTCCCTCCTGAAACCCCCACCTGGTAGGCGTTGGAATGGGTGGGATACCACTGCGGCGGCAGCCCCACCCGCCAGTCGCGATAGGAGGCAATCGGCTCCGCCATGTGGTGGAAGTATTCCCCCTCGGCATAGACCAGCTTGCCAAAGCCGCCGGCCTGGTAAATAGCGCGCATGGCGTGCAGATCCTCGTGAAAACAGGAGGTCTCAAACATCATGTAGGTGAGCCCGCTCTTCCTGACCGCCGCCAGGAGCTGGTCCGCTTCTTCCAGCGACCCGAACACTGCCGGCACGGCGCAGGCGACATGCTTGCCCCGCTGAAGCACCTCGATGCAGTGCCGGGCATGGCTCGGGGCATCCGTGGCCACAAACACTACCTCGATCCGCTCGTCCCCGGCCAGCTCCTCCAGCGAGGGATAGGTCTTCTGGCAACGGCACGCCCGGGCCAGGGCGGCGCAGCGTTCCGGTATCAGATCACTGACGGCCACCACCTCGACATTGGGATGGTCCTGGAAGCCGAATGCCGCCCCAAACTGGCACACGCCATACCCCACGATGCCGACCCGGAGCCGCCGATCCGAGACCGGCTGCCAGCCTTGCGATGCCACAGGATCTTTGGCGGTCTTTTCAAAGCCCTGGATCGGCTTCTCCTGGGCGAAGACCAGGTTTGGAGCGGCTGCCACCGCCGCATTGAGCCCGAGTGTTTTGAGAAAGAATCGACGGGTGTTGGGGATGAGGAAAGGCATGGTCAGGATTGGTTGTTGTGCCCATGCTGTAAGCTCCCCCGCGCCAAATGTCAACGTCGGGGTTTTGCCCTGCGAAACCCGGTGGATTAGACATCCGCATATGCCCTTGAGTTTTGGTCATTCTTGCGGCACGATTTCCCCCGCATGCATGACTCCCCGCAGGCCGCCCGGTGGCCACACCCGCACTATGGCTTCATGGTGCTGGCGCTGGTTGTGCTGGTGGTATTCAGTGCCCTCGGCCTGGCCCGCCACGGCTACGCCATCATCCTGCCCGCCATGCAGGAGAACCTGAACCTGACCAATGCCCAGACCGGCGAGCTGCAATCCTGGAACCTGGTCGGCTATCTCCTGACGGTAATTTTCGCGGGCCTGCTCGCCACCCGCCTCGGCCCGCGCCGCATCATCACTCTGGCGCTGGGCATCACCGCCGTCGGCATGGCCATCACCGGTTGGGCCACCTCCTTTTTCGCCATCGGGGTGGGCCGCTTCCTGGCGGGCGTGGGAGGCGCAGGCGCCAACGTACCAGCTATGGGGCTCATCTCGGCCTGGTTCACCCGGCGACGACGGGGTTTGGCGGCCGGCGTTGCCACGGCTGGATCGAGCCTCGGGCTGGTGGTCACCGGTCCGCTGGTGCCCATCCTGCTCCGGCAGGACTCGGCAGCAGGCTGGCGCACCAGTTGGCACGTGCTGGCGCTGCTGACACTCGGGGTACTGGTGGTGGCGGGCCTGTATCTGCGAAACCGCCCGGCCGAAATGGGGCTCGCGCCCATCGGCCAGACGGAGCCTGAGCCGACGGCCGACGGAACCTCCCCCGCGCAGGACTGGGGCCTGATCTGCACCTCAAGGCGCCTCTGGCATCTTGCCGCCATCTACTTCGCATTCGGTTTTTCGTACATCATCTATTCGACCTTTTTCGTCCGGCACATCACCCGCGCACTGCCGCTGGGGCGGGAGGAGGCCGGGATGCTCTGGTTCCAGATCGGGGTGGTCTCCATCGGGAGCGGTTTCCTCTGGGGCAGCGTTTCGGACCGCTGGGGTCGGCGCGGGGCACTGCTGTGGGTCTTCAGCCTGCAAGGGACCTCCTTCCTGCTGCTCGGGCTGGGTCAGGGCCTGGGTGCCGTCTATGTTTCGGCCGCCCTGTTTGCTTGCACCGCCTGGAGCATCCCCGCCCTCATGGCCGCGCTCTGCGGCGACCTGTTCGGCGCGCGGCTCGCCCCGGCTGCGCTCGGGCTGGTGACCATCCCGTTCGGCATTGGCCAGGCCCTCGGCCCCTTCCTCGCCGGACGCATGGCAGATGGAGCCCATTCATTCGCACCCGCCTTCGTACTCGCGGGCACGGTGGCCCTGCTCCTGGGCGCAGGAGGATCACTCTGGCTCAAACCCACGGATGCGCCGACGGCCCAATAGCACCTTCCGGAAAGTTGTCGGCGCTGGACGCCTGCCAACACGGCCGCCAATAATCACAGGCAACCCGAATATACCGCCGGTTTCCCCGTCCAATTCCACGACGGATCAAGATTTTGAACCAAATCACTGACGCTCCAGCCCCATCCTGACATGAAGCGAACCGGCAATCGCCCCGCGCGGCGCCCCCATGTGGCGCTGCTGGTGGAGACCTCCCTGGCCTCCGGGCGGGATATTTTGCGCGGCATCGCCCGGTATGTGCGGGAGCACGCGCCGTGGGCCCTTTACCACGAACCGCGCAGCCTGGAACAATCCGCACCCACGTGGCTGCTGAACTGGCAGGGGGACGGCATCCTGGCCCGTGTGCAAACCCCGGCCATGGCGGAAGCCGTGCGGGCGACGGGCATCCCGACGGTGGACATTCTAGGGGTGGTATCCGGCACCGGGCTGCCGCTGGTGCATGTGGACGACACAGCGATCGGCCGGATGGGGGCTGAGCATCTGCTGGAGCGGGGGTTCCGCTCGTTTGGCTATTTCGGCATTGAGCAGGAAAACTGGTCGGAACGCCGCCGCCGGGCGTTTGCCGAGACGGTGTGCCAGGCGGGGTTTGCGCTGAGCGAGTACACCCAGCCCCGGTTCCCGACCGATGACGACTCCTGGGAGGCGACCACCGACCAACTGGCCCGGTGGATCGCCGCCCTGCCCAAGCCGGCCGGCATAATGGTGTGCAGCGACCAGCGGGGCCAGATGCTGCTCGAGGCCTGCCGCCGCGGCGGGGCGGCGGTACCGGATGATGTGGCCGTGGTGGGGGTGGACGATGACGAACCACTCTGCGAGGTGTGTAACCCGCCACTCAGCAGCATTCAACCCAACCACGCCCAGGTGGGCTACGCGGCCGCCGGGCTGCTCACCCGGCTGATGGCCGGGAAGACGCCGCCGGATTCCGCCATCCTCGTCCCGCCGCTGGGCGTGGTCATCCGCGCCTCCTCGGATGTGCTGGCCATTGAGGACCGGACGATCGCCACCGCCCTGAAACTGATCCGCGAAAACGCCTGCCGAAACCTGCGCGTGGATGACCTGGCGCGCCAGTGCGGGCTTTCGCGCAGCGTACTGCAGCGGCGGTTCCAGACCGTGCTGCGCCGCACAGTGCATGCGGAAATCCTGAACACGCGGCTGAAGCGGGCGCGGGAGCTGCTGCAGGAGACCGATCTCTCGCTGGCGGAAATCGCGGAGCGCACGGGCTTCAAGCACCAGGAATACATGGGGGCGGTGTTCAAGGCGCAGCTGGGCACCACCCCGGGCCGGCTCCGCCAAACCCGGCGGCCGTGAGCGGTTTCTGCTTGGCCCAGGCCGGCAATTGGTTTTAGCTGATGCCATGACACACACGCCGACCCGACCGCTGCTGGCCGCCGCCCTGCTGGGGGCTGCCCTGAGCGCCTCCGCCGCCACCCACTACGCCTATTTCGGCTGCTACACCGGCCCCAAGAGCAAGGGGATCCATATGAGCCGCTGGGACGCCCGGACCGGCCAGCTGACCGCCCCGGAGCTGGCGGTGGAAACAATCAACCCCTCCTTCCTGGCGGTGCACCCCAACCAGAAATGGGTGTACGCGGCGGGCGAAGGCGGCCCCAAAGGAGGCACGGTCAGCGCCTTTGCCGTGGATCCGGCCACTGGGAAACTCACGCTGCTCAACGAGCAATCCTCCAAGGGGAACGGCCCGTGCCACCTGGTGGTGGACCACACCGGCAAAAATGTGCTGGTGGCCAACTACGGAGGCGGCAGCATCGCCGTGCTGCCGCTGGCGGCGGACGGCCAGCTGCAACCGGCCAGCGCCTTCGTCCAGCATGAGGGATCCGGCCCTAACAAGCGCCGCCAGGAGAAGCCGCACGCCCACTTCATTGACCTGGACCCGGCTAACCGGCGGGCGCTGGTGTGCGACCTGGGCCTGGACAAAGTGATGATCTACCAATTTGACCCGGCGGCGGGCACCCTGAAACCCAACGACCCGCCGTTCGGGACCCTGAAGCCCGGGGCCGGGCCGCGCCATTTTGCGTGGCACCCCAACGGACGGATCGCCTGGGTGATCAATGAGCTGGATTCCACGGTCACCACTCTGATGTACGACGCCGTCAAAGGGTCACTGCAAGCCGTCGCCTCGGTGAGCACGCTCCCGTCGGACTTCACCGGAAACACGACCACGGCCGAGATTGTGGTGCACCCATCGGGGAAATTCGTGTACGGCTCCAACCGGGGGCATGACAGCGTGGCGGTGTTTGCAGCAGCGGAGGGAGGCAAGCTGACCCCGGTGGAAACCGTCTCCACCCAGGGCAAGAACCCGCGCTTCATCGGACTGGACCCCACGGGCAAATGGCTGCTGGCGGCCAACCAGACCACCGACAACGTGGTGGTGTATCAGGTGGACGGCCAGACCGGCAGGCTGACTGCCACGGGAACGACTGTGACGCTGGGCGCACCCGTCTGCATCCAGTTTGTGCCCATCCGCTAAGAATCACCCCGCCGGCTAATCATACCGCAGGGCGCGGATGGGATCGAGGCGGGCGGCTTTGATGGCTGGGAAAAGCCCGGCGATGATCCCCACCAGCGCGCAGCAGAGGAAGGCGAACGCCATGGCGTTGAACGTGATGACCGGGGTGTTTTCCGTGGGGCTGATGTAGGCCAGGAGGGAGACCAGCCCCCGGGAGGCCAGCAGCCCGGCCAGGCCACCGACGAGGGCGATGACCGTGCTCTCCACCAGGATCTGCACAAACACGCTCAGGTCCGTGGCGCCGATCGCCTTGCGGATGCCGATCTCCCG
>CAIYYI010000672.1 GCA_903930345.1 uncultured Verrucomicrobiota bacterium
AGCCAACCTGGTTGCTAGCCGGCGTGATCGTCAGCGAGCGGTTGGTCCCGGTGCCCTCGAAACTGAACCTGGAAATCAGGGCGGGTGTAGAAGATGTGGCCGTGATGAGCATGCCGGAGACGGCATTGGTATCAAGCTGTCTTTCAGTGTCCCCGATCGTGAACCGAATGGGGATACCAGGTTGATTGGCGAAGGTTTTCCAGATGCCACCGGCCAACAGCGTGAGCACGGGGGGATCATTTACCTTGATCGCGACCATGTTCGTTATGGTGGCTGGTCCGTCACTGACGGTCAGCGTCACCTCGGTGATTCCCGAATTGGTGGCACACGACTTTAAAGTGATGCTCCGGTTGCTGCCAGTCCCGTTCGTAGCAATCACCGTAATCAGGGACGGATCTGCAGACCAGGCCCCAACGACCAGGCTGCCGACGGCATTATCCACGTCCGCCACTGCAAAGGACAAGTTGCTGCTAGTGTCTCTGGAGAGCAATAACGTGGCAGGGAGGCGGCTGACTACGGGTGGATCATTCACATTGGTTACCGTCAGCCGGAAGCTCCGCGCATAGGTATACTTGCCGTCGTTAACCGAGAGTGTGATGGGAATATTGGTGCCAAATTGATTGGTGGCCGGTTTGATAGTGAGCGTCCGATTGGTGCCAGTTCCGCCGAGCAGGATGTTTTCGTCGGGGATCACACTCACATTGCCGGAGTAGGCCAGGAGTAACAGGTCGTTAACGGGCGTTTCCAGGTCGCTCACCTGGAACGATATCAGCACCGATTGTTCCTCGGCGGTAACCTGGTCCGTTATGGCCGAAATCATAGGAGCATTCGTGTCCGGAAGAATGCTGACGGTGATGATGGCCAGGTCCGACTCCTCAAACCCATCACTGACCAGGTAGGCGAAGCGATCTGGCCCATTGATGTTGGGCTTGGGGACATAGGCGAATTCACCTGTGGCTGAGTTGGTCTGAACCTCACCGGTCGTGGTGTTGGTGATGACTACCCATGAATTGGTGTTGTCCAAGAGCAGGAAGGCATCGCCTTTCTCGCCAGGATTGACGATCCGATAACTGAGCGCATCTCCGTCAGCATCATAGGCCGGGAGAAAGTCGCTCAGCCAGTTCTCCTCGGGAGTGCGATAATAGTCGAACTTGACGCCGGCTTGCACCCATTGGGGCTGGCCGACAAGGATACCGTGTTGGTGGGCAACGCTGCTATCCACAATGTTGGTCCGGACACGTTCATCGAACCGCCACAGGCCGGCCAGGGTAGGTTCACTGCCTAGAACCACCCGGTTGGTGTTTTGTTGAATCTCGTTAACACTTAGCGCCCGCTGCCAGACCCGCACTTCATCCAAGCAGCCTAACCAGAAATCGTTCGTTCCCTCCGGCCGGGCTCCCAGGCAGAAATTGGTCGTCTGAGGCGGGTGCGGCAGTGCCAGCTCCCGGTTGGTCTTCAGCACCCCGTCCACGTAAAGTTGGGTGTTGGTCGTATCCCGCACTACCGCGAGGTGATGCCAGCCGCCAAAGGGATAATCCACCATCGTAGCCCAGTTGGTTCCCAGCGTGATCCGGCCCTGGGCATCAATGCCAAGCGCGAACACATTGGCCCCTGTGCCCTGACTTAGCAAGGTCCGTGGCAGACCGAGCGCATTAGACGGGGCTTGCGCCCAAGTTTCAACTGTGAAGCTGCCCTTGAACGGCAGCACGTTCCCGTTTACGCGTACGGAATCATCGCTGCCATTCAAGGCTAGCGCCGTGCCTATTCCAACGACCGGTCGCGCATTGACCCTGAGATTGAAGCGGGTACAGCTACTGAGTATCGGCCCGCCTTCAAACATCGGCGAGTCGCTTACGGTCAGGGTGATGGTGGTTGAACCCACGGTGTTGGATGCCGGGGTGATCACCAGCACCCGCTCCGCTCCCGCCCCTTCGAAAACAATGTTGTCAGCCGTTGGCGGCACTAGATTAGGGTTGCTCGATTCCACCGTTACCTTGAGGTAACGGGCCGGGGTCTCGCCATCCCTTACCGTGAACCGCAGCGCGCCCGTGTTGGTGTTGGCCGGGATAACCTGGTCGGCAATCGCTGTAATCGTCGGGGGGGAGGAGACGATACCAAAGTCCACCCCTTGTGCTGCTGGACCGATAATAACCGTCGCGGCACCGGGTGAGAACACGGTGTGCTCTGCGACTGGCGTAACCTGGTTGCTGCCCGGCGGCACGCCCGCGAGGGTGTAAAAGCCGTCTACGTCAGTCACCGTGGTTCTTGGTCCGTTGGACAAAACAATCCCGCCCACCCCAAAGCCAAGACTGTTGGTAACACGACCCGAGATAAAGTAATCCGCTACCGTAAAGTCCACTTGCGTCGCCCGCGCGTTGGTGACGATAAAGGCGGGCGTAAAAGTGTGCCCTGCCAGGAAAGGCGTGACACGGTAATCTCCCGGAGTCAGGTCAGCCAGGAGATAATCTCCGGCACCGTCGGTCCTGACACTTCGACCCTGGCCCAAAGCGTTGCTGGCAGTCACCGTCACCCCGCCCAAGCCGATGCCACCTGAATAAACCACGCCGCTGATAGGTGCATTGCGTAGGCGGAATTCAAGGTCCGTGCGGCCGGCGACCACGTGATTGGCAACCGGTGGTGAAAAACCGTAACCGAGCCAAATGGGCTGGATTTCATACCAGGGAATCGTGTCCAGGCCGGTGAACAGGAACCCGCCATTGACGTCGGTACTAACGCTGGCAACCCCCAGGTGGAGTTTCCACTGCTGAAGAATTCCCGCATCTCCCGCATACGCATCCACCACGCGCAGCGTCCAGGTGCCGTGCATAGGCTCACCGTAAAACGCCGTCAAGTCTCCGACTGTCCCGGACTTGGTCAGCGTGGAATACGTCGCGCTCAGGTCCTCAAAGTCTTCATCCAGGGTTGAGTTTTTCAGGCGAACCTCGGAAGGGGAAGCGGCTCCTGGATAGGAATGAATCAGGGTTAACTCCAAGTCTCCGCGGAAGGGATGTGTGATATCCACGAAGACCTCGATCGCCCCGATCCGGTTTGTCCCCGCAACGTCCAGCGTGAACTCACGCGTGGCTTGATCCGGCAAGGCCACAACATTGGTCGGGAAAGATTTCCACTCCCGCATGGCGACCACCGTGATGCCGGGTAATGTGGCTTCCTCATCAAACACCGTGCCGCCAATGGGACCTGCGTACGGAATATAAACTGTCCGCCTGAGGGTCGCGATAGCCCCGGTATTATTGGTGACCGTGTAAGTCAGTTCATAGCTGCCCGGGATGTCGACTGGCACGTCCTGGCTAACGGTGATATCCAGGTTGAGAGTGCCCAGAGAAGCCGGGATGCTGGATTGGCCTGACTGGTTATTGCCCCAACCGGTCACCGTTCCGTCGGCGAGCACCGCCAGGTTGTGGAACCCCCCGGCGGCGATTATGACAACATTAGTAAGCGGAAAAGGGAAGGTCGCCTGTCCGGCGTTGGTATCACCCCAGACAACCACTGTGCCGTCGGCCTTAAGCGCCAAATTGTGTCGGCTGCCAGCCGCAATTGCCACCACGTTGGTTGCTTCCGGCGGGACATTGGTTTGGCCCGCCTGGTTGTTCCCCCAAGCCATGACGCAGCCGTTGGCCTGGAGCGCCAGACTGTGGAAGCCACCGGCGGATATGGCGATGACGTTGGTCGCGCTCGCGGGAACGGTTGCCTGTCCATAGTCAGCCTCGGCTCCGGAATTGGTCAGACCCGCCCCCCAGGCGATAACCGTGCCATCCGCTTTCAGCGCCAGGCTGTGAAGTCCGCCGGCGGAGATGGCGACGACATTGCTCAAATTGTCCGGCACCATCGTCTGTCCGAACTCGTAATTGGTCCGGGTATTGAGGCTGCCCGCGCCCCAGGCCAAGACCTTGCCCCCGGCCTTGAGGGCCAAACTATGAAAACCACCCGCCGCCACAGCTACCACGTTAGTCGCATCAAGGGGAGCCATCGCCTGACCATAGTGGACATTCGTACCTTCATTGGTCTCACCCGCCCCCCAGCCCACAACTGTACCATCTGAGGTTAATGCCAGGCTGTGAAGTGTGCCGGCGGCGATAGCCACAACGCCGGTCGCGCTGCTGGGCACCATCGCCTGCCCAAATTCAGGATAGACATTAGTTTTGGTGAGTCCCGCGCCCCAACTGACGACCCTCGTATCGGGTTGGAGGCACAGGTTGTGGAATCCACCCGCCGCCAGAGCGAGCGGCGCAGCTTTGATAGTGATCCCGGGTTCCACATACGGCGAATGGCATTGATTGGTAATCATTGGCTCACCATTCAAGGTCAGTTGTAAGGTGGTGAAACGGATTTCCGCTCCCAGAGATATGCCGCCGGCGCTGTTGCTGGCCACAAACCGGTAGTAGTAAGTCATCCCGGAAGCCAAATTGCTGAGCGTGCAACTGAAAGAGCGCGGCTCTGAGCCGCTGCCGATACTTCCGAATGGCACCTTGTTGCCATGCTGTATACTGGGGCCCCACTCTATCCAGGCTTCCGTCGCTGAGCCGTTCGGGTTGACGATCCCGTTCAAGGTGGCCGTGTACCCGATGTCCGTGGGATGAACTTCTGTGGGGGCCTGGGTTATGACGGTTGGCCTGGTCACGACAATTACGATGCGGTCAGTCGAGGCTACCGCACCCAACCCATCAACTGCGTTGTAGGTCAAAGTATAGCTGGCCGCGACATAAACATTGACCGAGCCAACGACCCAAGTAGAAACATTGGTGGTGAGCGGAGATGTGACCACAAAGCCTGGCTCCATAAAAGGAGCGCTCTCCGGCATGTATAACGGATTGGCCCCATTCAGGGTGATCAGCAAAGGCGCAAATTGTTGGTCTGCCCCGTAAGCGATGCCCAGGCTGTTGCTGGCTGCAACCCGATAGTGATGGACCACACCTGCCGGCAACGATGCCAGGGTATTACTGAGCGTCATCGAGAGCGTGCCCTCACTGGCGCCATTGGCCGCTGTGAAGTGGTCGTAGTTCGTGCTGGTGCCCCATTCAAGCCAGGCGGTGGCGGCAATGCCAAACGTATAGACATTACCGCGCAGGTTGGCACTGGCGCTTGCCCCGGTGGATGTAACCTGGATAGCGGTCAGAGTGATGGGAACCGGTGGTCCTTGGCTTTCCAGAGCCCCCACGTCAATCACCCCTCCCATAATGCGCGGCCACCCGCGCTGGTCGGTTGGTAGCGTGTAACCATTATCACCGGCATTGATGGCTGGACTGTTCGGCGACAGGGCATGGGTCATGGTGCTGCCTCCATTGTTTGCCAGAGGACCAATGAGGGGATCGAGATTCGTGAGGTCCCCATTGGTCCCAAATCCGGTGCCCCCCCCGGGATAGCCCACCAGATTGTGGCCGAGCGAGCTGAAGCTGCCGGAAACATCGTCCGCTTGCCCCGATGCCTTGGTGTTGAGCGCCACAATCGTGTTTGCGACCGACACCGCTTGGGCAGAACTGTTATAGATGCCGCCGACGTTGCCGGGGTATCCTGCTGAACCCCAGATATAGGGGCTCTCGCCGGTCAAGCCAGGGTTGCCAGGCGTTCCCCCGAAACTCGTTCTGTTCTTGACCACTGTGCTATTGAGCAGTGAAAGACTGTTGAAGCTTGCGATGCCAGCTCCCCCCCCACCGACTCCTCCGTTACCGCCCCTGCCCGGAGAGCCGTCGTCCCCTGTTCCGACCCAACCGTTCCCACCCCGACCGCCGGGCCCGCCGGGCCCAGTCCGATTACCGCTGAAGGTACATTGGTTCACCGACACAATGCCGACGTTGTAGATGCCACCGCCGGAGCCTCCGGAACCACCATTTCCACCCGATCCTCCGTCATCGCCGATATCAAAAACACCGCCGGTTAGGCCATGTCCCCCGATTCCACCCCCCCCACCAGTCCCGCCGCCGTTCGCACTTAGGGTGCAGTGATTCAAGGTTAATCGGCCCAAGTTATCATTGTAAATCGCGCCGCCGCTGCCGCCCATCCCCCCCCAACCTCCGGACCAGCTTAAATCTTCAATAGCATCACCTTGACCACCGGTCCCCCCCGTACCGGCGCTATTATTCGTGAGCACACAATCTGTCAGAGTTAATGTGCCGGCATTGTAGATGCCGCCACCATTAGCTCCATTTCCACCGGTGGTGCCGGGTTTTCCGAAAAAACCGTTGGCCCCGTCGGAACTGTGGCCGTCCCGGAGGGTCAAACCTGAAAGACTGACGGTGACCCCGCTGACGATGTTGAAAATGCGGTTGCTGTTTTGGCCGCTGATGGCAAGGTTGGTCGCCCCCGGCCCCACCAGGGTGATATCCTTGTTCAATACCAACTCTCCGTTTGTGAGTATAATTGTCCCGGTGTTCGACAACAAAAGACTTGTCCCCGAAACGGCGCTGGCAATCGTCTGCCGTAGGGACCCGGCGCCGCCATCCGCCAGTGAGGTCACAGTTGCCAGGGCGAAAGTGCGATCGTCGCCATAGGTTACCCCAAACTGATTTGAACCAACCAGACGGTAGTGATAAATCACCTCGAACGCCAACCCGGTCACCACGGCACTGACCGGCATATTAGCCGCGCCGCTGCCGAGATTGGTAAGGTCGGTGGTCGAAGTATAATTGGTGCTCATGCCCCACTGAAACCAGGCGCTGTTGTCCAAGTCTCCTGGCTTGAGCAGTCCGTTCAATGTGAAGCTGGAGGTGCTGGTGTAGGTTGGCGTTGTCGTCATCGCGATCGGCCAGCCCACCAGCGGGGCTGACGGGACCCACAACGGGCCATTGACGAGCACCGCGTGGGTGGCATTAGGGGTCGCATCAAGGAGACCTCGCCCCGTCCCTTCGTTCATTCGATAATAAGCTAGCAGGCCGGCTTCCGCGCCGGTAAGCCGCTCGTGAAGCGCACGGCTGATTTGGCTCTCGCTGCGCCCCTGGTTCCATATTCGCACCTCGTCCATTTGGCCTTGGAAACAGCCCGAGTAACTGGTCGATTGGCCGGGATAAAAACCCAGATGGAGCGCATTGGCCGTAGTGGGAGCGCCCGGGATCCCAGTCCAGGACCGCGAGCTCTTTAATTTCCCGTTCACATAAAGCGCGCCACCCGCGCTGTCCACCCGGAAGGCAACGTGTTGCCACCCGGTGGTCACATCGCCGCCGTCCAGGCCATCGGCGCCATCCCAAATATAATTGTTGGCGCTCTGAAAATAAAACGCCCGAATGCGTCCTTGGAACACATAGAGGTTGACCCCGTTCATCGAACCGGCTGAATATTTGTTGACCACCCCAGCATACCGGTTG
>CAIYYI010000673.1 GCA_903930345.1 uncultured Verrucomicrobiota bacterium
CGGCCAAACCACTCTGGTTCTTCTGATGTTGTGCATGGATCTGCTCCAAACAGTGCAGCTGCTGTTGAGCTTCCCCGCTGATTTGCGTCAGCAGTGTCGAAAGTATCAGCGGTGAAAGCTCCAATCGTGTGTATGCCAAGTGGTCCCCGGCGTGAATGTTCAACTGCAATAGGCTTGCCACTTGTGCGGTCGTAAGAAACTTAGGCTCGGCTTCGCCGCCCGCCACGTCGGGCAAGAAGAAATGTTGGAGTTCCAGCGGCGAATCTCCCCTACGTGTTAGCACGATCACGGATGGCGGAAGCTGGAGATTGCTGCTGCCAGCGAACTCGGCAACGTTCAACAGTTGTACCGGATTCTCGTCCCGCGGCGAGTACGTTCCGGGCGTTTCCACCAATCCCGTCACTGTGAAAGTTTGCTTCAGCGCGATGGTCTCCTTGCCTGCCAGACTCGTCTGGTTTTGATTTTCGATGAACACCTCATCACCAGCCTGCATGGCAATGGCACCTACGGCGGAGCGAAGCACGAGAGGGGCAGGAAAAGAGAACCGCTCGGTCTTCCGGTGCAGAGTCACATACCAGATATCCTCCGGGTTAGCGGCCATCTCCGCGGCGCGGTCACCTGCCTGGATGAGTGCCTGTCGCAATGTCACTCCGCCGTCAAGCATGGGGTACCTACCAGGGTTCTTT
This sequence comes from uncultured Verrucomicrobiota bacterium, assembly GCA_903930345.1. Lineage (GTDB taxonomy): Bacteria > Verrucomicrobiota > Verrucomicrobiia > Limisphaerales > CAIYYI01 > CAIYYI01. The sequence goes on from CAIYYI010000673.1 coordinate 687, forward strand.
ACCGCCCCGCCCACGAAAATGTGCTGCTCCGTTGAAACGGAAACCGCTCCGTGTTCATGGTGAAAGCATGTGCAACCGGTGGGAAGCCCAGCCACGAGTAACTGCGTCAAGAGCAGGATGAATCGCTTCGTCATGGTCCGTGTCTCCGGGAAGGAGTTGCTACGAGCTAGACTTCGAAGATCAGCTTTGCCTTCACTTCGGTCATCGGGCTGGCAATGGCGATGCCGTCGTCAGTTAGTCCGTGCAACAATCCCACGATCTCGTCCCCGCGTATCACGACTGAGCCGCTGTCGCCAGGGCCGGAGAAGGGCTGCCCACCGTCACTGGGCCGGATGGCAATTTGCAGAAAAAACGTCATGCCTGGACGTTCCGGAGTTCCGGGTGCATTGAAGGTCCTGGTGATGCTCTGCACGATGCCCTTCGTCTGGTTCGTGGCCGCGCCAACCTTGACGACCGTGACCTTGTTGTTCACGTCCGCGTCCGTCAAGCTGCCGATTCTGAATTGCGGGACCGCGATGCCGCGCATCCTGGGCTGGAAATCTACACCGAGGACGAGGGAGGGGTCGGGGGCAATCAAGGCGCAATCAACCAAGCTATTGAGGACCGTTTTGTTCTTTAGGATTGTACCAATGACTCGAGTCTTGCTCCCATTCCGGCTGCGCTGGAGGATCTGCTGATTTGGCGGCAGATCGCAGGGTTTTGCGAACTTTCCTAAGACAACATGGGCATTGGTGAGGAACCACGGCACGCGATTGCCGGAGCCGTCAGGCCGAAATACCGTGATACCCAGCGTACCAAACTTCGACATCAGGCTGGCCGGACTAATCGCGACGCCTCCCTGCAGCGTGTCATAGCCGGCGCCATTGGCATTC
>CAIYYI010000674.1 GCA_903930345.1 uncultured Verrucomicrobiota bacterium
CCATGCCCCCGCACGATGCCCAGCACGGTGGACAACCCCAGGCCCGTGCCCCGGCCAATCTCCTTGGTGGTGAAGAACGGCTCGAAGATGCGGTGCAGGTGCTCCGGGGCGATGCCCGTGCCGGTATCGGCGACACTCAGGGTGGTGCTGAGATCCGCCCACACCACCGAACCGTCCTTGCGGAGATACCGTTTGGTGAACCGGGCCGAATCCTGCCGCCCAGACAGCAGCGCATCCACCATTCGCTGGGTGGGCTCCACATCCTCCGGGTGCGAGACCTCCTGCCAGGTCTGGTGCCGGAGTTCCTCCGGTGAATAGCCCAGCATATCGCAGAGGGCCTGGTTCACCTGCAATTCCCCGGAAGGCCCGGTGATGGACTTGCCGGCGTTGGAATGCTCGAAGACGCACTTGAACTTGTCCTCGCTTTCCCGCAGCGCCGCCTCCGCCCGCTGGCGTTCGGCGAGTTCAGTCTGGAGTTGCGCGTTGGCCTGCCGCAGGCGGTCCGCCTGCTGTTCGAGCTGGAGGCGAAAGCGGTGCAGCTCCAGATGGGTCTGGACGCGGGCCAGCAATTCCTCACGCTGAAACGGCTTGGTGATGAAATCCACCGCCCCCAGCTTCAGGGCTTCCACGCGCTCCACACCCTGTACGCTCGCGCTGATGAACAGAACCGGGATGGCAGAGGTTTCCGCCCGCGCATGAAGCCGTCGAAAGACCTCGAAACCGTCCATGTCCGGCATGCGGATGTCCAGCAGGATCAGCTCCGGCGGCCGGGCCGCGACGGCGGCGAGGGCGAGGGTGCCGCGGTTTGCCGGGAGCGCCTGGTAGCCTTCCGCTGTGAGGATGTCCACCAGCAGCTTCAGATTCGCCGGGGTGTCGTCCACGACCAGGATGAGGCCCTTCGTATTCATTGCGGATTGCGGATTGCGGATTGAGGATTCATTGGCGGATGCTCGGGCTGGACTGCCTGCAACAGGGCGGTGTATTCCAAGCGGTCCGCATAATGGGTCAGCAAGTCGCCCAGTGCCTGATTTAGGCCGGACACGCGGCGAATGATTTCGCTGATCCGCGCCGAATCCAGGCTGATGAGGGCGGCGGCCAATTCCCCGCGCAGTTCGGGCGGCAAGGCGGCCAGTGCTGCGGGGCGCAGCGGTCCGACCGGCTTGGCCGCAGCGGCCGCCGGAGTTTGCTCATAGGTGAAGCGCACGCCCAGATGCCGCGCCAGGCAATCGTGGATTTCCTCCGGTCGGTAAGGTTTGCGGATGAAGTCGTCCATGCCGGCCGCCAGGACGTTGTCCCGCTCCTCCTGGAACACGGAGGCGGTGAGGGCCACGATCTTCACCCCCCGGCCGCCGTCCAAGGCCCGGATGCGCCGGGCGGCTTCCAGCCCGTCCATGATCGGCATGCGGATATCCATCCAGATGAGGTGCGGTTGCCAGGTCCGGAACATCTCAACGCCCGCCGCGCCATCCTCGGCCACGCGCACCTGCGAGAAACCGGTTCCCTCCAGCAATTGGCGCAGCAGGAGCCAGTTGGCCATCTCATCCTCGACGATTAAAATCCGGTACCCGGGCTGGCCGGGCGCGAGGCCCAGGACGCGGCCCTGATCCAATTTGGCGACGGCGATCTCAGCGGCATCCACCCGATCCACCGGGATTTCCACGCGGAACAAGGAGCCCTGGCCCGGCGTGCTCTCAAGGCTGATGCGGCCGCCCATCAGTTCGACTTGCTGGCGCGTGATGGTGAGGCCCAAGCCGGTACCTTTCTGCAGCGCGGGATTGCCGACCTGGACAAACGGCTCGAACACCCGCGCCTGGTCGGCGGCGGCGATGCCGATGCCGGTGTCCACCACTTCGACAATCAGGCGCTGACGTTGCGGGGTGGCATCGGGGCGGGCGCTGAGGCGCAAGGTCACGCCGCCTTGCGGGGTGAATTTGATGGCGTTGCCGACGAGGTTGAGGAGGATCTGGCGCAGCTTGGCGGCATCGGCCCGCACGAAGCGCGGAAACTCCGAAGACTGGTCCAACCGGAGGTCCAGGTTCTGCTCCCCGGCCCGCCCGCGCATCAGGTCGGTAACGTCGCGCACCAGGGTGCCCAGGTCGAAGGGGGCGTTATCCACGACGGCGCGACCGGACTCGATCTTGGCCATGTCCAGCACGTCGTTGATGAGGCCGAGCAGGTGTTCGCCGCTGCGGTTGATGAGGTCCAGGGTCTGGCGTTGGTCCTTGGAGAGCTTGGCGTCGTGGCGCAGGAGTCCGGAGAAGCCGAGAATGGCGTTCAAGGGGGTGCGCAGCTCATGGCTCATGCTGGCGAGGAAGGCGCTCTTGGCGCGGTTGGCGGCCTCGGCTTTCTCCTGGGCCCGTTCCGCCCGGGCCTGGGCCCGGTGCATCGCCTCGCAGATGAAGGAGATCATGGTGCAACTGAGGAGAAAGACCACCATGGCGAGCCATTCGACCGGAGACATGACTCCCCGTTGGGTCCAGAAGAAATTCAAACCAGCCGAAGTGCCGGCGGCCAGGAACCCCGAGAACAGCCCCCCATACAAGGCGGCGAGCATTACGGCGGGGTAATACGTGAGGTAAGGGATACCCCGCCCCAGGCCGCCAAAGAACGCCGCCCGGATCGCGCTGGCGACACCGATGATCAGCAGCGCCACCAGGAGGCGTTGCCACAGGGCTGTTTTTTTCCAATTCCAGATCA
>CAIYYI010000675.1 GCA_903930345.1 uncultured Verrucomicrobiota bacterium
CGGCCAGCAGTGCCGCCAGTTCCACGAGCCCTTCGAAAGAGGCTCCGGCCAAGCCCGCCGCCAGCAGCCCCAAGCCCAAGCCTGCCTGATTCGGTTTTTGAAAAGGGTGGTTTTCTGGTTGAAGATTCGCCCGGGATGGCCTTTGCTGGTTCAGTTCCTGTGAACACGGCCTTTTTCCATCAGCGCTCGCGCTCCCGCCCTCTGGCCGGGTGGCTGGGGTGCCTTTTGTGGCTGGGGTTCTGCGTCAGCGGCTTGTTCGCCCAAACTTGGGAGGCCACCGGTCCGGTCACGGTCCGAAGCCGTTCGGACCAGTTCATGGTCACCGCTCCCGGAGTCACCCCCGCCCCCGTGATTCCAAGCTCGGGTAACTTCCGGTCCCGCCCCTTGGTGCGCTTGGATGCCCCGACACTTGCCGCCAGTTGCGAGCGGATCAAACAGACCTTGTTGCACCTGCTCCAGACGGCTGACCAGTGGCATAGCCGAATCTTCCTCAAGGTGCGCCCGGTTACGGAGCCCGGGGAGCTGATCTATGTCCAGGCGGATTTCACCGAGGGCGGTTGGATGTACCGTTTGGACGTGCCCTCCTCAGTGGAACCGGGGCGGCTTTTGCGGGCCGTGACCCAGGTTCTCCTGCAGGAAATGGCCAACCGCCACGCCCAGGCGCAGCCGGGCGAACTGCCGCCGTGGCTGACGGAAGGAGTGGCGGCACACCTATGGTCGGTCAACGGTGCCAGCCTGATCATCGAGGGCAAGGAGTTCAAAAACCTCACGCCGGACGATTTGCGGCGCGGGCTGCGGATAGACCGCCGGGGCGATCCCCTGCGCGGCGTGCGCGAGCGGTTGGATCGCCACCCGGCGTTGACTTGGGAGGAGCTGAACTGGCCCACAGACGACCAGTTAAATAGTTGTCCTGAAGGTATCTACGCTGATTGTGCCCACCTGTTTGTCTATCAGTTGTTGCGCCTGCGGGATGGTCCGGCGCTGCTGCAACAGATGCTGGCGGGACTTCCGCGCCATCTCAACTGGCAGACCACCTTTTTGGAGGCATTTCAACCCCACTTCAAAAGCCTGCGCGATGCCGACAAGTGGTGGCTCTTGCTGGTCTCAGGGCTGACCGGGCGCGATCTGATCCAAAGCTGGTCACTCAATGACAGTTGGGAGAAGCTCCAGGACGTGCTGGCGGCCCCTGTCGAGGTGCGTCAAACCACCAACTCACCCGCCACGCGCGAGCGAACCTCACTTCAGGCGATCATCAGCGGCTGGCCGTTTGCCCGGCAGAAACCGGTGCTCCGGAACACCGTGGCCCAGTTGCACGCCTTGCGTCTGCGCGTTGCTCCGTCATTGCTGACCCTGACGGATGATTACCGGTTGGGTCTGGAGCAGTATTTGAGCAAGCGCAGCACTGTGGGCACCTTTTCCGAACTCAAAGGCGCGGTGCCGGGCAGTGCGGTGCTCCTGGCCCGCGACACGGTCCGCCATTTGGACCAGTTGGATGTCATCCGTGAGGATCTGCGGCTCTCAATGGCACCGACCGCAGCCAGCCGGGCGGGTGATCCCGCTGCGGTATTGCCCAGGTGAGGGCATGAACGAGCCATTCTCCCTGCTGAATCAGGCGGCGCTGGCCACGCTGGATCTGCGCATTCTGGCGGTGCAGCGGATCACCGCCGACCGCTGGTGGAATTTTCAGCAGGTGGTCAGCCCGTTCTCCCGGCTCTGGCACATTCTGGAGGGCGAAGCCACGGTGGAGCAGGGGGGGCAGCAATTCCGGTTGCGTCCCGGCACCCTGCACCTGGTCCCCGCCTTCATGCCGCACAATTGCCACTGCCCCCGCCGGTTCAGGCACTTCTATCTGCACTTTTCGGCCCGGCTGCCCACCGGCATTGATTTGTTTGCCATGCTCGATTTCGCCGCCCAGGTGAAAGCCTCCCCCACCGCCACCGCCTGGTGTGAGCGGCTCGAGCAATTGTATCCGGAGCGGCGGCTGCCTTGCTTCGACCCTTTCCGGAAGGAATACCAATCTTTTCCGGCGGAATTGCGCCAACCTGGTTGGGAGGAACCCCCGGCGGACTGGTTTGAAGCCCAGGGTCTGCTCCGTTTGCTGCTGGCGCCGTTCCTGAAAACCGCGCCGTCCCACGAAGGGCTGCATGCGCGGGTGGCCCGGCGTTTTCTGGCCGTGCAGGAGTTTATCCAGGCCCGCATGCGCGAGCCCATCACCCTCGCGGATATGGCGGCGGTGGCTGGATTGCACCCCGCCTATTTTTCGGATCGGTTCGCCGAATTGGTCGGTGTGCGGCCCATGGAATACCTGGTCCGGCGGCGGATTGAGCGCGCCCAGTTTTTGCTGCTCACCACCCCGGTGCCCATCAAGGCCATCGCCCATGAGGTGGGCCTGCCGGATGCCGGTCATTTCAGCCGGGTTTTTTCCAGCCATTGCGGTGCCTCGCCAACCAGCTACCGGTTGAAACACCGGGCTTAAGCGGGGGCCGGGAGATCTTGTGCGCGGTATCGGGCGTGTACCATACCTGTGATAAATCCATGCCGCCTTTGTTCTATCCATGCGATTGGGCTGGAGGCTCCCCTGTGGCTCTGCTTTGATTCCTCCTGTTGTCTGGCCCGGGTTTGATCTGTGGGGGATGCGCCATTTTCGCATCGCCGCCAACCATCGGCTCGCGCGGACAAAAACGGCATCTTTTAAATAAGTCTATGAAAACCAGTGGCAATTCCAAACCGCTCAAAGTGACCACCCCTCGCAACCGCCTGATTGGCGACATGCCCAAGGTGGGTATCCGTCCGACCATTGATGGACGCCGGAAAGGGGTTCGGGAATCACTGGAGAAAACCACCTTGCAGATGGCCCGCAATGTGGCGCGCCTCATCGAATCCCAATTGCGCCACGCCAACGGGTTGCCGGTGGAATGCGTCATCGCCGATTCCTGCATCGGCGGAGTGGCGGAGGCGGCCATGGCCGAGGAGAAGTTCCGCAAGGCAGGGGTGGGGGTGTCGCTGACCGTCACGCCCTGCTGGTGCTATGGCTCTGAGACGATGGATATGGATCCCCTGACGCCAAAGGCCATCTGGGGCTTCAACGGCACCGAGCGCCCCGGCGCGGTGTACTTGGCGGCCGCCGCCGCCGGACATTCCCAGAAGGGGTTGCCCGCCTTCACGATTTACGGGCGCGATGTGCAGGACATTGGCGACCATGAGATTCCGGCCGATGTCCAGGAGAAGATCCTGCGCTTCATCAAGGCGGGTCTGGCGGTGGCCTCCATGCGCGGCAAATCCTATCTTTCTGTCGGGGGTGTCTCCATGGGCATCGCCGGCTCCATTGTGAACCAGGATTTCTTTGAGGATTTCCTCGGCATGCGCGTGGAGTGCGTGGACATGACCGAGGTGGTGCGCCGGATTGAGGAAAACATTTATGACGGGGAGGAATTCAAGCGCGCCTATGCCTGGGTGCGGCAGAATTGCCCGGACGGGAAGGATTACAACCAGAAATCCCGCTCTGCCAAACAGCGTGACGAGGAATGGGAGTTTGTCGTCAAGTCAGCGATCATTGTGCGCGACCTGATGGTGGGCAATCCGCGCCTGGCCAAGCTGGGTTTCGCCGAGGAAGCCCTGGGGCACAACGCCATTCTGAGCGGGTTCCAGGGGCAGCGCCACTGGACGGATCATTATCCGAACGGCGATTTCCTGGAAGCCATGCTCAGCTCGTCGTTCGACTGGAACGGCATCCGCGAGCCCTATTTGGTGGCCACAGAAAACGACTGTCTGAACGGGGTCTGCATGCTGCTGGGGCATCTGCTGACCAACACGGCGCAAATCTTCGCCGACGTCCGCACCTATTGGAGCCCGGAGGCGGTGAAACGGGTGACCGGTCATGCGCTCACGGGGGCGGCCGCCGGTGGTTTGCTGCATTTGATCAACTCCGGGGCGGCCGCCCTGGACGGCTGCGGTCGCCAGTTGAAAAACGGGCAGCCGGCGATGAAGCCGTTTTGGGAAATCACCCCGCGTGAAGCCCAGGAATGCCTGGAGGCCACCACCTGGCCGCCGGCCATCTACGAATATTTCCGGGGTGGCGGTTACTCCAGCGCCTACGGCACGCGCGCCAACATGGCAGCCACCATGTTCCGCCTCAACCTGGTCAAAGGCATCGGCCCGGTGCTGCAGATTGCCGAGGGGCAGTTTGTGGACTTGCCCGAGGAGGTTTACACGGTGCTGGAAGGACGGACCAATCCCACCTGGCCAACCCACTGGTTCGCCCCGAACCTGACCGGCAAGGGCGCGTTCCGCGATGTGTACTCGGTGATGAACGCCTGGGGCGCCAACCACGGCACCATCAGTTGCGGTCACATCGGGGCGGATCTCATCACCCTGGCTGCCATGCTGCGCATTCCCGTGTATCAGCACAACGTCAGCGAGGATAAGGTGTATCGCCCATCCACTTGGACGGCGTTTGGCACAGATGGACTTGAAGGGGCGGATTTCCGCGCGTGTGCCAATTTCGGCCCGTTGTACGGCAAGGTATGAACCGCAGCCGGTAAACGCATTTGAACCTGCCTGGCCACCGTCCCATTCCCTCGGCGGTGGCCAGGCCTCCATTTGGGCGGGATATTTGTGAACCAGAGAACTGAAACCCCATGAAACGACGACACTTCATTCGCACGGTAGCCGGTCTGGCCGCCGCCACCACATTGCCTGCCTCTGGTTTGCTGGCTGCTGATGCGCCTGCGGCCACCCCCAAGCCCATGGGGAAGGGGATCCCCCGGTTTGGGGATCAGCGGGACTGGTTCTTTGAGCGACGCTTTGGCATGTTTGTGCATTGGGGTTTGTACGCCATTCCCGGCTGGCATGAGCAGCACCAGTGGCGTGCCCGGGTGCCCCGGGCCGAGTATGTCAGGCTGGCCAGCCAGTGGAATCCGGTTAAGTTTCAGCCGGAAGCCTGGTTGGACCACCTGGAATCCGCCGGGATGAAGTATCTGTGCATCACCACCAAGCACCATGACGGCTTCTGCCTCTGGGATACCCGCCAGACCGCGTTCAACGTCATGAACACGCCGTACCGCAGGGATATCATCGGCCTCTTGGCAAATGCCTGCCACCGACGGAAAATTCCGCTCAGCCTCTATTATTCCATTGCGGATTGGAACCAGCCGAACTATCCCAACGAGGGGAGGCACCATGAGCTTGCACCGCAGGCCGGGGATTCCCCCGATTGGGAGAAGTACCTGCAATTCCTGCGGGCACAGGTGCGCGAATTGTGCTCAAATTATGGCGAAATCCACGGCTTCTGGTGGGATATGAATGTGCCCAAGCACAAGGATCCATCCATCAATGCCATGATCCGCCAGCTCCAGCCCAAGGCGGTGATTAACAATCGCGGTTTTGATGAGGGTGACTTTGGCACCCCCGAGCGTGACTATGAGAAGGATGAGGCCATGGCCTTTGACCGGCCCACCGAGGCCAACCAGGCGGTGGGGGTGGAAAGTTGGGGGTACCGCAGGGACGAGGATTATTATTCCGACCGCCACCTCTTGCGCAGCATTGACCGATACCTTGCCCGCGATGGAAATTACCTGCTGAACGTCGGTCCCAAACCCGATGGCACTTTCCCGACCGAGGCCATCAGCCTGTTGCGGCGGATCGGCAAATGGTACGGGTCGGTCAAAGAGTCTCTGGAGAATGTGCAGCCGGCTTCCCAGATGACCAGCAACCGCAATGTCATGCTGACCCGGCGGGACCGCACCTTGTACGTCCACATGAACCGGGACATGGTGTCTGACGGTGTGAAATTGAAGCCGTTTAACCTTCTGCCCACAAAGGCCACCCTGCTCAATACCGGGCAGAAGATCAGATGCGTGGTCAATCTGACTCCGGCAGATCACCAGGAACAAAAGCCGTACCTGCGGCTGATGGGGTTGCCAGCCAATGATTCCGCCAACACTGTCTTGATCGCCAGACTGGATTTCGACCGGCCGCTGGAGGAACTGACGCGGCCCGTCACGGGTGCCGAAAAGGTGAGCGACTGGCAAAAATAACCCCGGCGGTCCCCTTGGGCCGCAAGGGTGGTTTTTCGAAGCGGTGCTTGCCGCTGGGATCAGGCCGGGATCATGGCCAGCGCCAGGTCGAGGCGCTCCAGGACTTTGTCGCGACCGAGCAATTCCAGCAGGTGGTACAGGCTGGGGCCGGACGAATTGCCCGTGCAGGCCAGGCGCGTGGGATGGACCAGCACCCCGGCTTTGACACCCAACTCGGCGGCCACCGCCTTAAGGCCAAGCTCCAGGCTGGGGGCGTCAAACGTCCCCAACTGGGCATACGCGGCGCGCAATTTGGCCAGTCGCGGAAGGTTCTCCGGCACGAAATCCTTTTGGGCGGCTTCCGGGCTGATCGTGACGTCCGGTTGGAAATAAAAACCGCCGTACGCGGGGAGATCCGTGAACTTCTTGATTTTGCCGTAGCAGGTATCCAGCGCGGCTTTGACGTATTCCAGGGGGAACTGGTTGGTGTCAATCCCCGCCTTGGCAAAGGTGTGTACGGCCAATTCCTGGAACCGTTCCCGGGGGATTTCCCTCAGGTATTCTCCGTTAAGCCACTCCAGTTTGCTCATGTCAAACCGGGCGTTGTGGCGTAGAATCTGCGGCAGATCGAACAGCTCAACGATCTCAGCCAGAGGCATTTTCTCCCGGTTGCCTTTGGGCGACCAGCCGAGCAGGCAGAGGTAATTCACCACCGCTTCCGGGGCAAAACCCTCCTCCATATAGGTGGCCAGGGAGGCACCCCGGTCTCGTTTGCTCATTTTGGAGCCGTCCAGATTGAGGATGAGCGGAATGTGGGCGTACTTGGGCGGTTCCACATTGAAGGCACGGAACAAGGCGATGTGCTTGGCAGTGTTGGATAGGTGGTCCTCACCCCGGATGACGTGCGTGATCCCCATTTCCAAGTCGTCGATCACGTTGACCAGGTGGAAAACCGGCTGACCATCGGAACGCACAATCACAAAATCAGGATCCAGTTCCTCGCGGTCGGTGAGCGGACGCACGACGCGTCCCACCACCATATCCTCGATGATCACCGGTTCACGGGTCATCTTGAACTTGATGGCAGACTCGTGTTCGTAGGCCAGGCCCCGGGCCAGCAGGCCCTCCACGCGCTGCTGATAATTCTCCCGGCGCTGGGATTGGAAATAGGGGCCGCAATCGCCTTTGCTCGCTCCGGTGGCATCGCTGGTGATGGGGCCTTCATCCCAATCCAGCCCCAGCCAGCGCAGGCCGTTGAGGATGACATCCACCGCCTCCTGGGAGTTGCGGGCGGCGTCGGTATCCTCCACGCGCAGGATGAACTGGCCGCCGGTGTGCCGGGCGTAGAGCCAGTTGAACAGGGCGGTGCGGGCACCTCCGATGTGGAGGTAGCCGGTGGGACTGGGAGCAAAGCGAACGCGAACTTTCTTCATAAAACCTAGGTTTAAACGCTGGGTTCAGAATAAGGCCGAAGGGTTGCCCGAGGCAAGGAAAGGCTGAGGGCTAAATTAAAGTCATGCGCTGCCACGGATCAGTGCCGGGCGGCATCCATGGCCTCCAGGATCGAGCAGAGGCGCGCGAGCCTCGGAGTGGCGATCCCGGCGTTTTGTGCCTGCCGCAACGGTTCCAAGAAAAGGCTGTCCAGCTCCAGCGGTTGGTGCCGGGTGAAGTCCACCAGCGTGGAGGCCAGATAAGCACTCGTCTTGCGCGTGAGGGAAATATTCGCCTCAGCCAGACTGATATCCACGGGAAAACCGACTGCGTTGGCGGCTGTGATGACCTCATGCATCAACTCGCGCACCAGTGATTCCCAGCGTGGATCTGCCAGCAAACTGGCGGTGGAGAGGCACTCGCCCAACGGCTGTCCCGGCTGCCAGAGGCCCTGGCACACCGCTTCGTAACCGGCGGCTCCCGCCACTCCCAACCCGTTAAAAGGGATGTTCCATATCAGTTTTTCCCAATGGGATTGCTCCAAAGTATCCGTCACCGTGCAGGGCACACCCGACGACGACAACCGTCGGGCGAACTCGTGGGTGCGCGGGCTGGCGGGTCGGTGGTATTCGCCGAGGATGATACGGCCATGGGCCAAATGAACGATCACCCCGGCACCAATACGGTTGATGCAAACATAGCAAAGACCGCCCCAGATCTGGGCAGGGGGAAAGAGCGACGCCAACTGATCCTCGTTGCCCAGTCCGTTTTGTAGGGTGCAAATGGCGGTGCCTGGGCCCACGAGCGGGGGCAAAAGGGCTTGAAACTCGGGGTTGGCGGTGGTTTTTAGGCCGATCAGCACCCAATCACAGACCCCGATCTCCTCTGGGGAGCGCGCGCAGCGGGGGTGGGCGGTGAAGTCGCCCAGAAAACTCTGAACCCGGACCCCGTGCTGGCGCACGGCATCATAATCCGAACGGAGCAGGAAGTGAACGTCGGCACCCTGCTGCAGCAGACGGGCACCGTAATAGCTGCCCAGAGCGCCACAACCGACGATGGCGATCTTCATGTCTGGTATGGAATCAAAAAAGGCACTCTGAACAAACAGAGTGCCTTGGGAAAAAGGGCCTGAAATTACTTCTTGCTGCCGAGGATCGCGTCTTTGGCGGCCTTGGCGAAGCGGAACTTGAGAACGCGCTTGGCCGGAACCTTGATCTTCTGACCAGCCTTCGGACCAAAACGCATGATCATTTCGCGGGAGGGACGGCTGACCAGAACCATTTTGCCAACGCCCGGAATGACGAAGGAATTCTTCGCGTTCTTGTAGGACATCTCAGCCAGCAGGTCGAGAACGGCCACGGCCTGTTTCTTGGAGATTTCGACCTTTTCAGCGAGATTCGCCGCGATCTGGGACTTGGTCAGCGCTTTGGCCGCGGTTTGTTTAGCAGCTGCGGGTTTGGGAGCGGGTGCTTTAGCCATATTGTATATTGGTTGTTGTGGTTTTTGTCGTAAGACTTGAGCGAATTAATACCTTTCATCGGGTTGGTGCAAGCAGAAAATCACTGTTTTTACGGGGAAAATTGCCTGCCAGGGGTAAAACACCCACAAAAGCCGGGGTAAACCCGTCAGGACACGCTGTCCGTTGCCCCTGTTTGGCCTGCAAACCACGGTAAAACCACTGAAAAAACCAATCCGCTGGCTTGACACTCCAGGCCGTCTGGTTTTCTCTTGGTCACCAGTTATGGCCAGCCTTTTTACCATCCACAGCGAATTCCGCTATGACGTCATTCGAAAAATATCCGAGGGCGGGATGGGGATTGTGTACGAGGCGGAACAGCAGGGCAGCCGTGGATTCGTCAAGCGGGTGGCGATGAAAGTCATCCGGCAGAGTTTTGCGGAGCAGAAGATGTTCCTCGATAATTTCATCGGGGAGGCCAAGCTGGTGGCGGATTTGATTCACACCAACATCGTGCAAACGTACCATCTGGGAGAGGCGCGTGGGGTGTTCTTCATCGCCATGGAATTGATCCGCGGGGTGAATCTGGAACAGTTCCTCCACCAGTTGCAGGATAAAAAGCGCCAGTTGCCGGTGGAGCTTTGCGTTTTCATTGTCAGCCGCATTGCCCGCGGCCTGGCTTACGCCCACACCAAGACGGATCGCGAGGGCAAGCCGCTGGGCATCGTGCACCGGGATGTGAGCTTCAAAAACATCATGCTGGCTTTTGAGGGGGATGTGAAACTGACCGATTTCGGCATCGCCAAGGCCCGGGGGCTGCTCACCGACAACGAGGGGGAAGTGGTGGCTGGCAAAGCGGAGTTCATGAGCCCGGAGCAGGCCAATTTTCAGATCACGGACAAACGGTCGGACATTTTTTCTGCCGGCATTGTCCTTGCCTACCTGCTGCTGGGGCATAACGTGTTCAAGGGGGAGACGCAGGAGGAGTCACGGCAACGCATCCTGGATCTGCCCATCCCGGATTTCCGCGCCATGGATGCACGGATTGACGAGCGCCTGAATGACATTTTACACCGTGCCCTGGCGCGCAATCTGGATAACCGGTATCCGACCGCCGATGAGATGCTCTACGAACTGGAGCATTATATTTACCATTCCGGCTACGGCCCCACCAACGAAACCATTGGCCGCTACCTCCGCGATGTGTTTGGCCAGACCACGCCCCAAGACCGCCATGATGCGAAGGGCCAGACAATGGTGGTCGAGCGGCACGATGATTTCCCCTGCAAACTTTGACCCGGCACCCCATGAAATCCAAATCTTCCCCCCTCGTTCTGGGTCTGCTGCAAACCGCCTGTTCGGATCAGCCCCGGGAGAATCTGGAGAAAACCCTGGCCCGGGCCGACCAGGCGGCGCGCGCTGGCGCCCGGATCATCTGCACCCAGGAGCTGTTCCGGTCCCCGTACTTTTGCCAGAGTGAGGACCATCAGAACTTTGCGCTGGTGGAACCCATTCCCGGCCCCTCCACGGTCGCGTTTCAAAAGCTGGCGCGGCAGCGCAAGGTGGTCATCATCGCCTCCCTGTTTGAAAAGCGGGCCAAAGGCCTCTATCACAACACGGCCGTCATTATCGACGCGGACGGCTCCCTGCTGGGCCTCTACCGCAAGATGCACATTCCGGATGACCCGCTTTTTTACGAAAAGTTTTATTTCACGCCCGGCGACCTGGGGTTTCGCGCCTGGAACACCCGCTACGGGCGGATCGGCGTGCTGATCTGCTGGGATCAATGGTATCCGGAAGCTGCCCGCCTGACGGCCCTGCAAGGGGCGGACATTCTGTTTTACCCCACCGCCATCGGTTGGCATCCCTCGGAAAAGGCGGCGCACGGGGCGCACCAGCATGACGCCTGGGAACTGATCCAGCGCAGCCATGCCGTGGCCAATGGCTGCTACGTGGCGGCGGTCAACCGCATCGGTTTGGAGCAGCCTGTTGGCGGGGATGGAATCGAATTCTGGGGCCAGAGTTTTGTCGCCGGCACATCCGGTCAAATCCTGGCCCGTGCCAGTGCGGATCGGGAGGAAAACCTGCTCGTTCCTGTGGATCTGGCTCAGCTGGATGTCACCCGCACCCATTGGCCCTTTCTTCGGGACCGCCGGATTGATGCCTATGGCGGCCTGAACAGCCGGTTTCTCGATTGACCCATTGAAATATTATGCCTAGCGTTTGGATCACCGGATCGGGCGGCCTGATTGGCCATGCGTTGTTTCAATCGGCCCCTGACTATCTTCCCGGTTGGGAGGTCATCCCCCTCACTCGGCAGAAGCTCGACCTGTTGAACATCCGCCTGCTGGTGGAGACGTTCCAGACGGGGCCGCCTGACGCCGTCATCCATTGCGCCGCGCTGAGCAAAAGCCCGGCCTGCCAGGCGGATCCACGCCTGGCCCGCCGCACCAACCTGGAACTTACCCGCATCCTGACCGACCTGGCCGGGGAAATTCCCCTTATCCTGCTTTCCACCGACCTGGTGTTTGACGGGCAAAAGGGGAATTACACTGAGGAGGACGTGGTCAATCCGCTGAGTGTGTATGCAGAAACCAAGGCGCTGGCGGAGGAGGTTGTGCTTAGCAACGCGCGTCACACTGTGTTGCGCACCTCTTTGAACTATGGTGCCTCCCCCACTGGCGACCGGGCCTTTAATGAGGAGATGCTGCTTCAGTGGCAAGCCGGTCAAACGCTATCGCTCTTTACGGATGAATTCAGGTGTCCGATTCCCGCCACCACCACGGCGCGGGCCACCTGGGAGGTGTTGCGCAAGGGGTTGGCGGGGTTGTTCCACGTGGCGGGGTCGGAGCGGCTTTCACGCTGGCAGATCGGCGAGGCACTGCTGGCCTTGACCCCGCAATATCGGGCGCAAATGAAACCGGCGTCGCTTACCAGCTACGCCGGGGCGTCGCGCCCGCCGGACACCTCGCTCAATTGTCGCAAATTGCAGGACGTCCTGTCCTTTGAACTGCCGCGTTTCACCGATTGCCTGAAAGCACCCTCCCGGATGTGAGTTGATTCCAGTCCATGTGTTGCTGAGTTTGGTCTTGGCAGTACTGAACATCACGGCAGGACCGTTGCGACTGCGGGCGCGCGTGCTGTGCCATCGACCAGCAGGACCAGCAGAAGGAGGCATTTCATGGATTGTCCTCAGTCCTGGAGAGTGAAAAGTTAGGCGGCCATATCAAGGTTTGAGGGTGGCCTATAGGCGTACGATTACGGTGCTGTTTCCTGGGGTTTCCGCTCCCTCAGGAATTTCGCGAGGATTTGTGCCTTTGGGGAAAAGCGGAGAAATTGCGTCCACTGGCTGCGCAGGATCCAAATGACTGTCCACTCGGAAGGCGGCCTTGAGGTTTTGGCGCTGCGGCGATAGGTCGCCAGGGAGCGCCAGCAGACACAACGCAAACGCATGCCCAGGCAAATCAGGAGGCCCTGGGAAATCAGGCCGATCTGGATGAAGCGCTCGTAGGCGGCGATTTTCCTGCGCACGCCGTGGCGATACCGCACCCCCCTCAAGCTCATCTACTGTTGCGGCCTGCGTCTGAGCGAGTGCCTGGGCCTGACCATCCACGACATCCGCGGCCGGGAAAACCAGCTGTTCATCCGCCACGGCAAGGGCGACCGGGAGCGGGTGGTCCCGCTGCCCGCCACGATGTACCAGGAACTGCGCCGCTACTGGGCTTTTCACCGCCACCCGCTGCTGATCTTCCCCAGCGTGGGGCGCGGCGGCAACCATCCTCAGGCCCTGGCCGGACGCATGCGCCAGGCCACCTGCCCGATGCCCTGTTCCTCCCTGCAGCGGCTGCTGGTCGTCGCCCGCAGGCACCTCAACCTCCCGGCCGCCTCTGTGCACTCGCTGCGCCACAGTTTCGCCACGCACCTGCTGGAGGCGGGCGCGCATCTGCGCACGATCCAAAACCTGCTGGGCCACAAACAAATCACCACCACGATGGTGTACCTGCATCTGACGCACCAGAGCGGCCGCGACGCCCTGCGCCTGATGGATGAGCTCTGCCGCGGGCTGCCCCCAGTGCGGCGCGCTGGCCGCCCGCCGCTGGGTGGCACGCGAGCTGCGCAAGCTGGTCAACGCCCCCTACTTTCTGGTCACCTTCACCCTCCCGGCCGAGTTGCGGGGCTGCTTCTTCGGCCCCTGGGCGAGGGAGGCCTATGATCTGTTCTTCACTGCGGCGGCCGACGCCCTGAGCGAAAGACTGGCGGCGGACAAGGGGCTGCGCGCCGCCACCAACGGATTCACGGCGGTGCTGCACACCTGGAATCAGCGCCTGGAGTTTCACCCGCATATCCACTGCCTGGTTCCCGGCGCCGGGCTCAGCGCCAAAGGCCGGTTCGTGCGGGTCAAAAATCCCGGGTTCCTGGTCCATTTGCCGAACCTGCAGCAGGCCTTCCGCCAGCAGCTCTACCAGCTCTTCAAGGCGCACGGCTGGCAGGTCGATCCGCAGGTCTGGGGCAAAAACTGGGGCGTGCACATCCAGCCGGTCGGCTCCGGAGCCAGGGGCGTATTTGCTGGCTCCGCTTCGCTCCGCAGCAATACACCCTTCAGGGTTCGGCGTTGGGTTGCGGTTCTGATGAATCATGATCCGAATCACTTGCGAGGATCTGGAGCATAGCATCGAGCCGTTGATTTATAAGGCCGATCTGAGCCGCGAGAAACACAAAGATGAAAACAGCGAAAACAGGAGCAGCCCTTGATATGTTGGCGTCAAGGAATGCTACAAGTAACAGAAGCACAACAATCCCGATTAAAGCCGCAATGGCCATCTGATACTTGCCTTTCTTACCGCGAGCTAGTTCCAGCAACTCTTGGCGCTGCCGCATATCATGAACCATGCGGCTAGCAAGTGCCTCCTGTTGCTGTGCTGAGAG
>CAIYYI010000676.1 GCA_903930345.1 uncultured Verrucomicrobiota bacterium
GCCTTGCGGATGCCGATCTCCCGCACCCGCTCCGTGATGCTAGCGAGCATGATGTTCATGATGCCGATGCCGCCCACGAGGAGGCTGATGGCGGCGATGACGCCCCCGCTGAGCCGGGCGTTCTGGATGGAGGTGGTGATCTGCTCCGCCCAGTCCTCCTGGGTGCGAAACGAAAAATCCTCTATCCCCTTGTGGGTTTGCATGAGGACGTTGCGGGCCTGCTGCAGGGACTCCTCAAACCGGTCAATATCGCCCACTTTGAGATTCAGGACCGAGAGCCGGGCATCCGGCACATTGTTGAGGCCGCTGGCGGAGCGGAAGCGCACCCACATGCTGTTGAGCGGGATGTACACAGTGGCGTTCTTGAGCCGATAGACAAAGCTGGAGCCACGGCCGCCCCAACCCCGGCTGCGGGAGGGGCCGCTCGCCTCCACCTTGGGCTGGCTGAGCGCCAGCTCCTGCTGCTTGCGCTCCTGCTCGCTCTCGTAGTGCTGGAACATGCCGATGATAGTGAACTGCTGGCCGTTGATGTTGATCTGCTCGCCAATGGGGATGATCTCCCGGCCCACCGCCTCCGACGACCCGAACAGCTCGTCCCGCGTGGCCGTGCCGATGACGCAGACATTGCGGGCATCCTCCTCGTCAATCTCGTTGAACATGCGGCCGTGGGCGATCACATGCTGGTTGATCTCCAGGGCGGCGGGCCAGGTGCCGACAAACACCCAGGGGGAAAAGGTCTTGTTGCCGCGCGTGAACACGACCCGGTTCAGGCGCATTTCCGGAACGACGGTCTCAATCAGCGGGGCGCTTTTCTGGAGGGCGTAAACGTCATTCATGGTGGTGCCCACCGCCTGATCCGCCAGGTGCAACTGGTGGGCGGGGATGTCGGCATCCTCCACCCGCACTTTTTCCACGCCCCCGATGGCGATGAGGGCAGAGCGCAGGCCGTTTTCCATCCCCTTGGTCAGGGCGGACATCGCCACGAGGCTGGCCACGCCCAAAATGATGCCGAGCATGGTAAGGAGCGACCGGAACTTGTGCGTCCAGATCTCCTTGAACCCGATGATAATGGCATTCCAGAAATTCATCCGGCCACTTCAGCCCTTGGACGGGCGATCCAGCCCCGCCAGCCGGGCATCCACCTTGTTGGCGATCTTGCCGTCGCGAATCTCAATGCGGCGGGGCGTGACGGCGGCGATCTCCGGATCGTGGGTGACCAGCACGATGGTGCGGCCTTTTTTGCTGAGATCGCAGAAGAGCTGCAGGATGGCCTCGCCGGTATGGGAATCCAGGTTGCCGGTGGGCTCATCGGCAAAGACGAGGCGCGGCTCGTTGACAAGGGCGCGGGCGATAGCCACGCGCTGCTGCTGGCCGCCGGAAAGCTGGTTGGGCTTGTGGCGCGCCCGGTTCTCGAGGTTGACCATGGCCAGGGCCGCCATGGACCGATCGCGCCGCTCCTTCCCTCCCACCCCGCTGTAGATCATCGGCAGCTCCACGTTCTGCAGCACGTTCAGCTTGGGCAGCAGGTTGAAGAACTGGAACACGAAGCCGATCTTGCGGTTGCGGATGGAGGCCAGTTGGGCCGCCGAGGCATCCTGGATCATCACGCCGTCCAGGCAGATGGTGCCGTGCGTGGGGGAATCCAGGCAGCCCAGCACGTGCATGAGCGTGGATTTGCCACTGCCGGAAGGCCCGATGATGGAGATGAACTCGCCCCCATCAATATCGAGCGACACATCGTCCAGGGCGCGGATCTCCTCACCGCCAAGGCGGTAGATCTTGCTGATATTGCGAACTTCAACGAGTGCCATATGCCGGAGATTTGGAAAAGGCGGCGGGCCGGTCAACTGTGGGTCTTGCCCGGGGCGGCGGCACTGGACTTGGCTTTGCCGGTTTCGTTGGTTTTGCCGCCCTTGGCGGAAAGGATGTCCTTGGGCGGCTCCAGGGAGACCACCTCGCCCTCCTTGAGCCCGCTTTGCACCTCGGCAAACTGGAAGTCGCTGATGCCAATGGTCACCGTGCGCCGTTCAAAGTTTTCGCCCTCCTTCACAAACACGTAGCGCTCGCCCTGCTCGGTGAACACCGCCGCCAGGGGCACCGCCACCACATTTTCAACCGTGGCCACCGGGATGGTCAGGTTGGCGGTCATGCCGGGCCGCACCCGGGAATCAATCTCCCGGATCTGGATGCGCACGGCGAAACCCTTGATGTTGTTCTTGATTGTCGCCTGCGGCGCGATACGGTCGATCGCCCCCTTCATGGTGGTGCCCGGCAGGGACTCCACCTCAATGTTCACCTTCTGGCCGAAGGAGAGCCGGATGACATCCGCCTGGTTGATGTGGGCGTTGACCACCATCTCGTTGAGGTTGGCCACCGTCATGATTTCCGTGCCGCTGTTGAAGCCGCCGGAACCGGAGACCGCCTGGCCAACGGAGACGGGGCGGGTCAGCACGGTGCAGGCAAAGGGGGCCTGGATTTTGGTTTTGGAGAGGCGATCCTCCACAAGATTGAGTGCCTTTTCCGCGCGCTCCAGGGAGTTGCTGGCCAGGTTGAGGGAGTTGACCGCCACCTCCAAGTCCGTGCGGGAGTTGTCGAACACCTCCCGGGCAATGAGGCTCTGATCGAACAGCTTCTTGCTGCGCTCAAAATCGCGGCGGGACTGGTCCAGCTTGAGCTGGGAGCCACCGATCTGGAGCCGGGTGCCCTCAATCTCCGTCAACCGGGTGGACCGTTCAATCTGCAGGTCCTGGTCATCCAGGCGGCAGAGCAGATCATTCTTGCGCACCTTGTCGCCGATATCCACGCGCAGCTCAGCGATGCGCCCGTTGATCTCGGGACGGACGGAGACCTGGTCAGCCGGCCCGATATCGCCCGCGGCATTGACAGCAAAGAAAATATCGCGCGCCTCAATGCGCACAGCGGTCTCACGCTGGGGGGCCACCGGAGCCGCCGGCGTGAACACAGATTTGTTCCGGGCGAGGAAATAACCGCCCACACCCAGGGCCACCACGAGCAAAAAAACAAAAACAGCCTTCATTTTACCTTCATCAACCTGTTAAAAACGCATCCACCGGAAGCGGGGGCTTCCGGCGGAAGGGTCACTTTGCCCGGAAACAGGCGCTTTGCAAAACCAATTTCCGCTGCCCGGGCAACAATACGACGAACCACCATGCTGATTGATTCAAAGAAACTGATTCGAAACCACTGGCCAACAATGGCCAAGAAGGTGACCAGCGCATGAAGCCGGCCTACCTGGCGCTGCTGGTGCTCTTCAACATCTTCTGGGCGGGCACCCTCGTGGCTTACAAGATCCTGGACCCGGCCCTGACGCCGGGCGGAATGGTCAGCCTGCGGTTTGGACTGGCGGCTCTGGCGCTGCTGGTCTGCTGGCCGTGGCTGCCGGGAAAGGCGCCCAGGGGGCGCCATCTGGGCATCACGCTGCTCATCGGCAGCCTCGTCTTCTGCCTGGGCCAAAGGTTGCAGGTCCTGGGCAACCACCTGGGCACCGCCGGCAACTCCGCCATTCTCATGGGGCTGGAGCCGGTGGTCACCACCGTCGCCGCCGCCCTGTTCCTGCGGGAGCAGATCCCCGGCCGGCGCTGGGTGGGCTTTGGGCTGGGACTGGTCGGGGTCGCCCTGCTGAACGGCCTGGGGGCCAGGGATTTCAAGTTCGCCGGGATCTGGGCCAGCCTGATCTTTGTCTCCTCGTTTCTGTGCGAGGCCGCCTACTCCGTGCTGGGCAAGCCGGTGGTGGAGCGGGCGGGCATCCTGAAAACCGTCACCCTAGCGCTGGTGGCGGGAAGCATCCTGAATTTCCTGCTGGATGGGGGCCAAACCTGGTCGTCTGCCCGGATGCTGGGCGCGCGCCACTGGTGGATGCTGATCTACCTGGCGATGCTCTGCACCGTGCTCGGCTACTCCCTCTGGTACCGCATCATCCGGGAGACCCCGGTGAACGTGATGGCATTGACGATTTTTGTGCAACCCCTGGCCGGGGTGCCCATGGCGGTGCTCGTCCTGGGCGAACCGCTGCACTGGGGCATGGCCTGGGGCAGCGCAGCGATTGTGGCGGGCCTGCTCTGCGGCATGCAATTCCGGACGAGCGGTCCGGAACCTGCCACCGCTGCAGGTCGCTGAACGGGTATTTCATTCAGCAATCGGATGCCTGCCATCCTCCGGCGGTCGGCGATTCAGGTGGCCTCTTTCCAGCCAGGAATCAGCGTCACGATCTCAGGGAAGGCCATCTGCAATCCGATGTCGAAGGTGGTCCCCATACTGTGATGTCAAAAGGATTCCCGGGGCCATCAAACATCCCGTTTTTTGGTGGCAGGGCCACTCCGTGATGAAACACGAGGCCCCAAGCAGGATTTTCGCGCGGAGGCACAGAGACGCGGTGTGGATTTCCCGTGTTTTTTATAATCTCAGCGTCTCCACGTCTCGGCGGGAGATTCTCGTTTGATCGGACACTTCCGGCCAGGCATCACACAATCGATACAGCAGGTGATGCAGGTAGCCAAGCCCTCCCATTCGTCGTCCGGGCTTCAGTTGAGAGAAACTTGTTTGGTCGGTTCCTTCCTTTTCAACTCCACGATAGCTTCCTTGCCACCCGCCGTTACCCGGTGTTTCCCGAAGAACGCACGGATCTCGCAGCGGCCTTGCGCGTCGGTTTGCCCACGCCACGTGGTCCACCACTGCTTGAACACCAAGTCCCGGTAAGCCGTGGCGGCAGGCGTGGGGGACCAATCGCGCCGATACAGCGAGGAAACGGGGA
>CAIYYI010000677.1 GCA_903930345.1 uncultured Verrucomicrobiota bacterium
CTTGGTGTCGTTGCGGGCACCGGTTTTATAATTTTCGCTGCGATAATCGGTGATGTAAAAGCCGCTTCCCTTGAACAGCAGCCCGGCCCCCGCACCGATCTGCCGCTTGACCTTGCCCTTGCCCCAGGTTTTACGGCCGCAAAGGCTCGCCGGACAAACCTTTAGCGTCGGCTCAGAAATGGATTGGCGCAATTCGAACTCGTGTCCGCACTTCTCACAGATGTACTCGTACGTCGGCATAGCTTAATATCAAAATGACTCACACACTAATCGGCCCAGCATATCCCATTACCGGCTTTGCACCAAGAGCAAAAATGCATTGCCCAGCAATGTGTTACAGGAATAGACCCACTTGGAAAATCAGCCAGGAACACGGCTGACACACCGCCACAGGCCCACCAAAGCGGCTAGGGTTGCGGAGGGCGCAACTCGCCGTTGACGAAGACGTGGCCCTTGTTGAGGAATGAAACCGTGTCTCCGCTCTTGACGGTGCCAAAAGATTTGCCGTTCACCTGAACCTTGCCGTTGGAGACGATCAGACGCAAGTTTTCACACTCAAACTTGAATTCGCCGGGACCATCCGTGTGGGAGCCGCGTTCCGGCGGCACGTAATACTTCACCCCCCCCGCCGTGATGAGGCGACCGGACTTGATGTCAATGGGCACCGGAGGGGCCTCCACTTTGGGTGGCTCGGCTTTTTGGCAACCCCAGCTCCAGGCCAGCATGGTCAGGAGCAGTGCGGTAAACAGATTCTTCATGGGCGTTGATCAGTCAATGAACGCCAGATCCATGTCGCGGGTGTAATAAAGTATGCGGGCACAGTTGGGACAGCAGGTTATTTCCTGCTGGGCCTGACAAGTGACCAGAACCTGGCGGTTCAACCTCATATGACACCCGCCGCAGACACCGCGTTCAATGCCCACCACCACGGTTTCGCCCTTGCTCTTCAGCAGCCGCTCGTAGCGGCCCAAGGCCGGGGCCTCCACGTGAGAGGCCAGCTCACTGCGGTTGGATTCCAGCTCCGCCAGATCCTTCTTGAGGTTGGTTTCTCGACCGTTCAGGCTGGCAATCTGTTCGTCCACCGCCTTGCGCGTCATCGCCGTCTCCTTGCCGGCGTGCACCACTTCAGCCTGCACCGCCTCGCCCTTTTCCATCAGGTCAATGATCTGATCCTCGATTTTGCTGATGGCCACCTTGGCGTTGTCGATTTCGTGGCCCAGGGCGCGGTACTCCTCGTTCTTTTTCGTCTGGTATTGCTGCAGGGAGTATTTCTCAATCTGCTGCTTCTTGCTCTCCACTTCCAGCTCCAGTTGCTTGCGGGAAGATTCGACCTGTTTGGCCTGGTTTTTAAAGGTATCAAGGCCCTTCTGTAGCAAAGCAGCCTTGGTTTCCAGTTCCTGTCGCTGGGTGGGCACGCGCAGGAGTTCCTCCTTTAGTCGCATAAGGCGACGGTCCCGGTCCTGCAACACCAACAGTTTTTCAATGGCTTCGAGCATGTCCTGACTCTGATTATTGTTACTGGCCCAACGTTAGCCAGCCTCCGGAGGCAAGTCAACCCGCCTTGCTGAAAAAACCTTGTCCACCCAACACCCTGCGTTTCAACTCTCAGGCCGGACTGGGAACATCCGGGTGGCATTTGAACATTTTCACGGCGGGAGACTCAAAGAGGTGATGGTCGCAAGCGAAACCAACCCACAGAAGTGAAGCACGGATTATGAAGCACAACAGAATGAGGATCGTCGGGTGCCTGGTCGTGATTTTATGCGGATGCCTGAATTTGGCATTCCCGGCAGCGGCGGCCCCTTCCGGCCTGGATCTGGCCCGGCAGTTAAACCAGGCCTTTATTGACGTGGCAGACCGCGTCTCAGAATCGGTGGTGGTGATCCGGGTGGCTCACAAACCCAGTTTTCAACCAGCGGAGATGCGTGACATCCCGTTTGGCGACCTGCTGCCCAAGGAATTCCGCCGCCGTTTTTTTGAGGAGCGCCCCAACCGGCAGAACAATGCCCCCCGCCAAAACCAGAAACCGGTTTTTGACGGCCAGGGATCCGGCGTGGCCATCCGGGAGGAAGGCTACATCATGACCAACCGCCACGTGGTGGATGGGGCGGATGAGATCCGGGTGCGGTTCAAGGATGGCAAGGAATATGCCGCCGAAATTCGCGGTGTGGATTCCCAGTCAGACATCGCCGTGATCAAAATCACGGACAAGACCTTCAAAAGCGCCAAGGTGGCCAAGCTGGGTGATTCCGCCAAGGTGCGCGTGGCCGAGTTCGCCATTGCCATCGGCGCCCCATTCGACCTGGATTATTCGGTGACCGTGGGCCACATCAGTGCCAAGGGCCGCTCACGGATCATTCCCGACCCGGCAATGGATCAGGATTTTCTGCAAACGGACGCCAGCATCAACCCCGGCAACAGCGGCGGGCCGCTCGTGAACCTCGAAGGCGAGGTGGTGGGCATCAACACCATGATCCATGGCCTGAATACTGGCATCGGTTTTGCCGTGCCCATCAACTTGGCGCGGGAGGTGGCTGACCGGCTGATCAGCGACGGCAAGTACACCCGCGCCTGGCTCGGCGTGGCCATCAACACCCTCAGCGAGGACGTGGAGTTCAAAGACGTGGTCAAAGGGGTGAAGGAGGGCGTGGTCGTGCGGGAAATCGCGCCGGACGGCCCGGCGGCAAAGGCCGGGCTCAAGCCGTCCGATGTCATCACAGCCGTGGATGGAAAGCCGGTGAAGACCTCGCAGGAACTCAAGTCGGAAATCAGGGTCAAACCCATCGGCAGCAGTGTGGCACTGGACTTGGTACGGGACGGCAAGGCAATGAAGCTTAAGATCAAGCCGGAAGGCTGGCCCGAGGAAACCCGGGAAGTGGCCCAACGTGGCACCGGTGGCAGTCGTGAAAAAACCTCCAGCCTGGGGCTGACGGTGCAACCGCTCGACAAGGAGATGGCCGAGAAATTCGACGTGGAGGCGGGCGAGGGAGTGATCATCACCGCCGTGGAGGCCGGAACTCCGGCCGCCGCCAAGGGGGTGCTGGCCGGGGATGTCATCACCGATATCAATCATCAGCCCATCACGAATCTGCGCCAATTTGGCGAGGCCCTTAAAACGGCGGACACCAAAAAGGGTGTGATCGTCAACCTCAAGAGCAAAGGGGTCAGCAAGTTTGTCATTTTAAAAGAGGAATAAATCAAGTTCGGCAGACCGGAAGGACGCAGTCACGATACCAAGCCCTCCGGATCTGCTCCTGCAAATTCCCCCTCCCGGGCGGCACACCAAACACGTGCCGCCCCTTCTGGTCTTCCACGTACCCGTCCTGCCGCAGCTCAGATTGAGGCTCGACGAACCCGCAGGCTGGTGTCATGATGCCCCCATGATTTCCCTGATGCTTGCCCCATGGAACACGGTTTCCCGGCGATGGATCCTGCTCATCCTCACCACCGTCCTGCCCGGTGGCTGGCTGACGCACGCCGAACCGACCGGGCTGAGGCCCTGGACCAATTATCAGGTCATCATGTGGGTGGGGGATTCCGCGCAGCGTCAGCCGGACAAATTCCCGCTGTTTGTTCAGCGGCTGCGCGAAATGGGGGTCACCGCCGGCATGGTCCATAACGATGGGCGTGCAGAGCCATGGCTTCAGGCCGGATTCCCCTACTATGTGGAAAATCTGGTCAACCGCGGGCTCTGCCTGAAGTGGAACTCCAAAGTCACCGATTGGGATAAGATGGTGACGGAGTGGCGGGTGCAGCGGCAGGAGTCCGGCCTGGTGCGCGATTACTGCCTGGAAGAGCCGCAGTGGCGCGGCTGGGCCAGCAATGAGGTGCGCCGTCTGGCGACCCGGCACGCGCCCCATAAGCCATTGGCGTACAATCTCCGCGACGAGCTGTCCACCACGATCTCCGCCAACCCCTTCGATTATGATTTTCATCCCGCCAGCCTGGCGGCATTCCGGAGCTGGCTGCAAGGCGAACACGGAACCCTGGAACGGCTGAACGCCGCGTGGGAAACCCGCTTCGCCACTTGGGACGAGGTCAAACCCTTCACCACCGATCAGATCAAAAACCGCATGGCCAGCGGTGACGCCAAACCGCAGGGGAAGCCAGACTGGCAGGCGTTGCAGAACCTGCGTTTCGAACCCCTCGCCGCCCGCCGCACACCCACCCGCTGGAATTTTGCCCCGTGGTGTGACTTTCGCAGTTTCATGGATCATTCCCTGGCCACCACGCTGGACCATTTGCGCACCGTCGCCCGCCAAATGGATCCCGCCACCCCCGTCGGCATCGAGGGCACACAGATGCCGCATGCCTTCGGCGGTTACGACCTGGCCCGCCTGGCCCGGGCGCTCGATTGGGTGGAGCCCTATGACATCGGCAACTCCCGCGAAATCTTCGGTTCGTTCATGCCAGGAAAACCGATCCTTTGCACGGTGGGAGAAAAAGATGCCCGGTCGGCTCAGCGCCGGCTCTGGCACCTGTTGCTGCTGGGGGATAAGGGCTGCATCATCTGGTGGAGCGAGGATTGCATGGACTGGAAAAGCGCTGATTACCCGCTCACCCCCCGAGCGCGCGGCCTGGCCCCGGTCTTCCAGGAGCTGACCTCGCCGCTCGCCCACCTGTTTCTGAATGCCCGCCGGGAGACGGATCCCATCCACCTCCTTTACTCCCAGCCCAGCATCCAGGCGGGCTGGCTGCTGGAATCGACGGTGGATGGCTCCACCTGGCTGCGGCGTTTCTCCAGCTTCGAGTCCGCCCACAACCGCATGGCCAAGGCGCGCAACGCATGGCTCAAAGCTTTCCTGGATCTGGGTTATGCCCCGCAGTTTGTGGACCGCACCGAACTGGCCCAGACCCTTGCCAAGCCGGGACCACAGGTGCTGGTCATGCCCAGCGCGGTCGCCCTGTCCGATACGGAGATCAGCGCCGTGCTGAAATGGCGGCAGGCCGATGCGGCGGCGGGGGAGAAATTATTGCTGGCGGATGGCTCCCCGGGGCTGTTCGATGACCGGGGAAAACTGCGGGTTAACAGCCCGATGGACCCGTTGCTCCCGCCCCAACCCCCTGCTGCCGTCAGCTACGCATTGCGGGGGAACCAGCGGGAGGCGGTGGCAAAAAACGGGGATATTGCCGGCTATGGGCGGGCACGTTTGTTGCCCCAACCCGATCTGGCCTGGCTGGAATGGATCCGGGCTCAACTGCCTCCCCTGCCCCTTACGGTGCAGTGTCCGGCGACGGCCCGAGTGCAGGCACACCGGTACCGGTTGGGCCAGGCGCGCCTGGTCGCCCTGGAGCGGGCGGTGGATTACCAGATGAGCGAGGATCTGAAACAGGGAGGCGGCAATGAATCCCTCGAAACGGAAATTCCGGTGACCGTGCGTTTCACCCAACCCGGTCACGTCTATGATTTGCGGACCGGCAGGTATCTCGGGGCCACGGGTGATATTCCGTTGGTGATCAACCCCTGGTCACCCACCCTGCTGGCGATCTTGCCAGAGCCGGTCACCGTCAAAGATCTGGTGCGGCATCTTGGGGAGCAGCGCTGAGGCAAAAGCGGCACCTGGACTCAGTTGCGCGCCAGGCGCAGACGCAGGGTGGCACGCTCGAACCGGTGGGCGATCAATTGCAGGAAATACCCCGGTTTTTTCGCCCGGCGCACCCGCGTGCCGTTCAGGAAATCCCAGGTTTCGAACGAGGGCTTGGGCAACACAATACTCCCCTGCCCCAGTGGTTCCAGATTTCGCGTTTCCGCTCTGCCATTGGGCGTTTGCATGTTCATCAGCCCAAGTATCGGCAAGGTGGGTGGCAAACTTAAGACGTTGTGGTGACTTTCTGGCAAACAAATCGCATGGCCATGAAAGGCTGAGCGACGAAACAGAGGTTCCCTCACCAGTGCGGGTGGAAATGGGATAGAATGTGAGGTTTCTCCAGCCCGTGTTTGAGCATCAAATCCTCGTCCGCCAGCAGTTCGCGCGTGGCCCCCTGAGCCACCAGACGACCCCCATCCAGCAGCAGCACGCGGGGGCACACTTCGACCACCAGCTCAAGATCATGAGTGGCAATGAGCTGCGTTACCGGAAGCGATTGCAGCAACGCCTTGAGTTCCCGACGGCCCCGGGGGTCGAGGTCGCTGGTGGGTTCATCCAACACCAGCACCTCGGGATCGCACGCCAGCAAAGCGGCCAGGCAAACCCGGCGCTTTTCCCCGTGGCTGAGGTGATGCGGTTGCCGGTGCCCGTACCCCCGCAACCCCACTCGCTGCAAGGCCTCAGTGACCTTGGCGTGCACCACAGATTCCGGCAGCCCCCATTGCCGGGGTCCAAAAGCGACATCCTCCTCCACTGTGGGGCAAAATAACTGGTCATCAGGCTCTTGGAACAGCAAACCCACTTTGGCGCGCACGGTGGACAAATGGGGTTCCTGAACCGGCACGCCGCAGACATGGATGGCCGCCTGACGGGCTGGACGCTCAGGCAGAATGCCGTTCAGATGCAGGAACAGAGTGGATTTGCCCGCCCCATTGGGGCCGATCAAACCCACGCGCTCCCCCGGGGCGAGCGTAAAGGAAATCTCCCGCAAGGCGGGTGTGCCATCGGGGTAGTTGTAGCTGAGGGAACGGACTTCGAGGGCGTTCATGGTTTCCAACCGCGGGCACACATGGCGGCGTAAATGCGTTCCGCACGTTCTGAGGTTCTTAAGAAGAGCTGGCCCAAGACTGTGGCGAGCGAACGCCAGACCTGGGTTTTATTGTGCTGGAAAGTGCGGCTCAGACGGGCGCGGCGCAAACGCCCGGTCTCTTCCAGCAGCACAAAGAGGTAGCGGTGCGTCAGCGCCAGAGAGGTGACCAGCAGCCCGGGCAGATGGCAGCGGCGCAGCACGGCCAGGATTTGGGAAAACGGCGTGGTGCCGTTCAACACGATCATGGTGGTGAGGCAGAGGGTGCTTTTGATCATCATCGCGGCAAAAACCCGTCCGCCATCGGGCTGGAGCAGCGCGAGCACGGCCACGCCCGCCGCCACTGGTTCCAGCCAAAGCAGCCGACGCAAAAACGCCCCCCAGCGCACCCGGGCCACCACCATGAGCAGGCCGAGCCCCCCCGCCACCGCCGCATAGACCACCCACCAGAACCGGGGTGCCCAGGCCACCATGAGGATCAACCCCAGCGCACCGGCCAATTTGAACGCGGGTGACCACCGGTGGACCGGGGAACCCGGCGGGCAAAGGGGCTGCAACAAACTCAGGCGCATATCAGCCTTGGGCGCCTTTGCCTGGGCTCGGGGCCAGGCGGCGGGCCAACAGCCAAGCCACGAGGAACACCACCAGGGTTCCGATCGTTCCCGCCACCACCGTGCTCCAGTAAGGGGAGGCCAAACCGGGCACGCCGTAATCCGCCAGCCAACCCGCCACCACCGGCTGGGCTGCCGCCCGGCGGGCAAAGCCCAGGCGCTCCGCCACCTGCTCCAACCCATCCGGCCAGGGGCAGGCGAACGGGGCGACAAACAGCATCAGCCCTAGCGACACCAGCAAACCCTGCGCAACCAGCGCACGTTGTTGCGAAGGCACCCCGGAGGCGGATTCCCCCGCCACCAATTCCGGCCGGCTGCGGGCAATCACCGCCACCACCAGCGTGGTGATGACCGATTCCCCCAGACCGATCAGCATATGCACAAGCCCCATGGCGGTGAAGGCGTGCCGCCACGAAACCGCACCGGAAAGGGCCAATTGCCCGGCGCAGGCAATGGCGGCTGCCAGCGTGGAGAACCAGGCCGCCACGGCCACCGACATCAGCCGTCCGCGCAGCTCCCGGCCCAAAAGCCCCAACATGCCCTGGTACACCAGGAAACCAACGCCTGGGGCCACCAAGGCCAGGTTGAAAATGTTGGCCCCCAGCGCGGTCAAACCGCCATCGGCAAACAGGAAGCACTGGAGGATGAGCACCGTGCTCATGACCAGCACCGCCGCCTGGGGCCCCAGCAACACCATGGCCAGGGTGGCGCCGATCAGATGCCCTGAAGTGCCACCGGCCACCGGGAAATTCAGCATTTGCGCCGCAAAAACAAAAGCGGAGGCGAGGCCGATCAATGGCACGCGCGCCGGCGGCAGGCTGAGGCGGATCTCACGCAGAGCAAGGCCCAGCCCGCCTGCAGCCAGCAGGGAGCTGGCCACCGCAGTTCTCGCATCCAGAAATCCATCAGGAATGTGCATTGATTGTCGGTCAGTATCCACCGTCCGCGACAGTGATGTGCTGACCTGCCAAAAGTTCGTGCGGGCAGCATAGCCACCCCACTGGTCTGACACAAGGCCCCAGTACGGCTGTCGTCGAGAGCCCCTGTTCCCTTGGTGCTCTGGATTCAAAGCGAAACCCATTTCACCGAAAACAAAGCGGGTCTGAGCAAAAATGCGTGAATCCGGGTGCAGGACAAAAATCTGAGGTTTGACAGAAAGGGCTTGAATTTTGCGCGGTTTGTACCTATGCACATAGGTAC
>CAIYYI010000678.1 GCA_903930345.1 uncultured Verrucomicrobiota bacterium
ATATTCCGGGGGCAATTCACGAGGTAAACAGTAGGCTGGCCGCACCGGTTTTTCAAACATTTTTCGTTTCCACTCTGGACGACGGCATAGTTGAAAACAAACGCTGCTGATATTGCCTAAGATAGGAGATTGTAGGTGGAAGATTGTAGATGGATTTGCAGGCGCGGCCCAAGAGCGACCCGGCCAAGCTGGCTCTGGCCGCCCGAGTCCGTGAGGACTCTGACGATATCTTGGCTCGCCAGGCGGTTGTACTTGGGGAGTTGAAAGAGCTTCGCTTCCAAGCTCCATCGCTGGAGGAAAGACGATGGGAAAGGCTCCAATGAAGCCAGACTCGTGACCCCTAAATGGAATCAGTCCAAAGCCCGTGACCGGTAAAATACCACGTCTGAATCAGCGCCGGCGGAATCGGTGAAGGTTTCCGTGCTGGTCACATTGGTGATCACCAGAAAGGGGCGCCAGTGGAAACCTTGAAAAGATCTCTCGATCACGTAGCGGAAACCCGGTTCACCACGATGCGACCAAACCGCAACCCCACCGGGCTCATGATCCACGGGAGATATCAGCCCCCGGGCAAATTGCGGCAACCCCGCCTGCAAGCTGAAACTCTGCAACCCCAAGAGGTACGCCGGAGACGTGGTTCCGCCGCCCACTTTTACCGTCAACACCTGGGATTTTCCAAAGCTGCCGCCGAACGCCTGGGCCTCCTCATAGGTGCTGCCCCGGTTTCCATCCCAGACACGGATCTGCAGCACGGCATTTGACCCGGGAGACACCGTTGGCAACACCACGATCTGCGCGAAAAAATAGCCGGCGTTGAAGCCTGACTCGAAGTTCATCGGCGCACCGACCGGTCGGAGCAGCTCCAGCGAAGCACCGCCGTACAGTTGGGCCAGATAATTGGAACCACTCAGAAGCGTAGCCCCATCAACGCCGAAAATAGGTGCGTTGACAATGCCACCTGCGACAAACCGGTTGCGGAAATTCACCTTGCCGCCTCCGTTGATGGCATTGGTCACCACCAGCGGCACGGCCAGACTCCAGACACTGCCCGCGTCATTCCAGACCCGGACGGAGTAAGTGCCAGCCTCAGGGTCGCCCACGGAGGAAAAAGTCAGCGTCCGATTGGTTTCGCCCGGCAAATCGTTGCCATCCTTGAGCCACTGGTAATTCAGGGGAGGCGTGCCGGCGGCAACCACGCTGAAGCCCTGATATCCGCCCACGCCCACGAGGTTGCCCTGCGGCTGCCACAGAATCACCGGGGTGAGCGGGGCTTCGACCGTCAGCGTCACCGGGGCGCTGGTCACCATGCCAAAGGCATTGCTCAGCACAACCTGGTACGTCCCCGCCTGATTGGTGGAAACGGCATCCAGCTGCAAGACGGAGGAAGCGAGCACAGCGCAAGGTTCGCCATTGAAATACCACTGGTAAGACAGCGGCAACGTGCCAGACGCACCCACCACGAACGCGGCTGTGCCGCCACTGATGATGCTCAGGGAAACCGGCTGTGTGACAATGCCCGGGGGACGCTCTGCGGCCACGACACTGAAGGCATCCAGTTCCATAGATCGTGCCAGGTTGGCAAAGGCAATACGAGAGGTGGGATTGTTGGCCACCGCCGAGAACTCCGCCCAATGCCAGAATTCCGCCTCCGCAGCAGGCAGAATCACCACACCGATCTCCTCGTTGTCCCAAAGCACGCTCACCCGACCATCGCCCGTTCCAATCGGCCCGTAATTGTTGGAAGACCGCATTGCAAAGCATATGGAGTGCTTCCGGCCCGGAGTGGTCGGAATGTCCTGCCAGATTTGCACGTCCTTGCCGACCCTCGGCCAGGTTGAGCCGTCGCAGCCACCCCCGGCATTTACCATTCCGCTCACCCCGCTGGACTTTCGCCAGTATTGGGCATTGATGATCCTTGTCCCTTCCCAACTCGGCTCCTGTAACAAGTTCCCGGGGACGATCCGGGATTCGGAGGACTGGGATGAGCATGATCCTTCCAGCAAAACATCCCCCACAATATTGGTCGGCACTGCGGCTGCGATGTAGTAGGTAGTCCCGGCAATGGTTTTGAATTGTACTTCCCTGTTGGTCCTGCCAACGAGCGTCAGTGCCGCAACGTCGTTGCCCGTGTAAACCCCCAACACAATATTGGTGGTCAAGCTGCGGAAATACGCAAACGTCATCAATCCATGCACCGGCGCGACCCACTTCCACCACAGGCTCCGATAGGGAGTACCGCCCAGATGTGCCGACTCCCCTGGCTCTGAGGTAGCCTGGGTAATCGGGAACCATTCCTGAAACTCATACGAATTCACCGCCCATTGCCCCAAGACAAGTCGCGCCGTAGCAAAGTTATCGTTGGTGGCCTGGCCGTACGGGAAGTGCTGGATCGTCAGCGGGCATTCATCTGATCCGCCAGCCATCTGAATGTGATACACGGTTCCTTGAATGGCCAGGAAATCGACTCGTGAGTAAACCATGTTCACAAGTGGCACAGCCCGCAGCTTGTCCACGGCATAACCGGTATAGACGGCTACATACTGACTTACGCCAGTGTTCAGGCGAGTGATCCGGGTACGACCCGTAAAGGGCGCGACCCAAGAGGCCCAGATGGTATTCGTCTTGCCCGGATTAGGTTCATTGGCTTCGAAAGTGGCTGTGGTGAAGTTTCCCACAAAGGTGATATTGGTCCCTTCCAGGTGGATGCTGCCTTCAAAATAATCGTTGGTTTTAGGGAAAAAATGAGTATCCAGGGACAGGCTGCCTCCCAGCGCCTCGCCAGCGGCAATTTGCAGGGCGTACTCGCGACCGGCCTGCAACTGAAAGCGATTACTGTTCAGCGGGGTGATTGCCGAGAGCAGCTCCAGGCTTGAACCTTCATACAATTTCACAACCGCAGCGAATTGGTTTGATGACGGCCAAACAGTAAACACCCCCGCATCCGCAGGGGTGAATTTCCACCAGACCGTCCGGGCCGTGGTGGGTGGGACGGGTTCCCCAGCCTCGATAGTGGCATCCAGGATGCTGCCATCAAAGTGATAATCAAGTGAGGTGATTTCGAAACGGCCCGCGAACGAATCATTTTCCGGCGCGGCGGACAAAGTGGTCGTGAGAAATGCCGCCAGCAAGGAGCTGAACAGGATGAAAAATGTCTTCATGGTTTTTTGGAAGGTGGCAAAATCTGGTTCATACGGTTGTACTTTCGTACCAAATGACGCGCTACCGTCGCATCGGATGGAAATAGCGATCTGTTTCGTTGGTCGTCATGCGCCAGGCTTTGGCGGCAGTGACGCCCTCCACGTGACCGTCCATGAA
The DNA here is from genome assembly GCA_903930345.1 of uncultured Verrucomicrobiota bacterium. Taxonomy (GTDB): domain Bacteria; phylum Verrucomicrobiota; class Verrucomicrobiia; order Limisphaerales; family CAIYYI01; genus CAIYYI01. The sequence goes on from CAIYYI010000678.1 coordinate 3,316, forward strand.
AGCGAACGGAATGCCGATATCATGCATCTGAAACATGATGTTGGCGGCGTTCGCCAGACCCGGGGTAAAACCGGCGTCGGGCATCACCCAGGGGGCCAGTTGCGCCAGCAGGACCTTTTCACTCGGATTCGGCACCGCGTTGAGCGAAGCACCCCGGGCACCCACCTTGCCAAAGCCCGGGTTGGTCCAGCGGTTGATGCTGTAGTTGACCTTTAGGTAAGAGCCGATGGTGCCGGAATCCGGGCAGCGAAAATAATGAGAGGCATCCGGATAGCTTCCCGGGGTCGCCTCGTAGCTACTGGTGGTGGCACCTGTGAGGTACCAAAAAACACCTCCATAAACCGGCTGGATGAGGACAGTGCCTGTGTTGGCCGGCAGCCAACCGGCTGGATCCTTCACCCCATTGGTGACATTGGTGCCGGGGCCCCCAGGGGCAAACACCAAGGATTGGCTGGAGCTTAAGCCTTCCGTATGGTTCAACGGTGCCCACGGCAAATACTGGGAGTTGTCATGGGCATAGAGCAAAGAGGCCAGGGCCAGCCGGCCGAGGTTATTGCGACAAACCAGACTGCTGCTGGTGATGGC
>CAIYYI010000679.1 GCA_903930345.1 uncultured Verrucomicrobiota bacterium
AAGTGGTGGACGCCGCCAACTGGGAGGAGCTGCAAAAGACCGCCAGCGCCTGGACGGCGGCGGTCAAACTGGCCCGCGAGAAAAAATCCTGACCGCCCTCGAATCTGTTCCCCATGGGGGTGGGGGACTGTGGAAACCCCGCGCCGCGCGGCAGATTTGCTTTACGACGAACCGGGTGCCCGGTAGAGTTCTCCCCATGAACCCGCCGAAATATGTGGTGCGACGGGCCACCGTGGATGATTTGCCGCAGTTGATCTCACTGTGGAAGCTGGAGCGTCTCCCTTGGGAAAGCCTGGAAAAACGCTTCACTGAGTTCCAGGTGGTGGATGACCGGGCCGGCCATGTCCTTGGCGCCTTGGGGCTGCAAATCGTCTCCCACCAAGCCTGGCTGCACAGCGAGGTTTTCCTGGAATTTGACAAAGCGGATGAGTTCCGTGAACTGCTCTGGCAACGGCTGCAATCCATCTCCCACAACTTCAGCCTGGTGCGGATCTGGACGCTGGAGCGCTCCCCTTTCTGGCACGGCAACGGCTTCCACGTGGCCGGCAGCGATGAATGCGCCAAGCTGCCGGCGACCTTTGGCGACGCGCATGCCGAATGGTATGTGCTGCAGTTGCGCCAGGAGCATCCCCAGACCGCCTTGAATCCGGACAAGGAGCTCACCCTGTTCCGCGAAATGTCCCAGGTCGAGACCCGGCAGACTCTGGAGAAGGCGAAAGTCATGCGCCTGGTGGCCACCGTGCTGGCCTCCGTCCTGCTGATCAGCGTGGTCGCCATGCTGGTTTACCTGCTTCGGAAAATGCCGCCCCGCTAGCCCGGACGCCCGTCCTGCCCCCATTGAACCTTTCCCCCATCCTTATGAAGCCCCTCAGGTTATTTCCCGTGCTCGCGGTCGCAACCCTGCTGATTTCCCCCTGCCCGTTGGCGGCCGAAGATTGGCCCCGCTGGCGGGGGCCGAACCTGGATGGCATTTCGCGCGAGCAGGGCTGGAGCACCACCTGGCCCAAGGAAGGCCCCCCGGTGCTTTGGCGCGCCCAGGTCGGCATCGGCTTCTCCTCTTTCTCCGTCAGCCAGGGCCGGGCCTACACCCTCGGCAACACCGCCAACCAGGACACCGTTTTCTGCTTCGACGCCGAAAAAGGTGCCCTGCTCTGGAAGCACACCTACCCCTGCGCCCTGCTCGCCAAGTATTACGAGGGCGGCCCCGGTTCCACCCCCACCTTGGATGGCGCGGAGGTTTACACCCTGAGCAAGATGGGCCACCTGTTCTGCTTCGCGGCGGATACGGGCAAAATCCTCTGGCAGCGGGATCTGGTCAAAGAGCACGGCGTGGCTGTTCCGCAATGGGGCTTTGCTGGCTCGCCGCTGGTGGATGGGATTCGGTTGATTCTCAATGTCGGCACCTCCGGCATGGCGGTGGATAAACGGGATGGCAAACTCATCTGGCTGACCGGCAAGGAAGCCGCCGCGTACTCCACCCCGGTGCCTTTCGTGGAAAACGGCAAGGAGGCCGTGGCCATCTTTGCCGGCAAAGCCGTGGTCGCCCTGGACCGGGCCTCGGGCAGGGAATTTTGGCGGCAACCGTGGAAGACCAATTACGACATCAACTCCGCCGATCCCATCCTCAGCGGCAACCGGGTCTTCCTCTCCTCCGGCTATGGCGCCGGGGGCGGATTGTTCGAGATCAATCAGGGGGTCAGCAAAGAGGTGTGGCGCAACAAGCACATGCGCAACCAGATCAACAGTTGCGTGCTGATCGGCGGCCACCTCTACGGCATCAGCGGCCAGGATGGCTCCCTCTCCAACCTCGCCTGCGAGGATCTGGCCACCGGAGAACTGAAGTGGAGCGCCAAAGCCGCCGGGTTTGGCTCCGTGACAGCGGCGGACGGCAAACTGATTGTGCTGAGCGACAAGGGGGAATTGATGGTGGCCCCGGCCTCGCCGGCGGGATTCAACCCCGTGGCCCGGGCCCAGGTGTTGAACGGCAAATGCTGGACCACCCCGGTGCTGGCCAACGGCCGCATCTATTGCCGCAACGCCGCCGGCTCCGTGGTCTGCCTGGATGTGCGGCCGCGCTGATCATTGATGGGGCGCTATCGCAAAAGAGTCTGGTCATGATTTTGGCAGGCCGGGGTTCCATTGGTGGATTCACAAAACAGCCGAATATTCAGAGCCTATGAATGCGGAAAAACGGGAAGCATGACAAGGGCTTGGGGTATAGGCTACCAAGGCGGTGACTAGGATAAAAACCGGCTGAGCATTTTACAGGGTTCGGCCATCCAGGCCCTGGTCGCAGGCCCGTGATTCATGGCCCCGGCGTCAGCAACAGGTGACAGGAGGACACAGTCATACGGACAGACTGGCGGCTGGTGACGGCGCGTCAAGCGGCAACCGCAAGGAAGCAGGCGCGGCGGTCACTGCTTGAACCAGATTTCCAGGAGCCGACCGATGATCTGGCAGCCCCGGTGGTTGGCATGCACGGCATCGCCCATGAACCAGCCGTAGGTCTTGCCGCTCTCCTGGATATACGCCCACCAGGGGCCGGTCATGTCAAAGAACGCGCATTTCTCCTCCGATGCGACCTTCCGCAGGTTGAAGCGGAAATTGTTGGTCGTCGTGTCAATCTCACGCGTGAATATCCGGATGTGCTCGTCGCGCACGGAGCCGAAGACGGGGGTCAGCAGGAGCACCTCGGTACCCGGCTTTTTGGCGCGGACCTGTTGCACAACGGAACGGACCGCCTCGGCATCACCACCGTTGGAAATGCCGCCGATGACCAGCAGATCCGGGTTGTGCCTCAGCACGTAGTCCTGGACGCGATTCTCCTCCCGGTAGTATTTGCAGCCGGTCGAGCTGCGGAGCGAGGCGATCTTGACGATTTTGCACTTGGGATAATCACGCATGAGCAGCAGCTCGAATGACGAGCCGGAGGTGTTGCCCATGATGCTGTCGCCCAGCAGCACCAGGCGTAGCTCGCCGCCGTCCCGCAGTTTGGCCATGGTTTTTGGAATATGCGCGAAGCGACCGGAAGGGGGCTGGTAACGGAGTGGGTCCATCCCCTCGTAGATCGCATCAATCCTTTCCAGCGTGCTCCGGCCAGCGAACGAATCAGCGACGCTGCCGTTGAGCAGGAAGCCACCCATTCGCATGGTGCCGGGGGAGGCGACTTTCAGGATGAGTTCATGTTCGGTTTTCCGGTCCAGGCCCCTGGCCAGGGAAACCGGCCGCATCGTCGGGCCGCTGACATCCCTGGGGGCGGCCAGTCGGCGGAAGTCCCCGCCATCAATGGCGTACTCGCACTCGGGGGTGTCTTTGTCCGCCACGTCCAGGATGCCGATCTCTGAGCCTTTGAATTTCAACGTCAACCCCGCACCCGTTTCGGTGGCGACGAGAATGTGCCGGAATGGGCCAATCGGGCTGGCCTGTCCCGGTTTCCAATTACCGGACCGTTTGACCGCTGGGTCCTCGTACGCAATGATCCGGCCATTGTCATCCGTTCCTGGGAACAGCGGCGCGGGCAGCCGGGAGGGTTTGGGCTGGTCCGGGATGGGATTGGCGGCCATCAGAGCGTCCACGAATTTGGCGACTGCGTCGGCGTAGATTTTGGCCCCCGCATCGGTCGGATTGACGCCATCGGCGGAAAACGCCGCGAAGGTGATCTCTCCGGCAATGATCTTTTCAGCCGCGTGGCGAGCCAGGTTCAGGCTGGGGATGCCGTAATGCGCGGCGATTTCTTCGCTGATCCGGACATACTCGGGGGTCCGGCCCGCCTGGTATGCCTGGAGCATCTCGGGGGTCAGGGTGTAAACCAGGATCTGGCTGTGGGTGGCCCGATAGAGGATGATCTGGCGGACCAACCCTTCGAGCGAGGTTTTCACCTGTTCGAGGTCGGCGCTCCGGTCATCCGCCGCGAAATCAAGGATCGCCAGGTGGCCGCTGGCGATCACCTCGCCGAAGACGGGCTGGCCCCGGCTGCAACGGTAGAGGCCAAACCAACTGCCGCCCGGCTGCGTGTGCCGCGTCTCGATCAGGGCCGCCTCCGGAAAATGCTTTTTCAAGCCCTTCACCATCTGGGCGGAATAGCGCAGGTTCGCATCTTTCAGGCCGGTGCCGGCCAGCACCGAGTTGCCGAGGAAGAAGAGGTACTGGTTGCCGACGGTGTTGGCCCTGAAAAAATGCCGGCTGTTGGGAATGCCGTCCCGCACCTGGTAAAAATCCACTGCCCCGGCCTGCCACCCCATCCAGGTGCTGATCAGGGCGCAATAAAGCGTTGTCTTCAATGTTGTTGTCATAAATACGATTCCCACCTCAACCGCCGGAACTCATTTCAGGCGGACCCCGGTTGATCCGGATTTGGCGGGCTCAGGCATGCGCGGCGTCACCGTCCTGGCCTGGGCATTGGCCACCGCCTGATGCGCCGTTTCCTGGAGAAACCGGGCATAGGCGGGCTCAAGGCCCGGCGGAACGAACGCGTTGCCCACGGTGGTTTTGCCGAAAAGCACCTCGTAAAAAACACAGGCTCCCAGATATTCGCCGGCCTTCCCGGCATGGTGTCCATCCATGCTCAGCGTCACCCGGCCATCCGCCTGCTTCTTCCACTGCCAGCCCACGTGCAACGAATGTGTCTGGTCCGGCAAACCGGGGGCTTGGGCATTCTTGAAGTCAAATTTCCGGTCCGGCTGGTAGCCCCATTTCGGATCAGTGTCGGCCAGATGGAAGGCGTCACCCACCGGAATCAGGCGCGTCCTCAATTCCGCGGCTACACCCGTGTAAGCATGGGTGAGGCCCTGATACATCGCCTCCCAGGTGCCTGGCTCCCCCGCTTTCGGCGTCTTGACGGCAAACCTCGAGTCGTCGCAGCGATAAGCCCAGGTCTGATGCACCAGAACCTCCGCCCGGGGCGCGTACCGTTTGATGTAGGCATGAAGCTGCCTGGCGTAAGGCCGGTACGTGGCGGGATCATGGCTGCGAATGCTGGCCTGCTGGATGGTCACGCAGTCCCATGGCTCAGCCAGCAACTCTTGTTTCAAGCTGCGTTTCGTGCCATAGAAACCGCCCTTGTCCTGCGGATCTTTCTCGTGCAGCTCCGCCTTCTCCCAATGCTGTGCCATCGTGGCGCCGCCGATCACCGCCGGGTGATGGACCAGCACATCGCCTGCGGATGAAGCCAGGCTCCCCAGGAACCGGGTGGCATTCTGGGAAAAGCTGTTGCCGACCGTCAGCAAACGAACCGTTTTGACCGGCCTGGCCTCCGCCGCGCCTTCCGCCGCGACCGTGCGCCACGGAGAGTTCAGCAGCATCAGGGCCACCAAGAGGAATGTGTATCGGAGGGTGCTCATGATTGGGTGAGGATGAGGATTCCTGCTGCAGAGCGCGCTGCCACCGCACCTCACAACCGCGTGACCGGTGGGGCGGGAGGCAGCGGTGAAACCGCTTGGGCGGTGCAAAATCGGGAGCTGGCTTTTCATGGTAAAGGGTGGTTCTGCCTTACGGGAGTTTCAGCGTGGCGCGGCTCAGGCCGGCACCGCTCCTGAGGGCGACGGGAAACTCTCGTTTGCCGTCCCTCGTGATGACCGCAACCGTGTATTGGCCATGGAAACCCCGGAAGCCGGCCTTGCCGGCGGCGTCGGTTTTGAGCGTGAGCCGGGTTTTCCATTGCTGGTTGATGAGGCGATCCAGCTCGCGGTAGGCGGGCTTGGGATTGAAGTCCGCCTCCACCAGCCCTCCTTTGGCCTCGTTCTCGCCCTTGACGGCGGTGCCGTCGCCCAGGTTCCACCAGGTGATGCCCGCCATCCGAGGGGTGGCAAACCAGAGCCGGTAGTGATCACTCACCACCTCGGCCTGCAAGGCATCGCCTCCCTCGCCCGCCGATGGCAGGGTGATTTCCGTGACATACAAAGGCAGGTTGAACTGCCCGAACTGCTCGTAAACATCCAGCAGTTTGACCGGGTCGCACTTGGGATCGACCAAGAAGCTGTCCAGATGCTGACGGCGGAAATAGTGGTATTGGAAACCGATTCCCCGGATCGCGGCTCCCTGTTCCAGCAGCGATTTGATCTGGGCGTAGTAGGGGTTCTTCTCGGCCGGCAGAAAATTGAACGGCGAGGTCACCTCATTGATCATCAACCGGGTGTTGGCGGGGAACAGCGGCGCAGCCTCGGCAAAAGCCCACCGCACATATTCCCGGTCGGGCGTGAAGAGCGGATAAGTCTTCGGGCAAACCAACGATTCATTGACCACATCCCAGATGCCAATCTTGTCCGCGAACCGGCTGGTGATTTCGCGGAAGCGCTTGCGATACAGTTCCCGCAGTGCGTCGGCATCCTTGGGCAGCCAGGCTGGATTGTAGGCGTGCCAGAGCAAAGGGTGGCCCTTGAGGGTGACGCCATTCGTAGCGGCCCAGGGGAGAAAGCGGTCCGGGGGGGGACGCCGCCAGATGTCGCGCGCCGGTTCGGCGTAGCGCAGCTCGCCCTTGGACGGTTCAGTGCCCTCCCAGTAGAAAGGCACAGTGGCAAAGTTGAACAACTTTAAAAAAGCCTCTTCGTACCGGCGGTTTTTCTCCGGAGTGTCAAGCTGCCCGAGCACGAACGCGTTGCACCCGAAAAGGAATTCGTGAGACTGCTGACGCACCTCGAGCGTGGCATTCGCCACGGGCCGACCGGCCACATCCACCACCGTAATCGCAGAATCCCCTTTGCGATGCTTCTCGATGTTGCGCTCAATGCGCTCGTTCACAGCCGATGCGCGCCAGCGCTGGCGGTAGGCGTCAGGGGTTTGGCACCGGCCATCCAGCAGCCCGGCCAGCAAGGTTCCCAGTGCCAGCGGCACCGCCAGCCAGCCCGTCAGTGATGGAGTCGTTTTCATAACCAGGTTTGGCGTTGTTGCCTGCCCTGACCGGAAAGGAACCTTGAGGACGTGTCTTTTGTCGCAGTGGATCACCCGCGTGATTATGGGGAATCCGTAACCCGTTGTCAAAGCGCACTTCCGAGACATGCGAAACCCGTTTCTGTTCTTCAATGAGCGGGCCGGGGCACCACGTCAAATCCGGCAACTGTCCCGCCCGAAGACCATGGAATGTTATAAGATAATATAATGACACATTTAGCTTTTCCAATGCCAGTGCGATCGGCTAGAAATAGCGTCATGGAACAGATTCACGGACACGATGTCATGCAAATGATGCTGCAGTCGGGCAAGGGCTATACCCGGGCTGCTCTGCTGGCCGATATTGTCGCCAAATTCGGGGCCGACACACGCTTTTTCACCTGCTCAGCCGAGGACCTCACTGCCGAAGGCATCATTGATTTCCTCCAGGCCAAAGGCAAATTCGTGCCTTGCGAGACGGGTTTCCAGACTTCCGCCGACCTGATGTGCAAACATTAAGGGTGCGTTTGGCCATCCTGCCGCCGGTTCTTTTCAACCGCGAATGGACGAATTAACGCGAATGGAGGTGCTCGACCCCGCCGTTTGGTTCGGATTGGCGTCCATTGGTTAATTAGCGGTTGTCCTTCCAAACCCCGTTTTTCTCTGTGCACCCCTTGCGGGGATGCTGCCGCCCTGTGCCAGCCTGTGAGGAGAAAGATTGAGATCAATTGCGAATGTTGATGCTCAAAACTGCCAGGCTTGTTTGGATTGGCTTTTATTCGTTCCCTGGGGTTATACTCCCTTGTCCAGAATGAAAACCCTCCACGATTTGACGGCTGACAAGCTGGAAAGGGCTGACTCCCCCGCCCGGCAGGCGCTGCTGGCCATTCCCCTCGCCAACATTGACCGCTGGTTGTCCAACGGCCACACCGCTCCCCATCGCCTCGAACAATGGCGGCAGATTCTTCTCCGCGCCCAGGCGGATGAAGCGGGTTTTCGTGAGCTTTTAATCCTCCTGCGCGATCGCAGCGAGGCCACCGGGCGATTGCTGGAATTCGCCCCATTTGCCGGGGTGTTGAGCCGGCAGGAACGTCGTCAAGCCGCTCCCGAATGCGCCTACAATTTCTAACGCATCTGTTGGACTCGGTTTCCGCCATGGCACAGCCGATATGCCGCGAACTGAACCCCCCTCTATCCAACGAGCCATGAACCATGTTGAACGGTTTCGTGCGGTGATGAATTTCCAACCCGTGGACCGCCTGCCGCGCTGGGAGTGGGCCATGTGGTGGGATGAGACCATCGCCCGCTGGCACCAGGAGGGCCTGCCGACGGAACTCAAATTCAGTCAAGTGTACGACCTGGCCGTGCAGTTCGGCCTGGACCCCTACCAGCAGTTCTGGTTCAGCACCACGGAGGCCACCATCGAGGCCACCCAGCACCACGTGGAGGGCGTGGTCTCCAACATGGATGACTACCTGCGGCTCCGCCCCCGGCTGTTCCCCAGCCATGAGGCGGCCCTGGCCGCCATGCAGCCCTGGGCCGAACGGCAGCGGCGCGGGGAGGCGGTGGTCTGGAGCACGTTCGAGGGGTTCTTCTGGTTCCCGCGCACGCTCATGGGGTTCAACCAGCTCATGCTGGCCTTCAACGACCAGCCGGAGCTGCTGCACCGCATCAATGAGGACCTGTTCGCCTTTAACCTGCGGCTGTTCGAGCAGATGACCCGCGTCTGTGTGCCCACGTTCATGACCATCGCCGAGGACATGAGCTACAACCACGGGCCGATGATCTCCCGCAAGCTGTTCGATGAGTTTGTGGCCCCCTACTACCGGCGACTGATCCCGCGCCTGCAGGAGCTGGACATCCTGCCGCTGGTCGATACCGATGGCGATGTGACGATGCTCGTGCCCTGGCTGACGGAGCTGGGCGTGGTCGGGGTCCTCCCGCTGGAGCGCCAGGCGGGCGTCGATGGCCTCAAGTTGCGCCAGCAATACCCGCGCCTGCGGATGGTGGGCCACTACGACAAGATGGTCATGAACCAGGGGGAGGCGGCCATGCGCGCCGAGTTCGAGCGCCTCGTGCCGCTGATGCGGACGGGTGGGTTCATCCCCAGCGTGGACCACCAGACGCCACCCGGGGTTTCCCTGGCCGAGTACCGGATCTACCTGCGCCTGCTGGCGGAATACACCGCGGTTCGCTGACCGCGCCTTATTCGCTCTGCAGCCGGTAATACTCCTGGCCCTGGCTCCGGCGCGGCACGGTCACCGTCCATTGACCATTGGATAGCGTGGGGGGATTGGTGCCGCGCACCCAGATTTGCGGCGGGGTGAGATTGGTGGTGAGGTACAGCGCGCAGAATCCGGCCTCCAGCGGCCCGCTCAGGCTCAGTTGGTTTGCTGATCCTGCCCGCAGCGCCAGGCGCGGCGGCGCCGGGAAATCAACCTGGGCAGTCAGCTCGAAATCAAAGCTCACATCGCTGCTCGTGTTCGTGTTCTGGTGGATCTCCACGGCCAGAATGTTCGTGCCGCTCACGAGCGCCGTCGGGGCCAGCGACCGGGTGAAGAAGGTGGCCTCGTCGGCGGCGGAAACCAGGGTGGAGGAGACCGTGTCGAACAGGATGGTCGTGTTGGTGGGCAGGTTGTCGCGCCAGATCGCCGTGCCGTTGAGATACACCGCCGCGCCGTCGTCCCGCACCAGGCGCGCGGTCAATCCAAGCACGCGGGTGGCGTCCGGCACGTAAAAGGCCCGGCGGAAATAGGTGGTGACCTGGTGGTTGTTGCTCACCGTGGTCACGGGCAACAGTCCGTTGGCATCGCCGAAACCGAGCATGGCCGCGCCGCTGCGCCAGCCTGCATCCACGAAGCCGCTGGTGCGCCAGGCGGCGCCCAGATCACGGCCGCTGTCCTCAAAACGCCAGACCGAGCCGGCGGTCACCAGGGTGACCAGAGTGGCCGGCGCGGTGGTGAAGGTGAGGCTGGAGGAGGCCCAGGCAGCGGCCAGCGCGTTGGAGGCCCGGCAGCGGACGTAATAGGTGGTGCCGGGCAGCAGGTTGGTCACCGTGCTGGCAAAGCTCCCGTAGCCGCGCGGCCCCAGCGGTATCTGCATCGCCCACGCCGCCGGGTCGGTGCCGCCGTCTGCGGGGCCGAGGAAGAGGACTGCGTCCGCCGCCGGGGCATTGAGCACGGTGATGGCGCCCCGCAGAACCGCGCCGGTTTTGCTGAGGCTGCCGGGCGGTTCGTTGGCCACGGATAACAGGGGTGTGCCGGGTGCGTGTTGCCCGGCCAGTTCCAGGTTGAAGCTGAGGTCGGAACTCGTCGCCGTGTTCTGGTGCAGCTCCACCGCCAGGATGTTCGTGCCGGTGAGCAGATGGGAGCCGGGCAGGGTCACACTGTAGAAGGTGGTGGACTCATCCGCCGCCAGGGCGTTGGTGGCCGCCGTGGTGTAGGTCAGCGGGTCGGCGGGCAGGTTGCTGCGGAAGACCTCCACGCCGTTCAGATACACCGCCGCCCCGTCATCCCGCAGCAGGCGCAACACCAGGTTGGTGCAGGTGCCGGCGGCGGCCACGAACCGCTGCCGGAAATAGGTGGTCATCTGCTGGTTGCTCGCGACCAGGGTGGTCTCATCACCGTCGCCAAAACCCAACTGCCCCGCGCCGCTCGGCCAGGAGTTGTCATTGTAGTTCAGGGTGCGCCACAAGGTGCCCAGGTTGGCCCCCGTATCGAGGAATTTCCAGGGGCTGTGCGTGGAGCTATACACCACGGTGTTGCTCTGCCAGTTCAGGTCCGTCACGGCGTGGGTGGAGAGGGTGAAATCCGGCCCCACCGCCTCCACCTCCAGCGTGACCGCCGCCTCGTTGCCCGCCCGCTTGAGGTTGGGGGCGAAATAGACGCGGTTCGGCGTCGCCCCCAGCCACGTCAGGGTGTTGTCCGCGTTGCGCCGGTAGAGGTTGCAGGCGAAGACGGGGCTGGCGGAGGGCGTCCACGCCAGGCGCAGGGAGGCGTTGGTGGGATCGATCTGGTTGAGCTGGGTGACCATCAGGTTGGCGGGCGGTGCGGGCGGGGTGGCGGGGCTGTTGAAGAGCGCGATCTGCCCCACGCGCAGCACGTAATTGCTCACCGTGGTGGCGGCGGCGCAGCGCAGGCCGACCACGGAGATCCGCCGCCCGGCGCGGGCCGCGAGGCTGAACTGTTTCAGGTTCCAGCCGGCGTTGGTGGTGTTGCCCAGATCCCATTGCTCAAACACGCCGGGCGCATCCGCGAAGGCCAGTGACAACTGACCGCGCGTGGCGGCTCCGCTGGAGCCGGTCTTGAAGGCGACGCGCAACTGGGTGTTCGTGGCCACCAGGAGGCTGGTTTGGAACAGTTGCAGGTCATTCGTGGCGTCCAGGGTGCCGGAGAGCTTCAGGGAGGAACCGCCAAAGTACGACTCGCTCCAACTGAACTCCGGGAGCAGCCGCGTGCCGCCGCTGCGCAGCAGCCAGCGCCACGTGGGCAGGATGTCCTGCAGCGAAAGATTGTTCCAGTCGCCCGTCAGCACCCGCTGCCCGTTGACGTTGTGGAAGGTGCCGACGCCGCTGTTGAAGCTGCTCACAAAGGGGAGGGTGGTGACGGGCGAGGCCGCCGGGATGAAGTGGGCGATGCCCGGCCAGGCGTTGGTGCCATAGGTGCGCGTGGGGTCGCCATCCGGCCCGGCCCAGTAGCGGTTGTCCCGGGTGTGGAAATCCGCCAGGCCGGACGAGGAATTGAACGTCCACTCCGGCCGGTAGATGCCCAGCGACATCTTGTGCGCCTGGCCCTCCGGGAACAGGGCGGTCCAATTGACCGTGGTGCCATAGCCGCCCCCCTCCGTGTCGATGCCCGCGTACAGGTCATACGGGTTGCGCCCCAGGGATTGCGCCAGGCTGCGCGCGCTCGTCAGCCCGGCCGACGACCACCAGAAGTTCAGGAACATGTTCGTGGACACCACCGTGCTCCCCGACTGGAAAAACATCTGGTTGTAGCTGTCCAGCGCGTTCCGGTAGTTGATGTTCCCGTTCCTGTCCATGGAATCGTACCAGATCATGCGCATCTGGGGTGCGCGGGCTTTGCAGTAGGCGAGGAAATTGGTCATGGCGGTGGCCGTCGCCGCGCTCGCCCCCTCCGTCTCCTGGTTGATGAACCAGCCGTCGAACCCGAAGTATTGGCTGGCCTCAATCAGCTTGTCCGCGACCGGGTAGTTCGTGCCGGATTTCTGGAGGAAATCATTCACATACTGGATCTGTCCGCCATAGACGCCGGGGCCGAAAAAGATTTTCCCCAGGACCGGCACCCCGTTGCGATGCGCGGCATCAATCACGTGCGCGTTCGGGCAGAGGATCACCCCCTGGTCCCGATCCGACCCGCCCCAGAAGCAGAACGTGTGCATGTACTGCCAGTAGTTGGGGGAGTAGTAATTCACGGAGCGGGAGCCCTGGGCGGAACTGGCCGGCAGGCGGTTGAACGCCACAAGCGGCATCACCCGGCCCTCGTTGGTGCGGGCATGCGCGTTGGGGTTCAGGGTGGGGTGGATGAACCGTTCCGCGAGCGGCACCAGGCTGCGGTTGAACGGGGCGTCCGGATCCGTCGCCGAACTCCAATTCAGAATCGCCGCCGGTTTCCACTGCGGCGCCACCGGGTCGCCGGTCACTTGGGCGGCCGCCGTGAGCGTGCCCAAAAGCACCAGCCCGGTGAGCAGGCAGCCCCACAGTTGTCGGGGTGTGGGGATGATTGAGCCGGCCCGGATCGGCCCGGCCTGGACAAGGTAGTTTTGACGGGGTTTCTGTTTCATCAGGCACAATGACGCCGGGCCAGCTTACGGAACGAATCATCCCCGGGCAACCAGCGTTTTGGCCGACCGGAAGGGGCTTCCGGGCAACGGGGAAGCCGGATTTCAGGGTGAAATTCTTTTGCGGCTGTGTTACCTTGGGTGAATCTAACCGCATGAAAACGAATCTGAACCGCCGCCAGTTCCTGCAAGGCACCGCTGCCCTGGCGGGCGCAGCCTTGACCGCCACCTCCACCTGGCTGCCCGCCGCCGAAGCCACCAAACGCACCGCCACCGATCAGGTCACCCTCGGCAAAACGGGCATCAAGCTGAGCCGGTTGGGCATGGGAACCGGCTCCAACGGCGGCCGGACCCAGCGCGACCTGGGTCAGGAGGGCTTCACGCGCCTCGTGCGGCACGCCTATGATCAGGGCATCACTTACATTGACACCGCCGGCAACTACAACATCCACGAGATGATCGGCAAAGCCATCAAGGGCTTGCCGCGCGAGAAGTTGTACATCCAATCAAAGCTGGCGGGCAACCCGGGCAACGCGCGGGAGCGGATTGATGAATTCCGCCAGGAACTCGGCACCGACTACCTTGATTCCCTGCTGATCCACTGCGCCACGAAAAACAGTTGGCATGAGGATCTGAAACGTTTGATGGACGTGCTTCTGGACTGCCAGGACAAAAAGATCATCCGTGCCAAAGGCGTCTCCTGCCATGGCTTGCCCGGCCTCACCCGGGCCGCCCAGGTTGACTGGGTGGATGTCCATCTGGTGCGCATCAACCACGTCGGGCGCCACATGGATGGCACCACCGGGGCGTGGTCGGAGGCGTCTGATCGGGAGAAGGCGCTCCAGGAAATCCGGACCATGCGGCAGAAGGGGCGCGGCATCATCGGCATGAAACTGATCGGCAATGGCGAGTTCACCAGCGCGGAGGAGCGGGAGAAATCGATCCGGTACGTCATGCAATCCGGCCTGGTGGATGCCGCCGTCATCGGTTTCAAGAGCACAGCCGAGATCGATGAGGGAATCGAACGGGTGAACCGGGCACTGGCGGGATAAAGCGCCGCTGTCAGCGGTGCGACGCGGCGGTGTCCGCCGAGGAACATGCGCGCAGCTAGCAGGCTTTCCAGCGCGTCTATTGCGACCGGTGTTTTGACGAGGTGTTCCTGGAGCGGCGGAGGTTCGAGACGCAGGTCGAGATCAACAAGACCATTGAAGCGAGCGACGGCACGGTGGTGCAGTCGGCAGGCGAGCAGCGGATTGCGGAGTGGCTAACGGCGCACGGGATCGCCTATCGGTACGACGCGAAGTTTCGCATTATCGCGGAGTTTCAGATTCGGCCGGACTTTTACCTGCCGGAACTGGACGTATATATCGAGTACTGGGGGCTGGACACGCCGCAATACAAGATGAGCATGTACAGGAAACAGATGCTCTACCAGCAGGAAGGCAAGCGGGTGATCTCGGTGCATCCGCGAGACCTGTCGGCTTTGAACGCGCTGCTCACGGCCAAGCTGCGACTTTTTGGATTCGCGCCACGCCCCACGACATCATAGACAATCGGAAGGAAAAGCTGGTCTGCCACATCAATCAGAAACTGTCCGCCACCCAGTCCGCCCGCTTTGCGGTCGGCGGCATTGACATCACGTTAGCGGGGTCAACCCGAAGCTTGGATAGCTGTAGTTGGCAGCGGATGTACATCATCCCCCAACCCAGGCCCATCCACCCCCAGGATACTCCAAAGCCGAAGCTTCATTTTCTTCCCCCCGATTTGTCCCATGCCTTCATCCGGTAGAGAACACGCCTAATATCGTCAATCCGCGACACAGCTTTTCAAGTGGTTTTTCAACATGCATGGATTGCCAACCGGTGTTGAAAGCTGTAAACAGCGTGGCGGTGATCAACCGGATTGTGGCTTTCTGCGTTTTGGCCGTGGCGGTGTGGGTGGGAACCTGCCCCGCCGCTGAGAGCCTGCCCACCAGGCCGACAACCCCGGGGCTCGAAATCAGGGCGGTGGAAGTCCGGGGGCAGCCCCTGTCCTGGCACCCGGGGGAAGTCCTGCGCCTGAGCCCCTTTCCGGAGGATCTCCGGTTTAAATTCGGCACCGCCAGCGGGGCCAGCCAACCGCCCAGCCGACTGCGCTATAAGCTCGAGGGACTTGACCCGGCCTGGCGGGAGGATGGTGGTGAGATGTACCTGGCCATCCGTTTTGTGGACGATGCCGATGATCAGGTGGGGCTGATGATTTTCAACGCCCGTGGGGAAAGCGCCGGTTGGAACGGGTCGTTGGAGGGCGGCACCCTTGCCCACCGCCGCGAAACTGTGGTGGCCCCGCCCCGGGCCAGCCGGGCGCATATCGTCATCACCTCAGCCGGCCCCCCGGCGACCATTGGCATTTTCGTGGTGGATGATCTGGTGGTCTCCCGGTTTTCCACCACGAACGGCAGGTCGAGCGTTTTGCTGCGTTCGCCCTTCGGCCAGCCCGGCAACCCCGACCTCAGCCACGCCCCGGATGGTTGGGCGCGCGACGGCGTCCTCCCCAGCATGGCCAGAATCGTGGAGCTGGGCCGCAACCCGGCGATGAGAGTGTTCGCCATTTTGGACGAGGATGGCTCCGGTCACGCGGAATGGCGCACCCTGAAGGCCATGGCGCCGGAGGTGAAACCCGGTGACCAACTGGTGATCGAATGGAACGAGCTGTTCAGCATCGGCCTGGGGGGCGTCACTAGTGCGCACTACCGGCAACTGCCCCCCGGCGATCTGGAGTTTCGGGTGGCGCAAGCCTCCGTGCTGGGGGTGCCCACTGGCGCGGAAGCCATGGTGCGGCTGCATGTGCCGCTGCCCTTCTGGAAATCACGGTGGTTTTGGGGGTGTGTCGGCGGTTTGGTGGTGTTTTTTTCGGTGGCGGCCGGCCGGTACATCGCCAGGCAGCGCCTGCAGCGGGAGATGCAACGTCTCCAGCAACAGCGCCTGCTGGAACAGGAACGGTTGCGCATCGCCCAGAACATCCACGATGATCTGGGCGCCCGGGTGACCCAGATATCCCTGCTCAGCGGTATGGCGCAAAACAACCCCGGCCTGCCCGAGCAGGCCCGTGCGGATTTCAGCAGCATCGCCGGCATGGCGCGCGACCTGATCGCCGCGTTGTACGAGACGGTCTGGGCGGTGAACCCGGAAAACGACAATCTGGACGCCCTGGGCAACTACCTGTGCCAGATGGTCAACCAACTGTGCGGCCAGGCGCAATTGCGGTGTCGTATCCATGTGGGTGCCTTGCCTCACGATCTCCAACTGTCGAGCCAGGTCCGGCACAGCATCTCCATGGCGGTGAAGGAGGCGGTGCATAATGTCATCAAACACGCCCGGGCCGGTGAGGTCACTTTGCAGGCGGCCTTTGATAATCGCTGTCTCACCGTATCCCTTCAGGATGATGGATGCGGTTTTCAACCGGCGGACAATCTGCCCGGCAACGGCCTGACGAACATGAGGCGGCGCCTGCGGGAGATTGGCGGCACCTGCACCATTGAAAGCCGGCCTGGCCGGGGCACCACCGTCCAATTGCGCCTGAAGTTGCGCCCGCCCCCTTGACCGATTCAGGATGTTATGAACAAAACCGTTGCCGTGGTGGAGGATGATGCCGGATTGAGCCGGCAACTCGTCCGCATTCTCAATGCCGAGCCCGACATCACCTGCGTGGGGGCTTTTCCCACGGCCGAGGAGGCCCTGGCCCAAATCCCGGCCCTGAACCCCGATGTGGTGCTGATGGACATCCGGCTGCCGGGCATGTCCGGCATCGAATGCGTCGCGAAGCTCAGGTGCCTCGCGCCCGCGCTGCACATCATCATGGTCACCGTGTATGAGGACAGCGAACGTATTTTCCGGGCGCTCAAGGCCGGCGCGAATGGTTACCTCGTGAAGTCGAGTCCGCCGGAGCAGTTGCTGGAGGCCATTCGCGACGTTTTCGCGGGCGGCTCCCCCATGTCCAGCCACATTGCGCGCAAGGTGGTGCAATATTTCCACCTCATCGGTCCCGCGCCCACCCAGAAGCAGAATCTCTCCACGCGCGAGCAGCAGGTGCTGGAGCTGCTTTCCACCGGTTTCATCTACAAGGAAATCGCCGACCAACTGAACATCGGCGTGGAGACGGTGCGCACCTACGTGAAAAGCATCTGCCAGAAAATGCACGTGCGCAACCGCGTGGAAGCCGTGGCCCGACGCCACGCCGAGCCGGATTAGTCGTTTGCTCCCCGCTTTCGGGGATACCGCCCCCTTTTCGTTCAGGCTAGGATTGGGTCAGACGGAGGCAATTTTCCGTCTCGCACCACATGACAACACATAGACTGATCATCGCCGGTCTGTACCTGGGGATTTGCCTGGCCACCACCCAGGCGCAAACCAAACACAGCGCCACCTCGCGTTACCCCGCCTACGAGGGCCGGGTGATGTGCGGGTATCAGGGCTGGTTCCGCGCCGAAGGGGATGGCTCCGGGGAGGGCTGGAGCCATTACAGCGAGCGTGGCCCGCTGTCGTCCACCAATTTGCACCCGGATTTCTGGCCCGATGTGTCGGAATACGCAAAGACTTATCCGACCGCGCTCACCAACCAGGATGGGACCACCGTGCGCGTCTTCAGTTCCTGGGATCAGAGCACGACGGATCTGCATTTCCGCTGGATGCGGGAATACGGGATTGATGGCGCGTTTGTGCAGCGTTTTTTCAGCGGCCTGCGCTCCGCGCCCGCCCGGCAAAAAAGCCGGACGGTGCTGGCCAACGCGATCCGGGCGTCGCAAACCCATGGCCGGGCCATTTCCGTGATGTACGACCTGTCCGGCCTGCGCACCCAGGGGGAGGATTGCGCGGTGCTCATCCAGGATTGGAAGGAGCTGGTGGATGAATTGAAGGTGACCTCGCAGGCCACCAACAACTATCTCCACCACCGCGGCAAGCCGCTTGTGGTCATCTGGGGGTTGGGCTTTCCCGATCGCGGTTACAACATCCGCAACATCGGCATGGACAAGGTCATTGACTTTCTCAAGCACGATCCGCAATACGGCGGCTGCAGCGTCATGCTCGGGGTGCCGACCTATTTCCGTGACTTGAACGTGGACACCAACCCCGATCCCTATCTGCATGAGCTGATCGCCTCCGCCGACCTCGTCATGCCCTGGACGGTGCAGCGGTTCACCCCGCTGCTGCACCTGGAGGCCGCGCGCTACGAGGCGCACGTCAGGGCGGACCTGGCCTGGTGCGCCGCCCGGAACGTGGACTACGCGCCCTGCGTCTGCCCCGGGTTTAGCTGGACCAACATGAATAAGAACCGCCGCCCTCCCATTCCTCCGTTAAACCAGATTCCCCGGCAGAAAGGCGTTTTTTACTGGAGCCAGATCAACGGCGCCATCCAGGCCCGGGCGAAGATGCTCTACGTGGCCATGTTTGACGAAATAGACGAAGGCACAGCCATCATGAAGTGCGCCAATGTTCTGCCGGCCGGCGTGCAATTGTGCGATTACGAGGGCCTGCCCACGGACCATTACCTGTGGTTGACGGGCCAGGCCGCAAAGATGCTGCGGGGCGAGCTGCCCCTCAGCAAAACGATGCCCGTGCGCGACGCGTCCGCGCCCCGGCCATGATCCGGCGGCCCCCCCCCGACCATTGGACAATCAACCCAAGCACGCGCGCTACTGCGGGAGGCTCCGCCCGGCGCGATAGCCATAGGCCCCGTAAAACGCGGTGTAGGCGAAGGCGATCAGCGGCACAATGAAGGAGGCCTGAATGCCAAAGTGATCCGCCAGCAGACCCTGCAATGGCGGCAGGATGGCCCCGCCCAGAATGGCCATGACCAGCAGGGAGGAGGCCTGGCTCTTCAAAGGTCCAAGGCCTTCAATGGCCAGGGAGAAGATGTTCGACCACATCACTGAGCAGAACAGGCCGACCGCCAGAATGGACCACTTGGCGGTTTCGCCCGCGCCAAACATGCTCGCCAGCAGCAGGCCGATGATCACGAGGCTGAACAGCACCAGCATGCGTTGCGGGCTGGCTTCCCCCAGATAAAAAGCCACCACCAGGCCCGCCAGGGCCACGCCATAAGACAGCGCGTTCGCCTGGCCGGAGACCAGCCAGATGGTGACAAACGCCACCAGGGGGACGACCGCACCGAGGATGTGCTTGGTTGATTTTTTCAGGTCGCTCAGTGCGAAGGCACCCATGAAACGGCCGATCATCAGCCCGCCCCAGTAGAACGCCAGGTAATCGCTGGCCACCTTGGGGGCCAGCCCCCCGAGCTTGGGCAGGCCCAGATAATTGATGATCGCGCTGCCCACCGCCACTTCGCCCCCCACATACATGAAGATGGCCCCCATGCCCAACACGGTGTGGGGATGTCTGAGCGCGCCCAGCCCGTGCGTGATTTTTTCGGTGTTGGTGAAGTTGGGCAGATGCATGAAGCGGAAAAACACCGCCAGACCGAGGAACACGGCGGCAAAACAGAGGTACGGAATCTTCACCGAGTCGGCCCCGTGGGATTCCTTGCTGGTGAAGAAAGTGAAGATCAGCCAGCCGCCGATGATGGGGCCGATGGTTGTGCCAAAGGAGTTGAAGGCTTGCGAAAGGTTCAGCCGGCTGGAAGCGGTGCGCTCCGGCCCCAGAATCGTCACGTACGGATTGGCCGCGATCTGGAGCATCGCGAAACCCAGGCCCACAATGAACAGGGCCACCAGGAAGAATGGATAGGAGGCCAGCACCGCCGCCGGATAAAACAGCGCGCTGCCGCCCGCCGCGATCAACAGCCCGATGATGACGCCGTTCTTGTAGCCGATCCGGTTGATCGGATCGCCGGAAACCATGGAGATGACAAAGTAGATCAGGGCGCCGATGCCGTACGCGCCGAAGAAAGCCAACTGGACCAGCATGGCCTGGAAGTAGGTGAGCGTGAAAGCCTCCTTGAAGCGGGGAATGAGCACGTCGTTCCACACCGTCATGAAACCCCACATGAAAAACAGCAGGGTCATGACCGCAAACGGGCCCCGGTAGGATTGCCCGTCTGGGTCCTGGGTTGACTCTTTTCGCGCGGGCGGTGCAATGGTTGCCATAATTTGTTTTGTGAACGGCTGATTACTGAAGGCGTTTGTAGATGTTATCGGGGTTGTTTGTCAAAAGGATGTTTGATCGCAAAGATCGGCCCTCGGCCACTCCATCACACATCCAGAGTGTGGTTGCCCGGTTGCACCTTGGTTTTCAGGATCATTTCCCCAGTGCGTCAACGGCGGCCTGTTGAAACGCGCGGCGCAGTTCCCCCGCATCCGCGTTGCCGATGTTCGGGCGCTGCACCATCAGGATGTACGCCGTGCCGCGCACCGGATCCACCCATGCCTGGGTGCCCCACGCGCCCCCATGGCCAAACGTCCCGGCTGACAGCATCTCCGCCACCCCCGGATGCGGTGCGCGCAGGATGCAGGTGCCGATGCCCCACCCGTAATTGGTGCCACGCCGACCGTATTCCGCCCCTTGCAGAAAGCCCGTGGGCAACTCGCCCGTTTGGGGGGTCATGAGCAGTTTCATCGACTCCGGGCTGAGGTAGCGTTTGCCTCCAAACCTGCCCCCGCCCAGCAGCATCTGGCAGAACCGCGCGTAATCAGGCCCGGTGGAAAAAAGGCCGCCATTGCCCAGCGGGGGATGTCCCCGCACCCCGAAAATGGTGGGCAGCTTCACGGGTTCCAGCTCGCCGGTTTGCGGATTTTTCTTGTAACCCACCACCACGTGGGCGGCCGTTTTGCCCTCTGGATAAAAAGTGGTGTCCTTCATGCCGAGCGGCTTGCAGATGCGCTTCTGCACGAAGGTATCAAAGGATTGTCCGCTGACAATCTCCACCATGCGCGCGGCGACATTGATGCCGGATTGTGTGTACTGCCATTTGGCGCCGGGCTCGTATTGCATGGGCGCGGCCAGGAACAGCGGCATCAACTCTTCCAACGTACTCACTTTGGTGGCCGCCTCCCGGTCCGCCTCTCCCAGGCCCGAGGTGTGGGAAAGCGCCTGCGCCAGGGTCAGGTTGGCCGGTTTTCCGGAGGGCGTCTTCAGCCCGGCAAAAGCGGGGATGTGCTTGGCGATGGGATCAAAGACGTTGAGCTTCCCCTCATCCTGCAGCATCAGCACCGCCACGGCGGTGATCGGCTTCGTCATCGAGGCGATCCAAAAAACGGAATCCGTCCGCATCGGCTTTTTTCCGGAGATATCGGATAGCCCGGCCGCCTCCACATGCACGAGTTTATCCTTGGTGGCCACCACGGTCACCACGCCGGAACAGTCGTTGGATGCGACGTTGGTTTGCATCACAGAACCGATGCCGGGCAGTTTCGGGGCGGCGCAATAGGCAAGCATGGGAAACAACAGGAGGACGGCGGCAAGCTGAAGGGTGGGGGGACGGGTTGGCCATGGCTGATGGGATATTCTGATCATATGTTTATTTCTTTCCGCCCGTCATTCGTATCCGGCAACGGCTGCAAACACAAGTGCATGGAATCACGCGTCACCCTCAAGACGACACGTTGATTGGCGGCCACTTTAGACGGCCTGCCGCACCGGCGCCATCCCCAAAAACGGGGAGGTGACGCGAAAAGAGATTGATGCGCAAGTGAAACGGGGGAAGGGTTGAGCCTGGGGGGAAATCTGAACCCTTGAATTGTTAACCGCGAATGGACCATTATCGTGCCTATCGTAAAATAGTCCAGACCGCCATTCAACCATTCCACCGGCCTGTCTCCGGATCGGGCCGGATCTGAATGGCAAAAGATTGCGAAAGCCCGCTCGCCGCTCATTTCCAGGACGTAATCGGTTCCCCTTGGTTTGACACACGCCACAGCCAGCGTTAGGCTCTGGCTGGGATTGATATGAGTGCCACACTTGAAAACATCGAACGTGATGCCCTGATGCTACCCCCACCGGAACGGTCGCGGCTCGCGGCGAAATTATGGGACAGCTTGTCAGGTCGCCAGGGCATGGAGGTGGTCATGACTCCCGCACTGGAACGTTTGCTCAACGAGGGTCTGGAGAACCTGGACGAAGCCAAAACGACCGGCGAACTGCGTCGGCAATGATTCAAGCCAGATTCAGCCCTCGCGCCCAGCGGGACTTGGAGGACGTCTGCAGCTTTATCGCGGTTGATTCGGATTGGCCGCCCAGACGGCGCGGATAGCCTCCTCATCCCCCATGCCGTTGGGCACGGCCGGGCTGGGGTTGTTGGCAAAGTACCAGTGGATGTCCGGTGAGCTGGCGGTCCGGCTGCCGGGCATTTGCAGATATCCGTTGGCATCGGTCTTCCGCACCCAATCCCACGCGTATTGCAGCCACTTGGCCCGGTACTCCCGGGTCTGGTGCGCAAACCAGGTGATCTCGTCGTAGCCCCAGATCCAGATGCTTCCCGCGCGGGCCTGCCCCGGCGTCCGGCTGACCCCCCAGTTGTCAATCTCCACCAGGTACGGCAGGTGCTCGCATCGCCAGCCGCTGGGCGCGATGCCCCCCTGGCTGTGCCCGTAGATGCCATCGGAAAACCCGACCTCCAACACCGCATCCAGAGGCTTGTCCGGGTTCTCCTTGATCCGCAGCGGGAAGGCGTGGAAATCGAGCAGCAGCCGGCCCTCATGCACCAGGCCGCCGCTGGGCGTGTGGCCGTTGCAGAGCACCAGGTGCCGCCGGGCATGCTTCGCCCCATGCGCCCGCACCCGGGTGAGCAGGCGGTCCCATTGGGCATTGCCGCGGTCGTTCCGGTTCATGATCTCAACCTGGCCAAAATGGATGGCCTCAAAGCCAAGGTCAATGTACGTGGCCGCCTGGTAGTAGAACCAGAGCTGGGTTTCCAGCCGGCTGGCGTCGGGCACCTGGGCGTTGCCCATGGCCCGCCGCTGGCCCACGGGGTAGATGATGTTCGTGTAGATGAAGTTCCTGGCCTCCACCGGCTGGCCCAGATCGGCAAACACCCAGCCCGGAATGGCAATCTGCTCCACGCGCGGGCTCACGGTCTCAAACACGCAGGCCTCCAGGATCATCTCCGGATCGGCGGCGATGGCTTTGGGCACCTGCTGCCGGGCCCGCTCGACGTTGGCCAGGAA
Source organism: uncultured Verrucomicrobiota bacterium (assembly GCA_903930345.1). Taxonomy (GTDB): domain Bacteria; phylum Verrucomicrobiota; class Verrucomicrobiia; order Limisphaerales; family CAIYYI01; genus CAIYYI01. The sequence goes on from CAIYYI010000679.1 coordinate 22,760, forward strand.
ATCCCGCTCCGCCCCCCACAGGCAGAGGCTGCGCCCGGCATACTTCACGCCCAGCTCCCGGAGCATCCGCAGATTGTCCTCCAGGTGGCCCCGTCCGTTGAACACGCCCTCCACGGAGATGGATCGGGCCAGGAAGTTCTCCAGCACCGGCCGCGAAATGGTCCGGTCGAATTGGTAGGCGCCGACGGGGGCGGCCGGTGGGGTGGCCGCCGACCGCGCCGTCCAGATTGGGAGCAGGCAACCGCAGAGCAGGCTGATTCGGATCATCCAGGAGAGGCTCATCGCGTGCCCCCCTTCACCAGACCGCTGATGGCGGAAACGTCGTCCACCGCCGGCACTTCCCCGCGCAGCATGCGGGAGGCATGGCCCACCAGTCTCAAATAGTAGTCGCTGGGCAAACCCTCATGGGTCAAAAACGTGGATTCGCCCACCGGTGGCTGGTCCGTGCATTTGAAGATGGCCGTCCCCTCGTTCACCTCGTCAAACATCGCCTGATAGATCATGGTGGCCCCGGCCTTTTTGGCCTGCACCATCTGGGTCCAGAGGAACTGCCCCTTCAGGCGGGGAATCTGGTTCAGGGGGGACCGCGCATTCAGGTTGTGCCAACTGAAGCCCGGAAACACCACCGGCAGGAATTCCTTGCCCCGCTCCTTGCACCACGCCACGTCCTGTCTCAGGGTGCCCTCGGCATAACGGGTGGCCTGGGCGGGGGTGCCGTACCGCCCCACGGTCCAGGGGCTGACAATGTCCGCCTTGAGGATCAGCTCGTGCATGACCGGATCCTTCACGCAATCCCGCTCCAGCGTCCGCCAATACGTGGGCACCCCCAGCATCACCGTGCAGCCGCCATAGCGCGGGTCATCCTTGAGAAACCGCACCAGTTCGAGCCCCTCCGCCACCGTGTACTTGCGGTTATCGTTGAAACCCAATCCCCAGACGGTGACCACCGGTTTGCCGGCATGGTGCAGATAAGCCGGATCCTTGGTGATCCGCATTTGATCCACCAGCGCCTTCCAATCGTCCATCACCCGCTGCATCTGCCCGCCCCCCAGCCCGCTCAAGTCGTACATCACCGCGTAGGTGCGCCCGAACAGGTTGGCCCCCTCGCGGCAATGGTTCAGCACCACGTTGAAATGCCGGGCGCCCCGCGAGCCGGAGACGTCCGTGATGAACCGCTGCGCGAACACCCCGTCAATGCCGCTCTCCTGCATCCATTTGAAGTGGCGCAGCACAGTCTTGCGGTTGAACGGGCTGAACACCTCCGCCGGGCGGCCATCCGCCAATTTGAACGGCGTCGCGTAGCGCTCGTCCGGATCCAGCTCGCTGACATCCGGCCAGAGGTCGATGCAGCAACTGCCCGGCTGAAAACCGTTCCGCCCACCCCAGTGCGTCCACCCGCGGCCGCCGCCATCCGTGGGCGTCCCGAACCAGCCCTGGTAACCGCACATCACCTTGCCCGTCAGCGTGCGGGTGTTCACGCCGGGATGGCTCGCGCCCTGGTAGGGACGCAGGGTCCGCTCAATGACCAACTGGCGGTTGAGGCCCTCCACCCCGCCCCAATCCTGGTTGGTGACTGCCAGCAGGTTCTTCGGGGACATCCCCGGTTGGTCGAGCGCGAGGCCGCCCGGCGCGGCGAGCAACAGGCCGGCCAGGGTGGCGAGGCCGCACAATGTTCCGATTCTGACCATGGGTTTGGGGTGCATATTCAATGGCTGGCTGGCGCTGGTTTTGCTGCGACGCTGTTCACGGTGGAGAGAGGGTCTGGGTGTCATGGGGTTTGTCTGCCCAAAAGCGGGCTTCTCCGTCCATCGGTGACGGGATATGGGTTGCATCGTCCCGCCACCCTAGACCGCTTTGGCGCTCGGCGGTATCCCCTAAAGCGGGGAACCGTTGATGGTGTATTGAATAAGCCGCTGCCCCGCCGCGTCCGTTCATCACAGCATGTGGAATTTGCATCGAACCCGGTTTGGCGGTCCAAGCGCGCGGGCGTTCACCCTCATTGAACTGCTTGTGGTGATCGCCATCATCGCCATCCTGGCCGGACTGCTGTTGCCGGCGCTGGCCGGGGCCAAGGAGGCGGGCAAACGGATCTCCTGCACCAACAACCAGCGCCAGCTCGGCCTGGCCCTGTTCCTGTACGCTGACGATAACAGCAGCTTCGTGCCGCCGGTCCACTGGCCCAACAGTTGGCCCGCCCGTCTGTTTGAGTATTATCACACGGAGAAAGTGCTCGTCTGCCCCAGCGATGGCCCCAAGCCACCCCTCTCCTATCCCGGCAGCGCCCTGCCCGGCGATTCCAGCCCGCGCAGCTACATCATCAACGGCTTCAACGACCACTTTGCCATCACCTACGGGACCACGGATTTCCGCCAGATCTCCGCCCTGTCCATCTCCAACGGCTTCCGCCTGGATTACATCCGCCTCACCGCCGACACCATCGTCTTTGGGGAGAAGGAGAATGAATCGCCGCACCTGCACATGGATTTCATGGAATCGGCGGCCGGCAACGACTTCACGGAGGTGGACCAGAGCAAGCACAACCATGCGGGCAAGAAGGGCGGGGGCTCCAACTACGCCTTTGCCGATGGGAGCACCCGTTACGTTCGCAGCGGCAAAGCCATCAGCCCGGTGAACCTCTGGGCGGTGACCCCGCAGTGGCGCACCAACATGGTGACGCCCTGAGCGGAGCTTCAACCCGAAGTTGGCTTGGTAATCTTCATCTCGGGGCAGAAACTCACGCAATGAACGGTATGTGTGGGATTGAACCAACGTTCCCGGCCCCCACACCCAGCCACCACCCATGTCCACGGCGCACGTCCACGTCCCCCCCCATGCCAACGGCATGAACGAAGAAAGCCCAGGGTGAAGCGAGGAACGAGCGCAACCCTGGGAACCGTCGGAAAAATTGAAACCACCCCAACGGGGCGGACGGAGGCATCCTTGGCACGTTGGGTTGCCACCCTGAGGAGATTCGGTGCGCCCCGTTGGGGCCGGGCACTCGCCTCGGCCTCTCTTCACACGGGGAGGGGAGAAGGCGGGCCATCCGGCGTTCCGCAGGCGCGGGACCGGGCATTCCCGGTCAGTGGGAGCGGGCCAGGATGTGGTCGGCCACTTGCGCCAGGTTGTCCAGCACCACGGCGGGCCTGAGCTTTTCCGGGGCCTGGCGCTCCAGCTCAGCCCCGTATCCGGTGCGCACCAGGTAGCTGGTGGCCACCCCGGCGTTCCAACCGCACTCCAGGTCGATGAGCTTGTCCCCCACCATGCAGGATCGCGCGAGATCAAGGCCAAACTCGTCCCGCGCATCCCACAGGTACTGCGGGGAGGGCTTGCGCCCCCGGCTGGGCTGGTCCGGCGCTTCCGGGGCCACGTAGATGCGGTCGAATACCACCCCGTCGCGCCCAAACTCCGCGGTCAGGTGCGCGTGAACCTGGTCCACCTCGGCCAGGGTGTAATAGCCACGGCCCACGCCGGATTGATTGGTGACAATGAACAGACGGAAACCGGCTGCCTGCAGGCGTTTCAGGGCGATCCCCGCACCTGGAAAGATGCGGACATCCTCCACTTTGTGCAGGTAGTGGCCTTCTTCGATCAGAACCCCGTCGCGGTCAAGAAAGACCGCCGGGCGCAAGCTGGGTTGGCTCATGGCGGGAAAATGGGTTCAGGCTGGAGGGCCGCCAGCGGAGGGGCCGCCATCGGCGCCTTCGCCATCCAGGTCGATCAGGATGTCGCGTGGCTCAGCCCCTTTGCTGGGGCCGACGATGCCGCGGTTTTCCAGCTCATCCATGATGCGCGCGGCGCGGGTGTAACCCAGGCGCAGGCGCCGCTGCATCAGGGACACGCTGGCTTTTTGCTCGCTGCGGATGACCTCGATGCACTGCTGGATCAAATCCTCATCCTCGTCGCAGCCGCTTTCATCGCTGCCCAGGCTGGTGCCGCCCTTCTGCAACTGCTGGTGGATCTCCATCTCGTAGCTCGGCTTGCCCTGGTGCGCGATGGAATCGACGATGGATTGGATTTCCTGGTCGGTGATCAGCGCCCCCTGGGCGCGGATGAGTTTGGCGGAGCCGGGCGGCACGTAGAGCATGTCGCCCTTGCCCAGGAGCTTGTCCGCGCCCATGGCGTCGAGAATGGTGCGGGAATCCACGCGCGAGGCGACCTGGAAGGCGATGCGGGCGGGGATGTTGGCCTTGATGACGCCGGTGATGACATCCACGCTGGGCCGCTGGGTGGCCACGATGACATGGATGCCGGCCGCGCGGGCCATCTGGGTGATGCGGGCGATGGCCATTTCCACGTCGGCCGGGGCCACGAGCATCAGGTCGGCCAGCTCGTCGATGATCACGACGATGTAGCTGAGTTTCTCCGGGAGGATGATGTCCTCGTCGCGGGGCACCACGATCTCCTCGTCCAGCTCGACCGCAAACCCCTCGGAATTGGCCTCGATTTTTTCCTTGTTGGCGGTGAGGGGCAGCTCCAGCTCCTTGGGGGGAGGAGGAGGGGGCACATTCTTGGGCCGCTCGTTGAAGGATTTGATGTTGCGCACGCCGACTTTGGCGAAAATATGGTAGCGCTTTTCCATCTCGTTGACCACCCAGCGCAGGGCCAGAATGACCTTTTTGGGGTCGGTCACCACCGGCACCACCAGGTGGGGCAGGCAGTTGTACTGCTGCAATTCCACCACTTTCGGATCGATCATCACGAAGCGCAACTGATCGGGGCTGAAGCGGTAGAGCAACGAGGCGATGATGGAGTTGATGCAGACCGATTTGCCGGATCCCGTGCTGCCGGCGATCAGGAGGTGGGGCATTTCCGCCAGATCCGCGATGATGGGCATGCCATAGACATCCTTGCCCAGCGCCAGGGGAATACGAGCCTTGGTCTTGGCCCATTCCTCAGACTCCAGGATGTCCCGCATGATGACCTTGGTCTTGATGGCGTTGGGCACCTCGACGCCCACGGAACTCTTGCCGGGCACCGGGGCCAGGATGTGGATGCGCTCGGCTTTCAAGGCGGCCGCGATGTTGTTGGAGAGGGCGGCAATTTTTTCCAGCTTCACGCCGGGGGCCGGGTGCAACTCGTACCGGGTGATGGTGGGGCCCTTGGTGATATCCCCCACCGAGACCTCGATATCGAACTGGGCCAGCGTGTTCTTCATGAGCTGGGCGTTGGCCATCAGCTCCTCCTTGGACTCCGTGGGTTTGACCGTCATGTCTGGCAGGGAGAGGAAATCGAGGGAGGGCAGTTGATAATTGCCAATGTGCGGGGTGGCGGCCACGGTGATGGGCTTGGTTTTCTTGGGGGCCTGTCTCGATCTGGGGACCGGGGTGGTCGCCGGGGCGGGCGGCAGCACCGCGCTGGCCGGGTCGGCTGGCTCGGCGGCCGGGATTTCCTCGGGTTTGCGCAGCCCGGCGTTGGCACCCAGGATTTCCTCGGTGGTGGAAGGCCGGGGCGCCGCAGGATCATCCTGGCCCATCACAAAAATATTGGGTTCCCGTTCCGGTTCGCCCTTGGCCTTGGCTTTCTTGCCCTTGTCCTTCTCCGGTTCCTTTTCCAACAACGCGCGCGGGGCCGGCACGCTCAAATCACGGATGGTCGGTTCGGGCACGGGCTGCATGTCGGCTCCCAGGCCCTGGGGGTTGTCGGCGTCCTCCGCCGGGCTGCTTTTCGCCTCGGGCTGGCCGCCTTTGTCCTCAGCCCCTCCCTTGCGTGCGGCCCGGTCCAGTTTCCCCTGCAGCACCGAGGCCTGTTTTTCGAGTTCACGGGCGCGCTTTTCGAGGGATTTTTCATCCCCGGGTTTGAAGGCGTCGGCCTCGTCCTCTTTCTTCTGCCAGAGGGTGCGCAGCCAGTTGCCGAATTGGAAGTCGGTGAGGAGATAGAGGCTGATGATGTAAAGGGTGGCAAAAAGGATGGTGGCACCCGGTTTGCCAAATTTCAGGAAGACGAAATCGTTCAGGGTTTTGCCCAGAAAACCGCCGGCGCTGGGAGCGGCGAGGTTGATGGTGAGGCGTTCCAGGAAACCAAGGTCACGGGCATTGGGGGAGAGCAGGGCGGTGTTGGTGTAGAGATCCAGCAGCCCCGTGCAGCAAACGAGCAACATGAAAGCGGCCAGCCACGACCACCACCGCTGCCGCAAATAGGAGAGAAAATCCCAGAGGTAAGCCACGCCAAAAAAAAAGGCAGAGCACGGGCAGCGCGTAGGCCGCCGGCCCCAGGAGTTGGAAAGTGCCGTAGGCCAGCCAGGCCCCAGCGGATCCTATCCAATTGTGTGGCAGTGGATTGGGAGGATTTCTGACGCAGGAGAGATCAAAGCGGTCAAACGACCATTGGGCCACCAGCAATAGCAGCGCGGCGGCAATCAGTGCGATGCCGATGATGTCGCTAAAGCCGCGGTGCGGCGTGGATATTTCGGCCGTTTCCTTACGTGCCATACGCCCACCTTAGGGGCCTTGGGTCAAAAGTTCAAAGGGGTTTTTAAGGGGAAGCCGCATTAATCCCATTGACACCGCTCTTTGGTTTTGCATCCAACAGGTTGCGCACGCTGCGTAGCAGCAGTTCGCGCGTGAACGGTTTGGGCAGCAGGCAGGCGTTGCCGGGCAGGGGTTGGTTCGGTGGCAAGGCGGTTTCGCTGTAGCCGCTGCAAAAGACCACGGGCAAATCCGATTGTCGCTCCCGCATTTGGACAAACGCCTCCCACCCGCTCATGCGGGGCATCATCAGGTCACTGACCAGCAGATCAATGCTTCCGTGGTGTTGCCGGTGAAGGGCCACCGCCTCCAGGCCATCTTCCGCCGCAAACACTTTATAACCGGCGTTTTGCAGGAATGATAGCGCCAGACCGCGCACGCCGGGATCGTCCTCGGCCAGGAGCACGGTCTCGCGCCCGTTCAGATGGGGGTTGGCGGATTTTTCCGTGGTTCGGGCCGGGGCAGGCTCTGGGGAGACCGGCAGGCAGACCAGGAAACTGGTGCCTCGCCCGGGCTGGCTTTCCACCCGGATGAATCCGCCATGCTGCTGGCAGATGCCATACACCATGGCCAGGCCCAGGCCGGTTCCCTTATGCTTGTCCTTGGTGGTGAAAAACGGTTCGAAAATGCGGGCGCGGGTCTCCTCCTCCATGCCCTGGCCGGTATCCTCCACCCGCAGTTCCACAAAACGCCCCGGAGTGATCCACGGATGGGCCAGCACGGTGTCCTCATGGATTTCGAGGCTGCGTGTGCGCAGGGTCAGGGTGCCACCGGCCGGCATGGCATCCCGGGCATTGACACACAGGTTCATGAGGATTTGCTCCACCTGGGCCTCGTCGGCGAGGATGTCGGGCAGCCCGGACTCCGAGTGGAATTTGACGGTGATATTCTCGCCGATGATGCGCTGGATCATGCGCAGGAAGTGCAGGGTGGATTGGTTCAAGTCCAGGCGGGTCTTGGAGAGCGGCTGTTTGCGGCTGAACGCGAGGAGCTGGCGGGTCAGTTGGCTGGCGCGTCCGGCGGCACCCTGGATATGGGCCAGGTATTCCCGGCGCCTTTCGGGGCGCACGCTTTCATCGCCGGCCAGTTCCAGATAGCCGTGGATGACTTGCAGGAGGTTGTTGAAGTCGTGCGCCACCCCACCGGCCAGCAGGCCGACGGCCTCCATCTTTTGGGAGTCGCGCAACTGTTGCTCCAAGGCGATCTCCCGGGTGATGTCCCGCAGGGTGGCCAGATAGCCAAGCGCCTTCCCGGCGTGGCTGGTGACGGGGGAGAGGGTGGCTTCCAGAGTGCGTGGTTTGGCCGCATCACGCGTTTTGACGGTGCCGTTCCAATAACCATTTGCCCCCACGCGCTCCACCAACAAGGCAGCGTCGGCGATGTCCTGCCCCAGTTCCAGCCAGCGGTCAAGTTTGGCGGCCTTGATATCGCTGGAAGGGCGGCCCACCAGTTTTTCAAAGGCATGGTTGGCGTATTTGAGGGTGCCATCCGGGTTGAGGATCACCACCATGTCGGAAGCCTGCCGCACGGCCGCCTCCAACAGGAGCAACTCCTGCTCGCCGGCTTTCTTTTCCGTGATGTCTGCCACCACGCCGGCCAGCCAGGTGACGTTGTTTTCCTGGGTGTGGTGGTACTGTGCGCGTCCGGCCAGCCACCGCGTGGTCCCGTCCGGCAACACCACCCGGAATTCCAGCTCCGCCCGGCCTTTTTGGTCCACCACGTTGAGCAGGTCGGCCTGCAACCGGTGGCGGTCCTCCGGATGCACCAACTGCCGGAAGGTGGCTCCCTGGCCATCAAACACCCCGGGGGTCAGCCCCAGCAATTTGACGGTCTCATCGGAGAGCGTGTAGCGGTCTGTGGCGGGGCGGTAATCCCACACCCCCATGCGGGCGGAGGTCAGGGCCAGGCGCAGTTGCTCGCGGCGTTGCACGAGGGCGGTGGTGCGCTTGGCCACGAGCTGCTCCACCCGGGTGGCCTGCCGGAACACGGTGCGCAGGTAAATGGCCAGCAGGGCGGAAAAAAGACAGCCGCTCAGGAGCAGAAGTTCCGGACTCCAGGTGTGCTGCCGGGCCAGGTGGGTGGGATCCGGTCGGAAACCCACCTGCCATTGCCGTTTCCCGATGACGCAGGAGAAGCGGATGGGAAACTGCCGCTGAAATTCCGCCGGCGTGATGGCGGTCAACCGATGGCCGGACGAAGTCGAATGATGCATGACCTGGGGGGTGCCCGGGGCGGTCACGTCCAGCATCAGGATATCCATATCCGGCGGGACAGTGTCATGCCAGGTGCTATCGATCATGTCGCCCAGCCGGAAGATTCCTTGCAGAAAGCCGATCAATGAAACCAGGCGTTCCGGCTCGGTTGGGGGACGCAATGCGGATTGATAGACGGGCAGGAGGATGATGATGCCGTATTGGCCGCCGGTTTCCTGGGCCAGCGTCAGGCGTGGCGTGGCCACCACGACACCGTCCCGCGCCGCCGTTTGTTGGGCGTCGCGTGTCGGGCCGGACATCAAGTCATAGCCCAACACCACCTCGTTGCCCGGTTCGGGTTCAGCGAACAGGATTGGAAAATGTTCCGGCCGGTCCGGGGACCGCTGGAACTGCCCCGAGGGCAGGCGATCACGGAATTCGAACCGGGGATACCCTTCCTGCCGGGTTTTTTGCTCCACGGCCGCCCGCTGCGAACCCGGAATCCGGGGCACCCATTCCAAAGCCTGAATGCCGCTGTACCGGCGGCAGATGTTGTTGGCGGCCAGGCGGAATTCAGATCGTGTAACCTCTTGGGAACCAATGAAAACCAGGTGCAGGGAATTCAGCATGTCCTCATACCTTTGCAGGTTTTGTCGCAACGTGACAAACAGCCGTTCAGCGTTGAGTTCCTGGGTATTGAGCTGTTCCTTGGCCTTGTGCTGCCGGATGGTGAAATAACCCCAAACCCAGGCGCAACACAACAGCAGGGGAATGGCAAACTGAGCCCAGCGACGATGTCGCTGGCTTTGCCCGGCGGAAGCGGCTGTGGTGGTGCTGCTCATCATAAATCTCAACTGACTGTCAGCCTGGGCATCCGATCATGAACAGCAGTGGATGCTTGGTCGGGTTTGTCTATGACACAGGGCAATCATTACCCGGAGAGAGTCTGCCGCCAATGAAAATCCGCGACCCGTATCACGTCGCCCGTGTCAAGTTTCACCCGCCACCTCCCACCCGTTATCCACGGGCAGGTCCACATGCAGGCGGGTGAAGCGCCCCGGCTCGCTTTCCACGGACAATTCGCCATGGTGGTCTTTGACAATGCCGTGGCTGATGGACATGCCCAGACCGGTGCCTTTGTCGCGCGGTTTGGTCGTGAAAAACGGGTCGAACATCCGCTCCCGAACTTCCGGCGTGATGCCGGTGCCATGATCCTCGATGGTCACGCGAATCCAACGGCGGCCCGCCTTCTCAAACAGGCTGGCGGCGAGGCTCAACACCTTGTCCGGATCATGGGCGGGGTAGCGCTCGTTCAGCGCATCGCGGGCGTTGGTCATCAGATTCATGAACACCTGCTGGATTTGCTGGCTGCGGCATTTCAGGTCCGGCAGATCCTCCGGCACATTCACCTGCAGCGTGATTTGGTCGCGCCGGATGATGGTGCGGATGAGGGAGAGCGTGCCATCGACGATATCCGCCATGCGGGCAGGGCTGTGCTCCTGTTTTTCATCCCGGGCGAAAGTGAGCAGGTTGCGCACAATGGTGGCCACCCGCTGGGTCTCGTTGATGATCTCTTTGGCGTACTCGGCGCTGCTGCTGTCCGGGGTGGAGGCGTCGAGGATCAACTGGGCGTAGTTCATGGCCCCATTGATGGGGTTGTTGATTTCGTGGGCGACGCCCGAGGCGAGGGTGCCAATGGATTCGAGTTTCTGTTGGTGGCGCATTTGGGCCTCCAAGGCGGCCCGTTCCTGTTCCAGACGCCTGCGTTCAGTGTGGTCATTGAAGGTCACCAGCGTTTCCTCACCCAGGATGATGCCCGAGGTTTCCACGATCCGCACGTCTCTGTTTTTGCAGGTTATTTTGTACTCAATCTGATCAATCTCGCAGGCTTCCTCGCCGGCCCGCCGCACGGCGGAATTCCAGGTGGAATGGGCCCACTCACGGTAGTGCGGATCCGGATAGGCGACCGGCCACCACGCATCGACGGTGGGCACATCCTCCGCCGTGTAACCAAAGATTTGAATGAAGCGCTCATTCCTGAAGGTGATCACCCCATGCCGGTCCAAATGGCACAAAGGCAAAGGCACCTTTTCCAACAATTCACGGAACCGGGCCTCACTTGCCCGGAGGGCGATCTCAGCCTGGCGGCGCTCGGCAATCTCCGCCTGGAGCGATTGGTTGGCCCGGGCCAGTTCGGCGGTGCGCTCCGCCACGCGTTGCTCCACCTCGGCATAGGCGCGGCGCAGCTCGTTCTGGGTCTGTTCCAAGGTGGTTTTTTCCCGCTGGAGTTCCCGGTTGAGCGTCCGCAATTGGGTGGGGCTGGGGATGGAGAGGAGTTTCGGCAAAAGCGGCCAGATCACCACTGCGGTGGCCAGGGAGATGGTCGCACAGAGGCTGTCCACCAGCGCCTGCCACCAGTCCACCTGGCGCCAGATCCCGATGATGTGCACCAGGTGCGTGGTGCCGCAGGCCAGAATAAACGCGCCGAACAGCACCAGGACCCAGGAAAACGGGATGTCCTTCCGTTTGGCGACAAACGCTACCAGGAACACCGGAATGGAGGCGTAAGAGACGGCAATCAAACCGTTGGCCAGCGCCATGACCATCATCAGGAGCGGGGTCATGTCATTGGCCACCGCCCCCTTGATTTCCCCCTCGGCGCCCATGGTGAGCATGGGCACCACAATCAGGACCGCCAGCGCCATGGCGGGGGCCAGAATCCGGGCCAGATGATGGAGGAATTGCAGCCGGGGGGTCCGGTACGGGGCCTTCGTCTGTACCGGAGCGCCGCGCAGGCGCAGGCTGTTGGTCACGACGAAAATCGAGCTGAAGGCCATGGCCCCGGCCGCGATCATCGGGCTCAGCAACCCGTATCCCGCCATCGGAATCAGGGCGACGTTGTAGAACAACGCCCAGATCAGGTTCTGAATGATGGTTTGCAGCGTGGCGCGGGAGAGGGAAATCGCCCGCCCCACCCCGCGCAGGTCGCCGCTGATCAGGGTGATGCCGGCCGAGGCCATCGCCACATCGGTGCCGGTGCCAATGGCCATGCCGACATCCGCCTGGGCGAGCGCCGGGGCATCGTTGATGCCATCGCCCACCATGGCCACCACCGGGCGGGCCGTCCCGATGGCCAGAGAGCCGGCCTGCAAGTTGCGGATCATCGACGCTTTTTCGCCCGGCAGCACGCCCGCCAGAACATGGTCAATGCCCACCTCGGCGGCGATCGCCTGGGCGGTGACCGGGTTGTCGCCGGTCAGCATCACCACCTCCAGGCCAAGCTGGCGCAGTTCGGCGATGGCCTCCCGTGAGCCGGGCTTCACGGTGTCGGCGACCCCCACAACGCCCATCGGACAGACCGGGCCGGCACCGGCGGGGTCGCTCGCGGCGACAATCATGACGGTTTTTCCCCCGGACTGCAGCCGGGTGAGTTCCGATTGCAAGGCGGCGACATCAACCCCCTCCTGCGCCATCATCCGGGGATTGCCAATGAGGACGATTTGCCGGCCCACAGTGGCGTGGATCCCCAAACCGCCCGCCGCCCGGAACTGCCCTGGATCGGTCAGGCTCAGGCCCCGGTTGGCCGCCTCTCTCACCAAGGCCGCGCCCAGGGGATGCTCGGAGCCGCGTTCCGCGCTGGCGGCCAGCCGCAGCACGTCGTCCGCGGCATGGGAGGGCAGGGCAATGATGTCGGTGATTTCCGGCTGGCCCCGGGTGATCGTGCCGGTCTTGTCCAGCACCACCACGCTCACGCGGCCCGCCCGTTCCAGGGCCTCACTGGTTTTGAAGAGGATCCCCTGCTCAGCCGCCCGGCTTGAGCCCACGAGAATCGCCGTGGGTGTGGCCAGGCCGATGGCGCAGGGGCAGGCGATGACGAGCACCGCCACGGCATTCATCAACGCCGCCGGCCAGCCCAGTCCGGCGACGTAGATCCAGCCCAGGAAGGTGCCCAGCGCCAGCGCCAGGATGATGGGCACGAAATACCGCCCGATCTCATCGGTCAGTTTTTGAATGGGCGCTTTGCCGGACTGCGCCTCCTGCACGAGCCGCACAATCCGGGCCAGGGTGGTGTGCTGGCCCACCTTGGTCGCCTGAAACCGGATCCAGCCGGACTGGTTGAGCGTGGCCCCGATGACTTCCTCCCCCGGGCCTTTGCCCACCGGCAATGACTCGCCTGTGATCATGGACTCGTCCAGCACCGATTGCCCCTCGCGGATGATGCCGTCCACCGGGATCTTCTCACCCGGGCGCACCACGACGGTGTCGCCGACCACGACCTGCTCGACCTCAATCTGGGATTCGACGCCCTGGCGCACCACCGTGGCGGTGGGGGGGCGCAGGCTCATCAGGGCCTTCAGCGCGGCCGAGGCCCGTCCCTTGGCCCGGGCCTCCAGGAATTTGCCCAGTCGGACGAGGGTGATGATGGCGGCCCCGGTTTCGAAATAGACATTGGCTCCGGGGGCCAGCCCCAGCGTCACGGCGAGGCTGGAACCGTAGGCGACGGAGGAGCCCAGGGCGATCAGGACGTCCATGTTGGATCCGCCCGCCCGCAGGCTCCGGTACGCCCCCACGTAGAATTGCCATCCCACCACCCACTGCACCAGGGTGGCGGGTATGAGCATGGCGACCAGATCATGGCGAAACCCGACCAGGCCAAAGTCCCGGGCCATGCTGAAAACGATCAGCGGTATCGAGAGCGCAAGACCCAGGATCAACAGGCGCTTCTGATGTTGGATTTCGGCCTGTCGCGCGCAGGTTTCCGGATCCCCCGGCTCGATGGCCGGCTCAGCGGTGAAGCCTGCCCGGCGGATCAGTGGCTCAAGGTCGGCCCGGCGGACGGCGCCGGGAAGGCACTCCAGCACGATCCGCCCGGCCCGCCCGCCGATCTCTATGGCCAACACGCCGCTCTGTTCGGCCAGCAGGGTCAACAGGTTCGCGGTATCCGAAGGGTCGCGCAGCCCGGCGAGGGACAGTTCGATCCGTTGGGTGGGGACGCCGAAGCCCAGTTCTTTGACCCGGGCGATGACCCGGAGCGCATCGGTTTGCGCGGGATCCAGGATTGCGGCCAGTTTTTCCCCCGTCAAATCCACGCGGGCCGAGGTGACCCCGGGCAGTTTGCCAATGTTTCGTTCAATGTTCTGTGCGCAATTGGTGCAGGACATGCCCGTGACCGGCAGGGTGAGGACGGAACTGGCGGCACCCCTCCCGGAGCAGGTCACCGGTTCCAGGCGATGGCCGAGAGCGGTGGCCGCCGTGATGATGTTGGCCAGGGTCAGCTTGGTCTCATCGAACTCCACTTCCAGCGTCAGCTTCCTGTGGCTGGCGCGGATGCGCGTGATGCCGGGCAGTTGGTCGGGCAGACCCTCAAGCTGCAGGGCGCAACTCGGGCAGACCATATCGGGCACTTTGAAGGTCGTGTTCATGATGGATGGTGGTCTGGTTGAGAGGTTGGCTGGCGGTTCATTCCCGGTCAAAAACAAATTGGCCGACTCGGCGGCCCATGGAACAGGAGTAATTCAGGACGGTGCCCCTCGGCTGCGCCAGGATGGTGAGCGGGGTCTTTCCAGTGACCGGCAGAACCGCCTGATAAGACAGCCCGGGGATGACCACCGACCGGGCGCAACAATTTGCCCCGCTGGTGATCCAGAGGAGCGTGACCGGCCGGCCGGCCGGAAGATGCAGCACGGCGGGTGTGTAACCCTCGTCAGACACGTTGACCTGGCAGGGTGCGGATGGGTTGATCGCTGCCGCCATCCCCGGCATTCCCACGAGCCGGCCAACCTGGCGTGGCAGGGCCACCGGCACCCCGGCCAGGTTGAGTCCGAAGACGCACGAGACCACGCCCAAAGCGATCAGGACCAGGGCCACGAGGCGGCGGAACTGCTGCTCCAGGGCGGCTCCGAGCCGGGTGGCGGAATAGGCCACCAGAAAAAAGAGCGGGAAAGTGCCCAGGGTGAACGCGCACAGGAGGGCGGCCCCCTGGAGGGGATCGCCGGCGGCCAGGGCGGCCGCCATCATGGACTGGCTGACGCCACAGGGGAGCAGCACCGTCAGGCAGCCCAGGAAGAGCGGGGTGAGCAGCAGGGTGCCGTTTTTCGAGGTGCGGCGAATGAAGCCGGTGATTGCGGTGGGCGGCTCAATCACAAAGAACCGGAAGAGCGGGTGGACATTGAGCAGGCGCAGCCCATTGCCCAGCATGAAAAGACCGATGAGAACCATCAACCCGGCGCGCGTCCGGGGGGTGATCTGGAGGAGTGAGCCACAGGCGCCGAGAAGAAATCCCAGGGTGCTGTAGGCGACGAGCTTGGCGGAGAGAAACAGCAGAATGGGCTGGGCGATCCGGGGTGACGATCGGTCCGGACGGTTGGTTTGGAGATCCGCCTCCGCCTGGCAGGCCAGGGAGCTGGCCAACAAACCGCCTTGAACGGCCAGGCAACCCAGCCCGCCCGCCGTCAGGCCTGTAAAAAAAGCAATGCCCACATTCATGATGTTAAGTCCAATGTCTCATCTTTCACGACTTGCGTTTCAGGTTTCCCCCATCACCCCCCACCCGTTGTCCACGGGCAGATCCACATGCACCCGGGTGTAACGGCCTGGCTCACTCTCCACGGTCAACTCACCGTGATGGTCCTTCACAATTCCGTGGCTGATGGACAGACCCAGGCCCGTGCCCTTGTCGCGCGGCTTGGTCGTGAAAAACGGATCAAATATCCGCTCGCGCACCTCCGGTGTGATGCCGGTGCCGTGATCCTCGACGCTCAGCCGGATCCACCGGCTGCCCGCCTTTTCAAACAGGCTGGACGCGACGATGATCATTTTGTCCGGATCATGGCCGGGGTAGCGCTCGTTCAGCGCGTCGCGGGCGTTGGTCATCAGGTTCATGAGCACCTGCTGGATTTGCTGGCTGCGGCATTTCAGGTCCGGCAGTTCCTCCGGCACGCTCACCTGGAGGGTGATTTGGTCGTGCCGCATCACGGTGCGGATGAGGGAGAGCGTGCGTTCAACGATATCCGTCGGGCGGGCGGGGCTGTGGGTCTGGTTTTCCACCCGCGAGAATTGCAGCAGGTTGCGCACGATGGTGGCCACCCGCTGGGTTTCATGGATGATCTCTCTGGCGTATTCGGCGTTGCGGCTGTCCGGGGCGGAGTCGTCGAGGATCAACTGGGCATAGTTCATGGCCCCGTTGATGGGGTTGTTGATCTCATGGGCGACGCCGGAGGCGAGGGTGCCGATGGCCTCAAGCTTCTGCTGCTGGCGCAACTGGGCCGCCATCTCCCACCGTTCCTGCTCCAGGCGTTTGCGCTCATTCACCTCGCGCAGCAGCGCCGCCGCGCTCTCCTCCGCGCGATGACGCGCCACCACCGCCTCATTCATGAGATCCAACGCTGTGAAACGGGAGGCCGCCAGCGATTTGTTGGCCTCCTCCAATTCAGCCGTGCGTTCGGCCACCCGCTCCTCCAGCTCGTTTGCCTGCGATTCCAGCGCGCGCGCCTGCTGCCCAATGCGCTCGTGGGCGAGGGAGTTTTTCAAGGCCAGCGCCATCACGGGTGAAAGGTGCGTGACGATCTTCGCCGTCTCCTCAAGGCGGTCCGCTCCCGGCAAATCCAGCAACAGCAGGGTGGCCAGCAACTCGTTTCCCACCAACAGAGGGAAACGCAGCAGGGACTCGACCCCCACCCGCAACAGCAGGACGCGCAGCGGGTGCCCGGTCGGAAAATCGCCGGTCCGCAGGGGCAGGGTTGACGGGGTGCAGTCGGGACAGAACAGCCCCAGTTCATCGGGGGTGAACAGTCCCATGCGGCGGGAGGGGCAGGCATGAAGCAGTCTGTGCGCGCGGGCACCTTCCGGGTGCGCCATGAGCATCACGGTGCGGGCGCCGGTGATTTCGCGCAGTTGTTCGGTGAGCCGCTGGCCCAACTGCCCCGGATCGGTGGAGGCCAGGAGTTCCGAAAAGACTTCCACGGCCAGAAACTGATCGGCCGGGGTTGCCGGCTTGAGGGAAAGGTCGGGGTTCATAAGAATTTCTCCCGGGGTGGGCGGATTGACGCTGTGGACTCGGCCTCCAGCAGCAGGGCGAGCAGGTGATCCAGCCCCACCGATTCAATGCGGCAGGGCAGCCCGGTGTAGGCCGCGCACTCCGCCAGCGCGGCCTGGGGCACCGGGGCCAGGCCGGTGTTCAGATAAACCAGTTCACGGCGATGCTCCCGCATGAGATCGCGCGCCACTTCCGGCGACAAGCCGAGTTCGATCCGCATGATATCCTGCCAACGCAGCGCCCATTCGGGCAGCAGCATGAAGGCTTCCTCGCGCATCAGCTCGCGGTAGCGGGCGCGGCCCACCAACATTTGCGCGCAGTTGATGGCGTTGACCCGGCCCACCTTGAATTGGCGCACCAGGTCCAGCATCCGGCCGCAGCAATCGCCATAAACCAAAACGAGCCGGCCCCCTTCGGGGCCGGGCTGTCCCAAAGCGGTCTCCAGCGTGGTTTGCAACTGTTGCGGGGCCATGTGCAGCATGGAGTTGAGAAACCGCAGCTCGCCGGTGATGTCGCCCCGGTGGTGGAGTTCCTCCAGCTCCGCGCGCAGCACCCCGCAACTGAGCCAGACCGTGGGGGCCGTGCCGGTGATCGTAGCGGCAGGCTTCCCAGCCTGCCGTAGCGCCCGGCTTCCAGCCGGGAGTTCATTGGAGGAGGGCGAGTTCATGGGGGCGTGCGTGGGGGAGATGTTGGCCGGGCGGCAGAGATGCCGCCGGCTACGGGTGCGGGTACAGGTACCGCGACGGACGGGCGTGGGCTGGTGTTCCGATCGTAAGCACTGCTCCAGCGCCAGTCTTCTGGGCGAGCGCAGAGTCGTGCTTTCACCGGGTTGTTTTCTATGTAGGCCACCAGGCGCGCCCGTTCATCATCGTTGCGGATCCAGTGGTCGTAGGATTCCGTTTGCCAGAAGGGTGCGTGCTTGCGACGCAAAATCCGATTGGCTTGGGTGGCTGTAAAGGATTTCCAACTGTGGAGAATCTGACTGATGTTGTAACCCGGATGCGGCCACACGATGGCATGAACGTGATTAGGAATAATCACCCAAGCGCGCAAGTCGTAGCGTTGGCCAACAAAGAATTTAAGCGCTCCGGCGACCATTTCTCCGATGTCTGGCTGTTTTAGCCAGCAGGCGGCGTGTCCTAAGTCGAGCAACCGGTCAACCTTTTCTGAATACCATGCCAGGAGCTGTTGTTCCTCGTGCCAGGTGAGTGGCCGCTTGTGCGCAAGAGCGTCGGCCTGGAGGGTTTCGCGTTCGTGCTTGAGCCGAAGGATTTCACTGGCAGGCAAGGAATCCGCCAAGCGAAATGTGACAAAGTAAGCGACGCCTTCGCGTTTGAGATGGGGCAAGTGCCCGCGGAAATGGAATCCAGATGCAAGGGGTGAAGGCAGGGCGACATCCGCAGGCGGTGGTGTGTTTGTAGCGGCAGGCTTCCCAGCCTGCCGTATCGCCCGGCTTCCAGCCGGGAGTTCATTGGGGGAGGGCGAGTTCATGGGGCTGGGCGTGGGGAAGATGTTGGCCGGGCGGCAAAGATGCCGCCGGCTACGGCAGGCAGGATGCCTGCCGCTACGGGTACAGGTACCGCGACGGACGGGCGTGGGCGGGTGTTCGTAGCGGCAGGCTTCCCAGCCTGCCGTAGCGCCCGGCTTCCAGCCGGGAGTTCACTGGAGGAGGGCGAGTTCATGGGGCTGGGCGTGGGGAAGATGTTGGCCGGGCGGCAAAGATGCCGCCGGCTACGGCAGGCAGGATGCCTGCCGCTACGGGTAGCCGGGAGTTCATGGGAGGGCGTGTGGGTTTCTCGCGTACTCTTCGCTGGCTGCGATCATGGCGCGCAGATTCTCCGGCGGGGCGCTCAGGGGCACATCGGCGGCGGAGTGGGAGAGGATGTAACGGCCGGCGGGCGCGGCGGCTTGCAAACAGGCCAGACTTCGCGCGCGAATCTCCGCCGCAGTGGCCGTGGGCAGGCTCAGGTTGTCCAGGTTGCCGATCAACAGGGGTTCCGGCCCCAGTGCCTGCCGGGCCGCGCCCAGATCGTCCTTCGAGCTGACCACCACACCCACCAGTCCGGGCACGCCGGGCAGCAGGTCCAAAACGGAGCCGATGCGTCCCCCGCCATGGTGGAACACCAGCGGTCCGCGCACCCGGGCGAACATGGTTCGCACATGGGGCATAAACCGCTCGGCAAACAAACGGCGCGGCGAGATTTCCGCTGAGGCGACGGATTCAGTGACGACCAGGCCGGTGGCGCCCGCTTCCAGCAGGGCGTTGGCCCAGGCCACGAAGAAGCGGCCGCTCCACTCCAGCATCCGGCTGGCGGCGGGCTCATCGAAGAGCACCGTCTCCAGCCAGGTTTCCAATCCCAGCACCATGGAGGGCAGCGCGCCCGGACCGGGCACCGCCGCAAACAGCGGCACCCGGCCCTGGTAAAGGCCGGCGAGTTGCCGGGTCGCCTCCAGAATGACCGGCAAGCGGGCCGTGCGGTACGGGTCGGGCAGCGGCAAGGCCATTGCGGCTGCCGCATCGCGTGCTCCCGGGCGTTTCATGTTGGGCGCCTGATCCTCGAACCAGGCCACCTCGCCTCCGAAGGCCTCGGCGAGCGCGCTATAGTCGAAAGTGGCCAGCACCAGGTCGAGCCCAAAGGTGTCCTGCACGGCCCGTTGACCGGCCACGTAAGCCCGGGCATCGCTGTAGAGGGTCCGCAGATCGGTGTGGGTGAGTTTGCCGCCATAGGCGCCGAGGACGGCGAAGACCGGCACGCGATCCGTCGGGCGGCCTTGCAGGGTGTTCATGACCCGTTCGTGGGCATTCATGGCTTTGGTTCTCCTTTCGCTTCGGCCTGCAGCCGGTGCATGAGCGCGTCCACGCCGGAGGCATTCTGGACGGTGCCGTCGCCGCCCACTTCCGCGACCAGATCCGGCCGCCAGTTGAACACCGCGCCGCCGACCGCCAGCTTCAACCGGCCCTGCAGGCCCCGGGCATCAATCAGATCGCGGAGTTTGCGGATGTTCAGCGCGGTGGTCTGCATCATCGCCGAGGCGCCCACCACGCTGGCCCCCACTTCGAGCGCCTTATCGACGAACTGCTCAGGTGGCACATCATTGCCCAGATCATGAACCTCCCAGCCGGCGGCGCGCAGGAACACCCCCACGATGCGCCGCCCCAGGCTGTGGAAATCATCCTCGATGTTGCCGATGACCACCGGGGTGTTGTGGGGTGCCGTCGCCCTCTCCGTCGGCACGCAGCGCAGCAGGACGTCTTCGGCGATCTTCGCGGCCACAAATGTTTGGGCGAGCGAGACGGAGTCCCGTCCCCATAGCCGGCCGAGCCGGACGAGTGCCGGATCGAGAATGTCGGTGATAAGGCACTCCGGGGCCATGCCTTGCGCGATGATCTGTTCGATCAGCACCGCCGCTGCCGGTCGGTCGGTGTTGATCATGGCATTAAACAGTTGGTCGGCCCAAGGTTTGGTGTTCATGGATGTGGGTTCGGTTTCAGCCCCCCGGCAAAGCTCCGCCGCAGGGCCTGGTCATTGACACCGATTTTGGCTGGTGACAGGCACAGGCTACCTGTCAGGACGACCATAGGTGTTGCGATTTGGTTTATGGGGAAAGTCTAAGGTGATGGGGGGGGATTTGTCGAGCACGGAACGCCCGGCCATGGATGCTTGTCGCCAAGCTCAAGAAGCGCACCCTGACGAGCCTCTACAACGAGCGCCCCGCCTGGCTGGACCTCGCGCACAAAAGACTCGATGCCACAGTGGCCGCCGCCTATGGCTGGCCGGCTGACTTGCCCGACGAACGGATACTGGAGCGATTGCTCGCCTTGAATCTCGAACGGGACGCCCAGGAAACCAAGGCCGCCCTGGTGGGAAAACCCAGGATTTCACGCGAAAAAAACGAGCACGAAATGATATGAGCCAGGGCCGCTGGTGGGGCAAACATCCCCGCAGCCGGTTCCGGGGGGGCTTTCCGGCCTGTACCTGAGGTTTTTTAAGCCCCAGCGACCGTAATCCCGGCGTTTCAATCAGGCGGTTCTCGGGTTTGAATCGCCGGGGCCGGCCTCGAGATCAGGGAAGTACTTCTGGGTGCATTTCGGGCACAGACCGTGGGTGAATTTGGCTTCGGAGTGCTTTTGCACGTAGCTTTCCACCTCGCTCCAATAGCCTTTGTCGTCGCGGATCTGTTTGCAGCCGGAGCAGATCGGCACCAGTCCGCTGAGCAATTTCACCTTGGCCAGCGCCGCCTCCAATTCGGTGTTTTTTTCGCGCAGCGAACGGTTCAGGCGCAGGATGCGGACATACGCATCCACCCGCGCGACCAACTCCCGGTTGGCGATGGGGCGCGCAATGTAGCCATCCGCGCCGGAGTTCAGCCCGGCTGTCTGGTCCTCGCTCAGGGTAAAGGTGCCAGAGTTGAGAATGACCAGCACATCCGCCAAGGCTGGATCCGCTTTGATTCGCTGGCATAATGCAAGGCCGTCCATTCCGGGCATGTCCCGGTCTGTCAGCACGAGATCCGGACGAAATGTCGGCATGGCCGCCATGGCTTCCAGCCCGTTGGAAGTCGCAGCAATGACATATCCCGCCTGCTCCAGTAGTCGCGCCGTGCCCCGGGCGACGTTGGCATTGTCATCCACCACCAGAATGCGGATTTCATCAGTTTTTTTTGGGCTCATGGAGTTCAGGCGTGATTCGGGCGCACTTTGATGGTGGAACGTGTTTGCTCGCGTGCCCTGGCCAGGGCGGTCTCCACGGCGGTAATCCACTCAGCCGGGAAACGGGCATCGTCGGTCATCCATGGACGGAGGCTTTCCACCGCGTTCTCGCTGCCCTCCAATTCATCCACCACAGCGGTGCCGAGCAACGCTCCAGTGTGGGGGAAGCGGGCGCTCCAATCCGGCCCCACAGCTTGATCAAACTGATCGGCGATGCTCAGGAGTTGCTCATCGCTCAGATGCTTGCGACGTGACTCTCGCAGCCCGGCAACGGCCTGGGACAATTTCTCATAGGCAGCCTTGTTTCCTGGGATGGCGGCGGTCAGTTCCTCCATCAGGATTTCCAACTGGGCCTGCAATAGGAGGGTCGGCATGCCGCGGTTGGCGAGGACGCGCCCGAGCCACCGCACCTGCTGGAGGATCTGGGTCGGCTCGTACTGGTAAAGGGTGGCCTGCCAGGCGGCGTCACTGCGGGCAAAACGCAGCCCCCGTTCGCCATAACGCTGTTCAAAGTAGGGGAAACGCTGCCAGCAGAGATCTGCGGCCCGGAGCGCGGCCTGCACCTCACGGGCATCCGCCGGCACCGGGTGCCGCCCGGCCTCGGGATTGATGGAGGTGACCAGAAAGGTTTTGGACTCGGGCTTGAAGGGGTACAGCGCCTGAAAAAGGGTGTCAAGCTGGCTGAAAGCCGCCCCGGCTGACGCCACCAATTGCTCCCTCTCCTCCGCGCCCAGAGACAGGGCGTTCATGCGTTGCTGGTACTGGGCCCAGCGGGAAAACACCCCCGGTCCGTAACTGTGCAGGTAGGACAGGCCATCCGCACCCTTGAGCAGGAAGGCCCGGGCAAAGAGCGGCCGCAACACGACAGCCCCGAGGGTGGATCCCTCCAGGACATAGAGCCAGCCCAGGAGCGAGAGCGGCTGCTGAAGGGAACGCAGGCGGAGCTGCTCGGCGGTGGCCAGCGCCGCCTCCACCGCCTCCCTGAGGTCGGCCACCGCCCGGGGTTCGAAGTACCGCAAGTCCTCGTTCAGCAGGGGCAGTTTGCGCATGTCCTCGTGCCAGATGGAGGCCACCCGCTGATCGGCGCAGCCTGCCAGCGCCTGCTCCAGCACCCCGTGGATGATGGCCAGGGCGCGGAGCTGCCCCACATAGGATTCCAGCGGCAACTGGCAGGCGGCCAGGGCCTGCCAGAAAGGCGTGGCCTGCATGCGGGCATGGGGCAGAAAGGTGGATGCCTTGAGTTCCTCCATCAGGGTCAGTTGCTGTCCGTAGAGTCCGTTTTTCATGGTCAGGCAGGGGTTGGGGTTTGACGTTGTGTCTGCCGGGGCAGGGTGAACTGGAAGGTGGCACCCGGGCCGGGGATGCTTTCCACCCAGATGCGTCCGCCGTGGGCCTCGACGATCAGGCGGGAGATGGCCAGCCCCAGCCCCACGCTGCGTTCGCCAGCGGTCTTGCGCGTGCCGGCCTTAGCAAAGCTCATGAACAGTTTGGCTTGGTCCCCGGGGGCGATGCCCGGGCCTTCGTCGCGCACGGCAAAGAGCAGGTTTTGATCGTCCCAGTGGGAGGAGAGCCAGACGCGCTGGCCGGGCCGGGAGTGTTCCACGGCGTTCCTGAGGAGGTTGAGGAGAACCTGCTGGAGCTTGGGCACATCCACCGGCATCCGCCGGGCTTCGTCCGCCGGGAGCACCACCAGGGAGATCTTCTTCTTCACCGCCACCAACCGGGCTATGGGTTCGACGCCTGCCAGGATCTCCGGCACCGTTGCCTCCGCCAGATCCAGCCGCATTTTTCCTGACTCGATGATGGACACATCCAGGAAATTCTCAATGAGCTGCTGCATGCCAATGGCGGAGGCGAGGCAGGTGCGCAGGAACTCCTGATGCTCCTCGGGGAGACGATCCCCGACTTCATCCAGCACAAACTCGCTGTAGGTCATGATGACGCCGATGGGGGCGCGCAGATCGTGCGCCGCCATGCCGAGGAACTGGTTTTTGAGCTGGTTCAATTCCTTCAGTTCCGCGTTGGCCAGGTGCAACTGGCGGGTGAGATCGTTCAATTCATGGTTCAACCCCAGCACCTCAGTCTGCAACCGCGCCTGCTCCTGGAAGTCGAGGCACCCCAGAGCCAGGGTGCCTTCGGGCAGGGCAAAGAACCTGAAATGGAAACTTTCCGGCATTCCCGCGGCGGTGTTCAGCGAGAGCAGGTGGCTGCGTTTGCCCGTTGCGTCCGGCGTTTGCAGGTCGGGAAGAGGCGTGAAGTCCAACACCAACTCGCCCAGCGCACGACCAACCACGTTCGTGCCCAGAATGCGACGGGCGTGCGCGTTGGCCATCACCACCCGCTGTTGTACATCCAAGTTGAGGGCGAGCACCGGCCCCGTATCCGCCAGGTAAGCGAGGACGGCCGCCGCCAGGGGGGAATCAGTTGGCATGGTGGGGCGGGGATTTTATCCATGACTCCAGATCGGCCAGCGAGCCCAGGTGCCGCACGCCCTCAATTTCCTCGGTCCTCTCCCGTCCGCCCCAGCGGAAGGCCTGTCCCCCGACGAGAATGGGCAGGGTCGGGAACTCCTTGCGGACCGCTGCGGCGGTCTGCAACAGCGTCTCCAGGTTGAAATACACCGTCAGCGACAACGTCACGACATCCGGGCGTTTTTCCCGGATCAGGTCAAGCAAACCGGGTGCTGGCGTATTGGCACCCAGGAAGTAGCCGCGCCAGCCGTGCAGCTCGAAAATATCCGCCACCATCTTGCCGCCGATCTGGTGATACTCGTTGGCCGCGCAGGAAACCACAGCGGTTTTGCCGATGCGCGGCTGGCTGAAGAGGCGTGGATAGACCAGGTTGAGCAGGCTTTCGGTGATGGCGGTGGCCAGATGCTCCGTGGCGACCGACACCCGGCCCTGCTCCCAGAGTGTGCCCACGTCATAGAGGGAACGCTGCACCAGATCCTGGTAGAGCATGCGTAAGTCCATGTCGGTGGCGAGGTAAGCCTCGAAAACCGACCGGCAATGTGCCCGGTCCCCGGCCAGCAGGGCGGTCAGATAACGTGGGTAGGCTTCTTCGGGGGCCTTCATAATCATATTGACCTTTGGTTTATCCATAAAGGCTACGGTGAATGGGGAGGCTTGTCGAGCACGGAACGATTCGCCGCGCCGCGCCGGGATAAATCAGTTGCCTTTCTGGTCATTTGTGAGTAGCTTTAGTAAAACCATGGAACAAAGAGTTGAGCCTGCCCGGCCATTGCGAAAACGATCAGCGTTCACTTTGATCGAGTTGTTGGTGGTGATTGCCATCATTGCTATTCTGGCAGCTTTGTTGTTGCCTGCGCTGGCCAAGGCCAAGGAGCAAAGTCGGCGGGTCGCCTGCCTGAACAACATCAAGCAGTGGACCCTCTCCTGCATCATCTACGCGGATGACAATGAGAACCGGTTGCCACGCTCCGCCCGCACCGGCGGCACCGTCAATCCATACTGGGTGAGCCAGAAGAATTTCCGGGACATGTTCATGCATGATTATCACCTGTCGCGGCCCCAATTTTACTGTCCGGCCAACTCCAGTTGGAACCGGGACGATTTTTGGGACTGGCAGGGAGGCGGGGTGGACACGGTGATCGGGTACCACTATTTCTGCGGGGAAACCAACTATTTCAGCAATTCAGGATTGGTGCGCGTGGTGCCCGCCAATCGGACGGCGTTCGCCATCAAAACCAGCGACCGACCGTACTACACGGTCATTTTCGCCGATCTGGTGCGCAAACTGAACGGGTCTTGGGGCCGTCCCGGGGATACGGATCCGAGCATCCGAGGAGCGAACCACTACAACGGCTCGCAGCCGGCGGGGGCTAACCAAGGGTTTCTGGACGGACACGCCTCGTGGGTACGAGCCAAGGATCCGTGGATCAAATTCCCCAAACTCGTGTTTGGCACCGCGCAAATCTTCATGGAAGGCGGCGATCAAAATCCGTGACCTGCCAAAAGGGCACCGCTGGTCTTGAATTGAAACTTCTGCAATTGATCAATTTGGAAACCAATTTATGAAATCCCACCTGACAACCTGTTTAGGTTTACTGCGAACCCGGGTCATGGCCTTGATCGGCTTTGGTCTGCTAACCGCCAACCTGGCCTCGGCCCAAGTGTTGGAATACGAAGGTTTCGATTACGCCAGCACCACGCTGGTCGGTGGTTCTGGTGGAACCGGCTGGGGGGCAAATGTATGGGTTGATACCAACAGTGACATGTTCCTGTCTAACGACGGGGTGAGTCTGGCGTTTCCCCCGAGCGTGAGCCATATCTCGGCGGGCGGGCGAATTGTGTTGGCGGCAGCGGGGGACGCCGAACGCCGACTGGGCACCAGTATCAATCTCTCCAATGAAGCCAACACCGTTTACTTCAGCGCGCTGGTCAAGCGGCAGGGCACCATTCGCTTCGAGTTCATGGACAACGGTAACAACGTGCGTTGGCGGTTCGGCGGGCAGGGCGATAGCAGCACCAACACGGCTATCATCGGTGTGGCCAGTGACGTCTATTTCCCCAACGTGTTCCCGTGCGGCGAGACGGTGTACATCGTGGCCAAAATGGTCGCGCACCAACCGGCAAACGACACTGTGTACATGAATATTTACCGGGCCACGGACATTGTGCCCAGCTCGGAGCCCACCACCTGGCAGATCAGCGCCAACAGTGCCAGTGCGGTCACTCTGACCCGGTTGCAAATTCGCAATGCTTCGGCCACGGCGGCGGAAGTGGATGAGATTCGCCTTGGCACCACCTTTGCCAGCGTGGCGGGGGGGGTGGCGGCGGGACCGCCGCTGTTTACCCGGCAGCCGGTCGGTGCGGCGATTTACCAGGGGTTGGATGTGCTTTTCTCGGCGGATGTGTCCGGGGCGGTGCCGATGTCATTCCAATGGTTGCTGAACGATAACCCGGTGGGCGGGGCTATCTCCAATATATTGAGCCTGACCAATGTGCAGGCAACCCAGGTCGGCACCTATACCTTGCGGGCCAGCAATTCGGTTGCCGTCGTCACCAGTGCTCCCGCCGTGCTGCAACTCATTGAGGTGACCAATATTTCGGTCGGTCGTCAGGCGCTGTGGCATTTTGACGAGACGAATGGGTTGGTGGCCTACGATGCCACGACCAACCATAACGACGGGGCGCTGCTCGGCTATGCGGGCAACAATTCCCAGTGGGTACCGAGCGATTACAACGGGGCGCTGGCCTTTAACAACGCCGTATCCAATGCTGTTCAAGTGCCCAACAGCGCATCGGTGGGGGTGAACCTGGCCAACCGATTTTCCGTGGCCACCTGGTTCAAGTCAGCGGTGCCGCTGAGTGTCAACGGCAACCAGTACCGCATACTGGAGAAGGAGAACAGCTTCTTCCTGCTGCAGGGAGATGGCAACACCAACAACGGCGTGGGTAATGGCGGCATGAACCTGCTGGTCAAGAAGAGCGGGGCGAATCTCCCGGTCAGCATCGGGCAGGCCTTGGAAGCCAACCGCTGGTATCACATCGTCGGCACCTTTGATGGGGCAAAAATCAGCATTTACCTGGATGGCGAACTGAAGGACTCACGGGCGGTGGCCGCGCCGTTGGACAATCCCGGCCTGCCATTGCGCATCGGCTCGGATTACATGGCCACAGTCACCGGCATGAAATATCTGAACGGCGCCATGGACGAAGTGGGCATTTGGGATCGCGCGCTGAAGCTGTCCGAGGTGCAGGAACTCGCCGGGGCCTACGGGATCGCTCGGATTCTGGACCAGCCCCAATCCCAGTCCACCTATGTGGGTGGCAGCGCGGTGCTGCGAGTGCGCGCCCGCGGCCAGATGCCGCTGCGCTACCTCTGGTACAAGGGCACCAATGAGATCCGTACGGCCATCACCAATGTGTTGTCTTTCTATAATTTACAACCTGAGGATGCCGGGGATTACCAATGCAGGGTGGCCAATGATCTGGGCGACACGTTCACTGACGTGGCGACCTTGACGGTGCGCTCGGCGACGAACATCAATGAGCTGGCGGAAGCGCGTTGGACCTTCAATGAGACGACCGGTTTGGTGGCGGCTGATGCCTCGAACTTGGGCCGGTCAGGCCAATTGGTGGACTTTGTGGGCAACGACGGCCAGTGGGGCTCCGGGGTGTCGGATGGTGCCCTCTACTTTGATGGCCAGACGAACCGGGTGGTTTCGACCAATGGCAGCGCTCTTGTTCTCGGACGAGACACGACTTTCGCGTTCTGGCTGCGGCCGACCTCTTACGGATCACCCGTGCCGGCCTCCTCGTGGATCTACAATGACAGCCGCATTCTGCGCAAAGGTTCGTACTTTGACATTGAGCTGGTGGACGATCCCGGCAGCGTGCGGGCCACGTTGCGCGCCAATGGGATACCGGCTCCGCTGCAAAACATTGTCCGGCTCAACGAGTGGCAGCATTTCGCCGTGGTGTTCTCCGGCGGGTACGTCAGCTTTTACAAGAACGGCTTCGCAGTGGGGGATCCGGTGGCTGGCAACCTGGGTGCCACCAACACCAGTGCCATCGTCTTGGGCAACACCACTGACACCATGGCGGCGACCAATATGTACATGGGGGCGATGGATGA